>DVDT01000073.1 GCA_015296085.1 Trichormus sp. M33_DOE_039 | reverse complement strand
TATACCCCTAGGGCTGATTCTTTGTAGCCAGAGAAAATTTAGGAATCCAATACTTTTGTTCCTTGATTATTTTGTTTCGCTAAGTAGGCTACGCAGAAATTAAGAGTCTGATTTTTCTCTGTAGAACATGAATTAGCCCTACCCTATACCCCTATATCTGCAATTAATCTGGCTTTGCGGAGAATGAAGCGCAAAACGGTTTCTTGGCGGGAGATAATATCGGCTTGACCTTCCATGCCTGATTTGAGTTGGCATGGCCGTTCACTTCTACCGACGTAGGGGTTTTGAGGTTCGATAATCACTTCATAACCGGCTTTGGGCGGGGTGGGTGATGGGGTATTGTTGGCAATTGGTAGGGCATCAGCGGCAATGGTTTTGACTGTACCTTTGAGAGTGCCGTGGTCTGGATAAGGACAAGCAGAAACTCGCATCTGCACTTGTTGACCAGGCTTGACTTTGTTAATGTCTTGTGATGAAACATAAGCTCTGATTAAGATGGGGGCATTGATAGGAGCAATTTGAGCGATCGCTTCACTCGGTTGCACTACTTGGCCGGAATTACGCAAATTCAATTGCAAAACTGTCCCAGCAATAGGAGCGCGGATGACACTTTGATTGATGTCGTTTTCAGTTTGTTGTAATTCTTTGCGAGTTTTATCTAGTTGTTTCTGAAATTCTAGGCGTTGTTGCAGCAGGGTTTCTCTTTCTTTATTTAAAGCTGCTAATGTCACCTCACCTTTAGCTTGTTCTTGTTGAATCCGCTCAGAGGCGACAATTACAGGTGCATGGCTAGGATTGAGAGCAGTTCTGGCTTTAAGTAAATTGGTTTGCGCTGTAGTTAAAGCTTGTTCTTTTTCTTCAAGGAGATTTTTAGCATTGGCTTTAGCCTGTTCTAGTTTTGCTTCGGCAGAAATCACGGCTTGTTCTTTCTCTTCAAGGAGATTTTTAGCATTGGCTTTAGCTTGTTCTAGTTTCGCTTCCGCAGAAATCACGGCTTGTTCTTTTTCTTCAAGCAGATTTTTGGCGTTGGCTTTGGCTTGTTCTAGTTTTGCTTCGGCAGAAATCACGGCTTGGGCTTTTTCTTCGAGCAGATTTTTAGCATTGGCTTTAGCTTGTTCTAGTTTCGCCTGTGCCGATTTTACGGCTTGGGCTTTTTCTTCATAGACATTCCGCGCGATCGCTCCTGATGCAACTACAGGCTGCATTCTATCCCGCTGTAATATAGCTAAACTCAAGGCGGCTTCCGCTTCTTGGATGGTGGTTTGCAAGAGGTTTTCCCGTTGTAGGCGATCGCGTTGTGCTTTGGCTAAATTCAAAGCAGCGGCTGTTTCTTCTACTGTCGCTCTCAAGAGATTTTCTCGTTTTAAGCGATCGCGTTGTACTCTGGCTAACTTTAAAGCAGTTTCTGCTTCTTGGAGATTTGCCGTTAGAAGTTTTTCCCGTTGTAGGCGATCGCGTTGTGCTTTGGCTAAATCCCAAGCGGCTGTGGTTTCTTGAATGGTGGCTTTGAGAAGGTTTTCTCGTTGCAGGCGATCGCGTTGTACTCTAGCTATAGTTAAGGCTGCTTGAGCTTGTCCCATCTCAGCCATAGCTGTAATTTGCTGATCTGTATAGTTGCGTTGCGTACCACTGAGTTCAGCTTGTGCAGCGATCGCGATGCGTTGATTTAAGTTTGTCTGTGCCGCAATTTGATTATCAATTTCTCGCAACTGAGCATCAATTTGATTGAATTGTAGTTGACTTTGTCCAATGGCGTTTGTTAGCTGACTCTTCTGATTTTGCAAGCGGGAATTATCAATATATGCGATCGCTTCTCCTGGTGCTACCGTCTGATTTTCTGTCACCGCAATTTTTTCGATTTTGCCACTGATGAGCGACTGTACAACCTTGATATCTCCCACAGGACGAATTGTTGCAGGTACTTTCACAGTCACGTTGTATTTGAGAATAGATGTGAGAGCAATACCTGCTACAAAGATACTTAATATTACCCCCCCACCAATACTTGTCCATTTACCAAGATGGGGAAGAAACTCGTTAGCTTCTAGTATAGGAAGTTGCTCTGGAATCTGTTCATTAGACTGATGCCAAAAATTATTTTCTTGGCGGTGTAAGGTGTTCACAGTATTGCACTTTCTCTTGATAAATGTGTAAAAAAATAGTTTGATGGTGGTAGGTTTTGCGACTCACTATAAAGTCGCAAATGTTAAATCTTTATATTTCAAAGGTGATACCTATTTCTTCAGACATAAATAAAGCATCAACCTTAAAATGCTGCTCATATTAGCAAACATTATGGATGATTATTGATATAATCATCGCAGGGGAACAAGAAAATATTGCCCAGTCAGGTAATTATTTTTCTTGTAAATCTAGCGTTGGTAGCGTTAGAAAAACCAGAGGAGAACGCTCAAACTCCCTCAAAATCCTCACTTACGTTGAGCGAGTTAATATCATCTCCTCTCCCCCTTTTTTTCATAGCAGACTCATTTGTAATTTAGCTAGTTAAATTACATTAGCCTTTTCTACTTTGTATATATTGCCTAATTCGAGCGAATTGATATTAGTTCTTAGTTTCTGCACCGACGTAGGTAAAGAGAAACTAAAAACACAAGATTATAGCTGATTAAACCTATCCAATATCCTGCCAGATAATTCATTATCTAGCACATAGTCAAAGTTATTTAAAACAAAAATTTTTCGTCAGCCTATCAAGAAATACTTTTCTTGGCTAATAGCTGAGGTCAGATTGAGTTAAGTTCTGATGCTAGGGCAAGATATCATCAGAAAACTCTAATATTCTTTTCATATCCTAGAGCATTTATAGGCAGACTCGCAAAGTACAATTAGTTGCCTTACTCAAGGAAAATTCATTGGAAATATTCAGGTTGGCATAATGTCTGAGCAATTTTCCAAGTTTACGACGCTACTTGGAAATTTTGCACTCTTGTTGCTGCAATGATTAACTAATTTGAATAGCAATTGCAGATTTCTGGTAAATGTATACAAGAATTATTTACCGATAAATACATCAACATGATTGTCAACCTCACTTACAGAATCAGGTGTATTACCACCTACGAACTTAACTATAAGCACTGTTCTCCAATAATTCATAAATCTGAAGACATAAATCACGTTGATCAGTCTACTACTTAAAGTAGATGCCAAGTTCTACACTCATTGGAACGTAAAGTTAGTTGGTAGTTTGAGATGCACATTTTAACTGCTTCTCTGTTGTCTAAATGCGGATAATGCTCATGAGACGCGATCACAACCAAGGGGAGCCGATGTTGTAGAAGTGTAATGATGATGAATATACACAAGAGTTTATTACCTTCTTCATAGAGCAGTATGGCGAAATGTGACCACCGTTACCTCAGTGAGTTCAAAGACAGTTGATACTTTAGTTCAGGTAATTGCAGGCTGAATTAAAAACAGCTCATTAGGCGATTTAGTTTTGCTGAATTTAGGGATGATAACAACATAAAAAATCATTAATTATTGTTAGTTTCGTATATTTGTTTATGCCTAGCTAAAAGCTGGAGGTATGTTGCATTGGTTTTTGCTTCTATCCACTTGGTTTTGAATATGGCTGCTGATTCAGCTTTCACTGGATCTACATCATAGGGCAGAATTTCTTTTTGCTCAGTGGAATTTTGCGATCGCTGATACTTTCTGCCACTTTTATGATTCGCATAACGGCGCGACCTCGTATAGCCCATTTGTAAAAACTTCCGCGCCATATCTGCACCAATAAAGTCATCTTTCTCTAAATAATCAAGAAAAATTTGGTAGATTTTCTCACTTGATTCTTTAGCAATCTCAGGAGTTTTAAACCGCCAATAGGGAAGAATTTCTGATTTGTATGGCTCTACTAAAAGTACACCCTGTTCACCTTTGCCGACGCGATACAATTCAGGATGTTGGCGAAAATCGATATTTTTATAATCTAAAGAATAATCAAAAACCATGATTATTTTTAATGACTTTTCTTGAAGAAATTAGAAGTGTGTTGATTTTCAATCATGTTCAATGATTGGACAAATAGTTGAATGATTATTATCAGGTTTAATTTCCCAACCAGAGATTAATCCTGATAATTCCTGCCTTAAAATAAGTAATTGTTGCATTTGTTCATCAATAGCCTTTACCTTTTCCTCTAGTTTAATTTTTATATGGTCACAAGGTAATTCTCCGCTATCATGAACATTTAAAAATTCCTGAATTTCTGACAAGCTTAAGCCTAAGCTTTGGGCGCGTTTAATAAAACGTAGTCGCTCTAAAACATCAGAGTTAAATAATCTAAATCCACCTTCCGTTCTTCCTGATGATTTGAGTAGACCAAGTTCTTCATAGTAGCGAATAGTTTTAATTGGTACACCGCTTTCTTTGGCAACTACACCAATCTGTTTTGCTTCGGCTTGAGCTAACATACTTACCAAACCCTCACTAAAGATATAATCGCCAATCTTATACTAAACTCTCTAGCTGACTGGAGATTCAAGCCTAAAAATTATTTATTGAGGAAACTATCTCCCAAGTTTTGTACTAGATATTCCCTTGAACTACTGTTAGACCAATCTCCTGACCGTAAGATAATTCCAACGTGTGACCATCCGGGTCTCGCAAGAACGCCCAATATCCGACCGGATACCCAGAATCTTTGGGTTCATCAATTAGTACCCCTGCTTGGCGAGCCTGATCACACAAAGCATCCATCGCTTCACGACTCTTACAGCCAATTCCCAGATGTGCTAATGGCGAGAGAACAGGATGTACTGACTTGGTTTCAATCAGAACAATGGCAAATGGTCGAGTATGGTCTGTGAGCCAAGCGACTGCAACCCCTGTGTCTGCATCAATCCGACGATGAACTACTTGCATTTGAGCATAGGTGGTGTAGAACTCAATACTTTGTTCAATCTGGGAAACAGGTAAAGCAATATGCGTAAGTCCAATATCAATCATTTTTATATTCCTCTAGAGAGTTGACGACGTTTTGTCTGTGGCTTGGACTGCGATCGCACCACGAAACATATTCATCCCACAGGTGAAAGCATACTCACCTGATGTTTCTGGTGTAAACTCCACAGTCGTTATTTGATGAAGCGGCAAATCTGCGGCAATGTGAAAGTCTGGAATCACTACTTGTTCTAGGCAACTGCTGGGATCTTTACGTTCAAATTTCAGTCGCACAGGTTTTCCCGCTTGCACCACAATTCGACTAGGCTCGTATCCCCCATCAACAGTAACGGTGACTTCTTGGATACCTTCACCTCCCCTAACTGCTTTCTGAGACTTGGGTTTACTCAGCAAGAACCACCAAAGTTCTAAGCCAATTACTCCTAATCCACCCAGGGTGACGGCCACTTTGTTCCCTAATGGCTGTTCAATACGTTGAAATTGATTGGCTGGGAATTTGGCAGATGAGTGCGCCTCATGAGATGTTTGTGCGTTTGCTGTTCGCGTAGCGATCGCTTCACCAGATGCAATTGAGAATACAACTCCTAAACTGGCTATACTACCAATGAGTGCTGTTTTTTTCACCATTTAAATACCTCCTACGTGAATGTAAGTTGTCAGCTAAACTAAAGTTCCTGAAATCACTCCCAGCAGAAATCCAAATCCTGCTAAAGTTCCGAAAAATATGGTTTGATTGAGCATTGTTATTTCCTCTATGCGAGTGTTTTAGGTTGGAAGTTACGTAACCGCAGCGCGTTGGTAACGACAGAAACCGAGCTAAAAGCCATTGCTGCACCGGCGATGATAGGGTTGAGTAACCAACCAAAGATGGGGAAGAGAATCCCGGCAGCGATGGGAATACCAGCAACGTTGTAAATGAAGGCGAAAAATAGGTTTTGGCGAATGTTGTGAATTGTAGCGCGGCTGAGTTGAATTGCTGTAACTATGCCTTGTAAATCACCAGAGATTAAGGTGATATCACTAGCGGCGATCGCTACATCTGTACCAGTGCCAATGGCAATTCCCACATCGGCTTGAGCTAAAACTGGTGCATCATTGATACCATCACCAACCATTGCGACAATCTTGTTTTCTGCTTGCCGGAATCAAGGGTAGGTTTAACCCAAGCAGGAGGTGTAGGGGAAAGACATCTTTACCTATTGGGCTGTGAAAATTGCCGCATCTGGACTGCCTTCTATTTCTTGGAACTCAAAACCTCCGTCTTAGGAAAGATCCTAGTGAGGGTCTAATTCGGATTAAATATGGGTAGCCGTGTACGCCTACGGATAAATCTCAATGAAGCGCGATGCCACTGGTAAGTTTGTTAGCAACTGGGAATTAGAAAATAAACAACGGGTTAGTGTATCTCTTACCAGCACAGCGTGGAGATCGCTTGATGAGGAAGCGCAAAAGCAAGGGATTTCGCGTTCGGAATTGATTGAATACTTTGCCCGTAGTCTAGGAAATGAGCAAAATTTCAATTTCCCGGAAATGAAGGCAATTGCTGAAAACGCTTGGTTACAAGAACGCATTCTGGAGCAAAAGCAAGCTATCTCCACCTTAGAGCGTCAGAAACAAGAGTTAGAAGCTTTACTGGAAAATGCACCAGATGCGATCGCCCGTTTCGACTCGCAAATTCGTTACCTGTACGTTAACCGCATGGTCGAGCAAGCCTTGGGATATTCACGGGATGCTCTGTTGGGTAAATCCATGTCTGAATTTATGTCAGACCCCATATACCTGTTTTGGGATGAGCATTTACGTCAGGTGTTTGCTACTGCTCAAGAGCAGGAAATTGAATTTGAATTTACCACCCCATTTGGAGTACGGTTTTATCAGGCTCGGTTAGTACCGGAATTAGATGACCAGGAAATACCCATTTCCGTTATCGTCATTAGTCGGGACATGACCGACACAAGACTTGCCCAGCACCAACATACCCAATTTATCGCTGCCCAAGAAACTGAACGCCAGGTGACAACCATCCTAGAAAGTATTACAGATGCTTTTGTAGCTTTTGATCACAATTGGCACTACACCTATGTCAATCAATCCGCAGCCAAACTTTTACACAGAACACCAGAAGAATTGATTGGTAAACACGTTTGGCATGAGGCGTTTCCCGAACTTGTGGGTGGTGTAGCATATCAAGCACTACATCGAACAGTAGTGCAACAAGTTCCTGTTTCGTGGGAAGAATTTGGCGAGCCTGTTGGCTGTTGGTTAGAGGTCAATGCCTATCCGTCGGCTGAGGGTGTGGCTGTGTATTTTCGTGATGTCACACAGCGCAAACAAGCCGAAGCAGAACGGGAGCGGTTGCTGACTGAGTTGGAGATGGAACATAGCCGATTTGCAGCTGTTTTAGAGCAATTACCAACAGGTGTATTAATTGCTGATGCGGCAACTGGTAAATTAGTTCTTGCCAATGAACAAGCCAAACAAATCGTTCGGTATGACTATGAACAGTATTTGGAACTAGAAGACTACGTGCCTATCACCCCATTTGTGGCCTTTCGTCCAGATGGAGAGATGTACGCGCCTGATGATTATCCATTAGCGCGATCGCTTCAAACAGGTGAAGTTGTCTCTAACGAAGAAATGCGGCTAGAAGTTGATGGTAGCCAAATTTTTATTAGCGTCAATTCTGCGCCAATTCTCAATAGCCAAAATCAAATTGTCGCAGCTGTGGCTGTATTTGATGAATACCCCGATGTTTACTACTGCACCGATGCTAATGGCGATCGCGTTCCTACGGAAAGAATGCCTGCGGTGCTGTTAGCACGGGGAGAAAAGTTGCAAAACTATCAAATGAATTGGCATACACCAGGCGGTATTCGCTCGACGCTTTGCTGGGGAGAAACTTTACCAGCCATGTATGGACATCCAGCCATTGCGATTGGGATGTTTCAGGATGTAACGCGACTCAAGCAGATTGAGGAAAATCTCCGGCAGACGGAAGAACGCCTACAACTGGCTCTATCCTCAGCGCAGATGGTTGCTTGGGACATGGATTTAATTACCAATCGTGTGGTGTGTTCTCCGAATGCGCTCTGGATTTGGGGACTGGAAGCAGGTACTCTAGAAGACTTTTTGGCTAAGATTCATCCTGATGATCAGCTACAAGTTGTGCAAGCAGCCCAAAGGGCTGCTGCTGGAGAAACGGTTTATCAGCAGGAGTACCGAGTGACTGCAACTGATGGTGAGGTGCGCTGGCTGAATAGTCAAGGCAGAGTCTATCTTGATGCAACTGGACGGGGAGTTCGCATGACTGGCGTTTCCGTCGATATTACCGAGCGGAAACAACTACTCGAACAGCTGCAATACAAAGAAAGACAACAGGAATTTTTAATTCAATTAAATGATGCGATTCGCACCCTTTCAGACCCGAAAGAAATTATGTGGCAGGTGGTGCGCGCCACAGGGCAGCATTTCCAAGTTACTCGCTGCACCTACGGTGAAATTGATTCCACTCAAGAATATGTCAGCGTCGAGCGTGACTATTGCAATGGTGTGATCAGTATCGTTGGTTCTCACCACATGGATTCTTTTGGCCCGGAAATAATTGTTGAACTCAAGCAGGGCAAAACAATTGTTGTCAACGATGTAGATACTGATCCTCGGACTAGAGGCGCGGGTGCGGCTGCCTTTGATGCTATTGCCACCAAATCTCTTTTATGTGTGCCGTTGGTGAAACAAGGAAAGTTTGTGGCGTTATTTGTGCTACACCATATTGCTCCTCGTCAGTGGACAGAAGCAGAAGTGACACTGATAGAGCAAATTGCTGAACAAACCTGGTTAGCTGTAGAGCGATCGCGCGTCGAGGAAGCATTGCGAGAAAGTGAAGCGCACTTGCAATTTGCGCTGAAGGTCGGACGCATGGGAACGTGGCAATGGGACATACAAACTGGTGCAATATGCTGGTCAGAAGGACACTTCACAGTACTAGGTCTCCAACCGTATGAGTGTCAACCCACTTATGAACTTTGGGCAAGTCGGGTACATCCAGATGATTTGGCACAAGCTAAGGCTAAACTTCGGCAAGCCAAACTGTCCAGGAAAGAGTACCACCACGAGTATCGCCTATGTTGGTCAGATGGCTCTATTCATTGGGTGGAAGTCAGAGGAAAGTTTACTTACGATTTGAAGGGAAATCCGAAAAATTCTATTGGTGCTGTCATTGACATCACCGAGCGCAAGCAAGCTGAACAAGAGCGGGAACAATTACTAGAGCGTGAACGTATTGCTCGAAAGCACGCAGAAACTGTACAACACCAACTAGCAACCATTTTTGAAACCTCCCCAGTGGGAATTGCTTTGTTAGATGTCAAGCAGCGATTTATTGCCATTAATGAAGCATTAGCTCAAATCAATGGACTCTCTCGTGAACAACACTTAGGGCATTCAGTTCCTGAGCTTTTTGGTCAATCCGACCCCGGAATAGTCGCAGTCATTGAGGAAATTTACAACACAGGAAATCGCTTTATCGCATCTGGTCTGGCTATCAATGCTCCTGGTCGCAGCGATCGCTCTCCCGGTTACTACAATGTTTACTATCTGCCGACAATCAACTCAAACAATCAAGTAGAAGATGTTTTAGCGTATGTGGTAGATGTCACAGAGCGAGTCAGGTTAGAGCGCAACCAACACTTTTTGGCAGAAGCCAGCGCAGTTTTAGCATCTTCCCTCGATTACCAAACTACTCTAGAGCGAGTCGCACAACTAGCAGTACCAGAGTTAGCAGATTGGTGTACAGTCCACATAGTTAAAGAAAATGGTTCTGTTGAGCAGATTGCCGTAGCTCACATTGAGCCGGACAAACTGCAATGGGCTGACCAAATGAGGCACAAATATTCCTTGAACTTGGATGAGCCTAGAGGTGCTGCATGGACATTACGCACGGGTAAATCAGATTTATTACCAGATATTCCTGATGAATTGCTAGTACAAGTAGCCCGTGATCCAGAACATTTAGCAATTTTGCGCTCTGTTGGCTTTAAATCTTTCATGACAGTACCATTAAAAACTCAAGACAGAATTCTGGGGGTAATTTCTTTTATCTCGGCGGAGTCAGGAAAACGCTATGACCAGAGCAGTTTACAATTAGCAGAAGAACTAGCTCGCCGTGCTTCCTTAGCGATTGAGAATGCTCAATTGTACCGCATCGCTCAAAGCGATCGCGCCAAAGCAGAAGCAGCTAACAGAATTAAAGATGAATTTCTCGCTGTGCTGTCCCACGAATTGCGATCGCCCCTGAATCCGATTTTAGGTTGGACAAGACTGCTGCGAAATAAGCGGCTAGATCCCACAAAAGCCGAGCAAGCTTTAGAAACAATCGAACGCAATGCCAAGTTGCAAGCGCAGTTGATTGAGGATTTATTGGATGTCTCCCGCATACTGCAAGGAAAGATGTCATTAAACGTTGCACTAGTTGATTTAAGTGCAACCATTGCAGCAGCCTTAGAAACAGTAAGATTGGCAGCAGAAGCCAAGAATATCCAAATTCAGACCAGACTCAACCCCCTTTCGGGAACAGTTTCCGGCGATACCAACCGCTTACAACAGGTTGTCTGGAATCTCATCTCTAACGCCGTGAAGTTTACTCACTCTGGAGGACAAGTTGAAGTGCGACTAGAGCAGGTGGGGATGTATGCTCAAATTCAAGTGAAAGACACAGGAATTGGCATCACCCCAGAGTTTTTACCTTATGTATTTGAATATTTCCGTCAACAGGATGGTGCAACGACTAGAAAATTCGGTGGATTAGGACTGGGATTGGCAATTGTTCGCCATTTAACAGAACTGCATGGAGGAACAGTTCAAGCAGATAGTCCAGGGCAAAATTTGGGAGCAACATTCACCGTCAGGCTGCCGTTAAACTTTGTTCAGCAGGAGCTATCTTCAAATCATATCCTTATGGAAAGTGCAATCAACCTCAGAGGTATGCAGATATTAGTTGTGGATGATGATCCAGATATGTGCGAGTTGGCAGAATTCATCCTCACACAAGCTGGCGCACAAGTTACCACAGCCGCTTCAGCATTTCAAGCATTGACCTTCTTAAATCAATCTGTGCCTGATTTACTATTGTCTGACATTGGTATGCCAGAAATGGATGGCTATTCTCTAATTCGGCAAATTAGACAATACTCACCCCAACAAGGCGGAACTATCCCAGCGATCGCACTCTCTGCTTATGCGGGAGAAATCAATCAACAACAAGCTCTGCAAGCAGGATTTCAAAAGCATATTGCCAAACCCATTGATCCTGATGAGTTAGTTAGAACAATTGCCTCATTAATTGGAACTATAACTTAAAAAAATAGGCCTTACCCATGAAAACGAAAAATCAAGGGTTTAGGGAAGGGTGTAATGTTATAGGAATGTAGAAGTGTAGGTGTTTAAAACCCTTACACCCATATACCCTTACCACCACTAACCCAGTCTCAACAGACAATCTTTGTGTGTAAGTCATGCTCAATTTATGATTTACTTCTCTCTTTCTATAAACAATTAAAAATACTTTAGGTAGGAGAATAGTACAGACTGCTGAGGCAGTATTTTATCTATACAACGATATTTATAACTCTGCCTGATTGTAGATTTATAATTTTTGTTCACCAATATTTGTGCAAATACTTAAAAGCTAACTGAGCAAAAATTTTATAACCACATTACTATACTGGAAGTATATTTAGCTAAAGTCGAAATTTTCTGAAAAAACAGATTTTAATTGCTGTATACGTATATTCTCATCAAGTCTATTGATGAGAAATCTCTTTTGGAGAACAGAAAAAATTCTTAATAGATAGGTGGCAGCTATAGGTTAATCTGGGCTTAGGAGTCTTAACGTTAGATCAAATCGGAGAAGGTCTGATCTCTAATTAAAAAATCTTAGCCTATACAGGCCTACTTACCTATTAGTGTAGTGCGTTACTTTACTAACCAAACTGAAATCAGCTAAATTCCCCAAATAATTATGTTTGAAGTCAATCAAATCCAACTGGAAAAAAATTTAACTAATGTTAACTACCCACTCAGCAAATACGACTTAATTAAGTATGCTGAAGAAAAAGGTATTGATGAGAAAATTCTCCGTGCCTTGAAGCAGTTGCCTGCAAAACAGTATGAAACACTTGAGGATATCAGCCATTCTCTAGGCACAGTTGGATAACTACTGTAGAAGGCTTTTTGTTTCCTTGCTAATCGTCATGAAATTCTTCCTTTTGAATCAGCGTGTCACTGAGCTTTCAATCTTTTATAAAAGTTCACAAAATGATTGAGACAGATAGATTCATATAATTCAGGTGCAGACAGCTATTCTCAATCCAAAATCTAAAATGCTATTATCCTCAAGCTTTAATGTGGATTCAATACAGCCAACTCAATTTATTTGAGTTAAAGAGCAACTTATGAGGCAGGACTTACGCATCTAGGCTGTCTGTTGAGACTGGGTGTAAGGGGGTAAGGGTGTAGGGGTGTAAGGGTTTTAAATTTTTACACCCCTATACGCCTATACCCTTCTCCAAACTCTTGATTTTTCGTTTTCATGCGTAAGTCCTATGAGGTTGGGTATGATCTTCTTCAGAAGAATGCTTATTAACCCTGTTGTGTCACCATAGCGATAGTATAAGAACTTACAAAGTCTGGAGTAAAAACACAGGAATGGTAGAGCATCGTCCGCCCAAACAAACAGTAAAATTTGTGGACGAATATTGCCTTTGGGTTAACAGTCTTTCCTATTCCTCAACTTTCTTGAGGATTTTCTAAAATTCAATCCATTGTTTATAGGCTAACTTCCCCAATTTGTATCTTCCTGGCTCACCCTGAATTTGATTTTTCCTCCGCCTAAAGTGACACAACAGGGTTAAATATGAATAATATATTTCTTGCCTGATAATAATTGGCGATACTGCATAAGTTAAATGAGTAAAAACCTACTTAATTTCAAATAGTGTTTAGTTATCTCTCTGATTGCCTATCACCTCCCTAAACAAACTATTTGAGAGTTCGTTAAGTACTCTACTGGAATGTTATGCACTCATTTATCCCTCTTAGCACCCCTGTTAAATTTGCAGTAAACTCTGAAAATTTCCGTTTTAAAGGTATTTAAGTTTATCTCAAAGTATTTGATTCTGCATCAATGACTTTTAAGGTATTCTCTTAGAAATAAAATTAGATTGCTATATAAATTTTTTCATGAAGAATGTATTTCAAGATGAGTAATTAATAGATACTAAATAAACATAAAAAATTATGAGTAATTATCTGGCGATCGCAACTGTCACTGCAACTTTACGCAGAATTATTCAGGCTGCTATTCAAATAGATATACCGGGAGCAAGAGTCACCACAGTTAAGCCAGAAAGTTCTGGAAGTAAAACGCCAGAGGTAGGGGTTAACATTTTTATGTACCAAGCTACGCCTAATCCGGCTTGGCGAAATTATGATTTACGCAACCGTCGCCCCAAAGGAGATTTGATTAAACATGCTCAAGCTGGGTTAGACCTCTATTATTTGATGAGTTTTTACGGTAATGAAGTGGAGTTAGAACCCCAACGCTTGCTAGGTAGTGCTGTGCGTACTATTGTTGATTACCCCATCATTACACCAGAGATGATTCGAGAGACTGTGAATAGTCCCACTTATAGTTATTTGGCAGATTCTACTCTAGAACAGCAAGTAGAACGAGTAACTATCATTCCCAGCATGATGGATATAGAAGAACTGTCAAAAATTTGGTCTGTATTTTTCCAAACTCCTTATATATTATCTTTTGCCTTCCAAGGTGGTGCAGTATTAATTGAAGGTAATAAAACTAGTGGTAGACCTTTATTGGTAAGGCGTGTGGAATTTTACACTACACCCAATCAGCCACAAATATCACAAGTGGTATCAGAAGCAGGAGCAAATCAGCCGATTTTAACTACTAGTAATATTATCATTCGCGGTCAGCATTTAGATGGCGACACACCATCCCAGTCACTACGAGAATCTTCTCGACAAACATTGCGTGAATCTGCACCACAAGCACTGCGCGATCGCATTCAAATTAAAATTGGTGATGCCAAACTAACTCCTCATCGAATCAGTAGCAACGAAATCAAGGTGGATTTATCTTCATTACAGGCAGAGCAAACTCGTTGGTTACGGGCTGGTGTACAAAGTTTGCAAGTATTACACACAATTCCCAAAAGAATGCGATTTGAACCAGAACTGGCTATTGGTTCTAATGTTGTGCCATTCGTATTGTGTCCGACATTGATAGATATAGAAATACAAGAACTAGAAGATAATAGGGACGGATTTTATACAGCACAGTTAAGAGCAGAAGTCGATTTAACTGTTAGTATCGGACAGCGCGTGGTATTGTTTTTGAATGAACGAGCGTCCAATCCTGCTGCTTACATCTTTGCAGCTAGATCCCGCAGTGAAGAAACCAATATAATTGTATTTCCCATCTATGAAGTTAAGCGGGGAGAATATTTAGTAAGAATCCAAGTCGATGGTGCAGAAAGCCCATTGGAAGTAGATACAAATCCAGACAGTCACACATTTGAGCAGTATGTTAGTCCGATAGTAGTAATTGGATAAACATTCTCATCATTTATCAGACTCTATTAACTTTTGACATTTGAAGACAGCGTAAATTTACGCTGTCTTTGCTATTAATAAGGATTAACTAACTTAATAATAGCCATACCCTTGATCCATCATGGGAGGCATCATGGGCATAGGGGGAGACATTATGGGCATAGGAGGAGGCATCATAGGCATAGGAGGAGGCATCATACCACCACCACCTTGCCCACCACCACCAGTGAATGATCTAAAGAGGCTGTCACCCATACCTCCACCAATACCACCAAGTAGCCCACCTAATAATAGCGGCAGAAAGCATTGAACAGGTTGAGTACTATTCTGGACTGGTGATGAACTACTTGCCGTCATTTCGCCACCAGTCGCACCAGGTACTTGGGCGACTTCTCCTCTTGCTGCTTTGGCTCCCATTTGATCTGCCTCTGCTTCTAGGCCAGAGTCAGCATTGATAGGCGCACCCTTGCTTTGAGTTGGTACAGGTACTCGTCCGGCTCTTTGCTGCACGACATGAGTGAGTTCATGCCCTAATAGTGACTGTCCTGAAGGGCTGTCTGGGTTGTATTGTCCAGGTGCAAAGTGAATATTGTTACCTTGGGTATAAGCTAAAGCTCCAATTGACTTAGCTTGGATGCTGTTAGTATGGACGTTGACATCGGCAAAACTAGTGCCGAATGAGTTTTCCATTTTTGCCCTGACTGTGCCAGGAATAGAATTACTAGAACTAGGGGATGCAGCCTGAAGTTGTATTGAAGGTTGAGCATCTGATTTCATTTGCTCAGGTTCTTCTGTGTGCCGTTGAATAGTATCTGTTGCGGCTTTGGTTTGCATTGCCGCCATCTGGCTCATGCTATGACCAAAACATTTTGCCCGACTGAGTTGAGTTTTCAAATCGGGAGATGTATTATTTGGCTTTTTCTGGACTGTGAACCCATGACCTGCAAACTCACTGTGCGATGATTGCACAGCAGGCATATTTGCGATCGCTTTTTTTTGAATTTGTTGCTGCATTTAATAATGCACTCCTTTAAATAAAGGTAGTTGATTATGCCTAAAACAGAAGATTCTCACTCCTGTTCTAAAGCAGAGTGAGCATTAAGAACGGGGGTTCTCTAGCTCTAGCTGAGAATTGGTAATCGTCCTGATTGTTGTTACACACATGAGTACATGAGTGATGAATTGAAAACAGGTGACGGCGAATTAATTTAGACCATAAGCATATATATCGGGTGGGAAACACCAAATTGATTTTTAATCTTGTCAATATCATTAAGAACAAGATTTATAAAGAGCTATTTCTTGCTGCCATTTTCGCCTGTTCAATTTCCTGTTGAGTCGGCCATTTACCTGTTTGAGCTATCCTTCGTGCAAGCAACATTTCTTGCTGTTGCCAAGGATCAACATCAACTTTTATGTTTTCTTTCCCCTTAGCATACGTTACCGATTCCATGTTATTTACCATTGTTTGGTACGAATCGGTTGCAGCTTTTGTTGCTGGAGTATTGGTTCCCTGTCGGAAAGCTGGATTAAAAGCATACGCAAGTTGGTTTATTTGTACCGCACTACTGACATCGCCTGATTCAAGTAAGCTCCTTTGAGTACTCCAATATGAATTGGGTGAAAAACCTGAATCGAATTGATCAGGCCTATAACTGGGCCTGTTAGTTCCAATATGATCTCTATGTAGTGCATACCTCTCTTGATATGCAGGAGCAATGTTCTCTAAATATCGAGCGCGAGATCCTTGACCTCGTGGCTCATGTGATGTGAGATTATGTACTTTTTCAAACCCTAGTGGGTGTTCTGATTGGTGTGTGTTACCTGAAATTATTGTACTGTATTGATTACTTAGCCGTTTCTGCTCATTTTTTTTGTAGCCATGTTGTCCAATTGAGTATATATTCCTTCTAGGTCTTTTTGATGCAGAGCTTACAGTTCCAGAGTGTGGTCTTTTTCCATTCGCCATCTGAACTACTTCAAAATTGCTACTTCCTCCTGTTGTCTTTGGCTGTACTGCTTGAGAATCTGAAACACCTACGGGTTGTATATGATTTAAGTGATGACCGTAACGTTCTGCTTGTATCAAAGATGTTTTCAAGTCTGGCGGCTGTGATTTTTCTGACTTTTTCGGCTGCATAGCAAAGGAGTGCGCCTGAAACATTCCTGCCTCTGGAGCATTGGTCGGTTTTTTAGCTTGTAGGCTCTGCATATATATCCCCACTCATATTGATTTATATAGTTATAATTTTTGTACAAAATTTGTTGGATCTTGCTGTTGCGCTATCCAAATTATTAGCGATCGCACTCACTATTTAAATAAATGATTGCGTAAAAATGAGTAAGTCTGTGATTCCTCTGCATACTTGATCCGATCCTGGATCGACATTTGATGCCAATTTGATGGCATACCTGTTTGTTGCCATTTACCTCCAACTTGTGTCCACTCAGCTGGATTAAATGAGGAAGCTTGATGAGCATTGGGTAAAGCATTGAGACGATTTATTAAATCTTGATGGTTGAATAGAGGTATTCCCCCTGCTTGATGAATATCGAGTGCTAACTCACTCGCTGGGGTTACAGTTCCACTTTCTGTAAAGTGCGTGTCTAAATCAGGATGGAGCGCTCCTGGTACTTTACCTGGGTCATCTAACCTATGTTCAGGTTTAGGCCCCATGAAAATATTATGAGCAGTCCAAGCAACGTCTGAATGTGTCAAAGTTGGTTTTGAACTTGTAGGGTCTGCCCAATGTAGGAAATTCTGCCCTTGAGGTGTCGTAGTGGGATTTGGATGTCCTAAAACATTAGGATGTTGAAGATCATGCTTAATGTCTTGTAAGCCATACTTGTGGTGGGCTGTCAAAGTTCCAAGTGTTGGATCTGTTTGCTGCAATCCAGGATTTGGTTGACCTGGCACTGGCTTTGGCTTTGGAGGACGTTTGTTCCATATTTGATTGAAACCAAAGCCTCCTGCACACTGCACTGGCTGAACTACATTCAAGGTTGATTGAGCAGCGAAATTCATCTGATTTAAGTGATGACCGTATTGTTCTGCCTGCATTAAAGATGTCTTCAAGTCTGGCTGCTGTGACTTTTTAGCTTTTTTTGGCTGTACAGCAAGCGATCGCTCCTGAAACATCCCTGGCTCTGGAGCATTACTAGGTTTTTTAGCTTGTCGGCTCTGCATAGATATATCCTCACTGGCATTAATCTATATAGTTGGCACGAAAATTAACTCATGCAGATGCAACTACACCCAGCCCTTAATCTCTGCATCTGTTAAAGCGCGCTCTAATTTGATGTACTCACTCTTGGTTGCTTCTAAAATGTGTTTCATCGTCAACACTTCTCCAGCATCAGCCGCTAAAAACGCTGCATTCAGTGCAATATTACGGATATTTCCTCCCGCCACGTTTAATTGAGCCAATCTTTGGAAATCTAGTCCTTCTGTGGGTGTGGCTTGGGGAAAAACTCTGCGCCATATGTCTGTGCGTGTGGCAACATCTGGGAAGGGGAAATGGACAATAAACCGGATGCGGCGAAGAAATGCTTGATCTAAAGAGTCTTTGAGGTTAGTTGTTAGCACCGACAGCCCTCGATAAGTTTCCATGCGTTGCAGTAGATAACTGACTTCAACGTTGGCATGGCGGTCATGAGAATCTTTGACTTCGGTACGTTTACCAAACAATGCGTCTGCTTCATCAAAAAGTAGAACGACTCCGCCCAGTTCCGCGGCATCGAATACCCGACGGAGATTTTTCTCTGTTTCCCCAATATATTTACTTACCACCGCACTCAAGTCTATGCGGTATAAATCCAGTCGCAATTCTCGCGCTAGTACTTCTGCGGCTGTGGTTTTACCTGTGCCACTAACACCGGCAAACAGAGAACTAATTCCTAGTCCTCTGCCGCTTTTGCCGCCAAAGCCCCAATGTTGGTAAACCTTTGTGCGTTGCTGCACATGGGCTGCTAACTCTTTGAGGACTTTCATTTGTGCTTCTGGCAATACTAAATCATCCCAATCAGCGTTAGATTCAATCCTTTGTGCCAAATCGTCTAATTTAGGACGCGCTTGGGCGCGACAAGTGTCCCAGAGGAGAATTTTAAAGTCCTGTGTAGTTTTTGACTCTTGTGTTTGCTGCCACTCACTACGGACTTGATTGCAGGCCGCCTGAATTACTGGGGAGCTAAGATTAAATTGAGACACTAAAGCATCTACTTGATCATTTAAAAATTGAGCAGTTGTGCCTAAAGCCGCTTGCCAAACTTGGTACTGTTCACTAGGTGTTGGGCGACCGATGTCAAAAGCCAGCATGGGACGCAACCGCGATCGCTTACGATCAGTTGTAGTCACAATCACTGGAGAACGCAACCATTCACACAAATAGGCGATCGCAGCTTCTTTGGCTGTATCTGCTGTCTCTAAATCGTCACAGTCTATTAATAAAATGTTACTACCTAATGCTACTTCCCGCTCCCACAGCAGTTTAAACTGGTGCAAATCACTAGAGGTAGTGGGGATACTGTGGGCAGCGATAGAGTATAAGTTTTGACCTAAAAACTCACAAGCTAAGGCAGCGATCGGACGTTTACTAGCTACCTCAGTCCCACATAGTTGCAATACAGGCAACTTCAGTAAATCTTTAATTTCTACTGTCCAAGCAGCTACCATTTTCTCTACTAATTCCTGGTGAGATGGTACTAACTCTTCCATGACTGCAACAGGTTCTACCATTCCAAGCAAACGTGCATCGAGATGCTGTACACCCATTAAATAATGCAGTATTCGCTCATCAATCCGCAGAGGACTATTCATTAGTCCACTTCCAGTTCCGACTTCAATTAATCGCCATCTCCGCAACAATCCAGTAGGACTGAAAGCACTCCAACGCATAGCGTCTAATATCGTTATAGCTAGCCCAAAAGTTGGATAATAACGATCTGCATCCCCACAAGCTGCACCACAAAGCACGGGAAAACTAGCATCCAGTTCTACACCAGCACACAACAACAGTAAATCTCGCTCAAAGTCGCTCAAACCAAAAATCATGCAGATTTCTTCTAAAGCACTTGGTTCAGAAGATACACCCGAATTTTCTGTTGCAATTTCTGGATTTGGGGTGTTTTTGGGAATGAAATCCTCTCCCAACAAACTTGGATCGATACGCTGTACCAAAGCTTCCCGGAGTTTAGCCAAAGCTGCTGTTAGATAGGCATGATTCTTAGCTTGCCAGTTGTTATTTGCTGCTATGTTCATGGTTGCGGTAGCACTTGGTAGAGGTGTAGGGGTATAGGTGCTACGGTGTACACACATCTTTGTTGCTAAGTGCAAAATGTGGCTTGATCCCCCTAAATCCACGCCACTTGCTTTAAACCGGGAAACCCGACGACACTTGCTACAAGTCGGGCATTGCCCGCCCAACGCAGTGTCTCTCCAACGCAGTGGCTCCCCTTCAAAAGGGGGACTTTGATTCTTGTTCCCCCTTTTTTAAGGGGGGTTAGGGGGGATCAAAACATTGTCGGACTAGGTTATTAGACTTGTGTGTACACCGTAGGGGTATAGGTGAGAAGAGAGTTGATTTTTCAGTATGGCTGTTTGATGTTCCATTTTTATATCCCCATACCCAAAATTTGTTCAGTTTAGGTTTAGGTATCAATTGTTGGTATTGGTTCTGATATGGGTGAGGGGTTAGATGTAGGTGTTGGTGTAGACAACGGTGTTACAGAAGGTGTGGGTGAGGCGGTAATTGTAGGCGACGGCCTTACAGAAGGTGTTGGTATAGTAATCGGAGAAGTCGTGGGTTTGGGCAAAGGCGAAGTTTTTGCTGGTATTGTGTTTTGAGATGTATTTACACAAGATGGTAATTTAGAAAGGCTAGTCAAAGGCCCTTCTACAGTTTCAATTACAACTGAGCGAGTTTTTTGCTCACCAGCTTTATTGGTTATTTTCAGTGTGATCATTTGGCT
Source organism: Trichormus sp. M33_DOE_039 (assembly GCA_015296085.1). Classification (GTDB taxonomy): domain Bacteria; phylum Cyanobacteriota; class Cyanobacteriia; order Cyanobacteriales; family Nostocaceae; genus Trichormus. The sequence continues at coordinate 84,295 of DVDT01000073.1, read as the reverse complement.
GCTAGGTCGTAAATTAACCGCCAAAGGTAGAGACCCTCTTGGTTTATCGACATCACCAAAAGGTAGCAATTCGACTTTAATATCCTCACCATCTTGTACTTGCCAAGATAGAGAAATTTCGTTGGGTATTTTATCTTCACTAATTTCACAAATAAACTTCGGTTTTGTGGTGACATCTTGACCATTGACTGTGAAAGCAAGAATATTGACGGGTGTTGCTGGTGTGGGTGGTATAGGTAATATTTTGACTTTAGCCGTAGCTTTAGAAATTTCTGGTATTTCTTTTTCTATAGTAGGTATTGCTATCAGTTTGAAAGAGTAATTACCTGGTTGTCTAGCATCTGTAGGAACATTTTGACAAAGCAGATTTTTTGTTGTCAGTCTACAGTAGTTTCTGAGTTCTCTAGGTAATCTCTGATTATTTATTGAGTAAACTTTTGCTGGGCTGCCAATCGTACCATCATCCATTAAACCCTCTATTCTTAATTCTTTGATACGATCAGGATGATTAATTTTCCAACTCAGAAGAATAGGTGTTGGTACTGAAATATTCGATAATTTATCTTGATTATTAGATTTGGCAGCCGCATTTACAAGCTGGGATGACAATAAATTTATTTGTTGATAAGCAGAATGTGGAGAAGTAAAATCAATAATTTCTGGGAGTATAGGTGGTTTGATAGTGATACTATCTGTAATTTGATTTGATACAGATTGTTGGGTGTTTTGAGCAGAAAATACTTCTAATTTAAAAGTATAGTTACCTGCTGGCTGATTATTGGGAATACTAGTTTGGCAGTTTAAGATATTTTGATTTAGGACAGAATTAGTATTAGCATTTGTGCCTAATAAACTAGGAAAGGAAAAACTAAATTTGTTATGTCGCTGCCTTTGTATACCTAATGAACTAGGTTTGGACTCAACCTTGCATAATTCCTGCTCTATAAGCTGATTGATCTGCAAATTTTTTCTATCTATTTCGATGTTACCTTGCAGACGAATTAGTGTGAATTTTTGAGCTTGTTGATGATTTGCAATTTGCCAATTAAGTGGAATATTTTGATTGTCGCCTTCTTCGTATTCTTTTGCTGTAGTGTGAATCTTCAAAACTTGAGGAGATGGTTTTTGACTTTCGATATATTTTAACCAAAATATGGCTGCTATTGTGGCGATCGCGCCCAAACTTAACAGAGCTAGCAACCACAAAATCCATGCAGGACGAGCTTCCCAAATGATAGTTCCTTCAGGTAATGTTGTTGGTAATCCACCATTCCATACTTCCCCAGTTGCAGATGAGGCGTTTTCTATTTCAATACCAAATTTGAATGTTAAACCTTCTCCCCAAAAATGTCGTCGCCACCATTTTTTGGGTTTCGCTGTCAATTTAACTTTCTGCTTTTCCCCTGGTGCTAAGTTAATTTGAGTAGGTGCTAAATTATAATTAAATAGCTTATCTCTATCTCTAGCACTGATAATTAGTTCGCGCCAAATATTTCCTTGGTTAGCCAACTCCAGCTCAAAGTCTGCGGCTTCTGATGGAATTTTGCGTTCTAAAGGGTGCAATTCTAAATTTAATTGCTCACTGGGCAGAATTTGTAAGTAAACCACATCCAACATTACTAAGTCTTCTGTATTGCTGGACACCAAGTTGATAGTAGGAAAATAATTCCCGGCTGGTGTATATTGTGGGGGATGCAAAATTAAAAAAATTTCTCCCCGATTACCTGGGTTAAGTTCTAAGCCATCGGTTTCTTTAACTAAACCAGGTAGATTTAAACTACTTTCTGGATAACGGACTGTGTACCAATCTCTAGCTAATTCCGTACAATTAAGATAATAACGATCTACCCTTTTAGAACGGTTTTCAACATGAACTTTGACTTCTAGTTTTTCTCCGGCTTTGAGCAGTAAAGGGTTAGATGAGTTGCTGAATGGTTGTATGCTATAGGCTGGTTCACTACCAAATTCAGCATCTTGATTTGAAGGTAAAACCCGAATTTGTTGCGGACGGCGAAATATTTTGCCAGGATATTGAGCGGCGGCTTCAACTAAAACTTCATAGTTATATAATTCAGTAACAGCTTGTTGAGGTACTTGAAAATTCAATGTAATTTGTCTAGATTCTTTAGGTTTGATACTTAAAGGATTATTTTCACTAAAAGTACACCACCGCAATATTGACTCAGATTTGTTGTCAGTAGCAGCTATCCAAATATCGACATCGGCTGTGCGATCGCCAAGATTTTTGACAAAAATAGTACGTTTAGCAGTAGAACCCCGTCTAATCTCGTTACTAGTACCAGGAATATCTTCTATAAACAGTGGATTAGTTGTTACGTTCATTTTATTTCATCTCACTAACGCGATATAGTTTGACGTTGTAGTTATCATCACCGCTAGTCACTAGCAAAGAGTTTTTAAAACCTTTAATATCAACACTGTTGATTTTGGCATCAGATTGCGCTACAACTTGACTGTTTTCTAGCCATGTATTGGGGTTTTTATCTGGTGATAAAGACCAAAGTATGATTTTGCCATCATCTCCTCCAGTTGCTAAATAACGTCCATCTTGAGTTAAAGCAACTGAACGAATAGGTTGATAACTATGACCATCTCTTCGTTGAGTAATAATAGCGTTATCACATGACTTATTTACAAATTTTGTGCCTATATTTGGCTGTATTTTAGTTTGAGAAGGTTGCAGAATAGATTGATTATTCTTTTGATTAATTGGTAAAATTGGCAGATTATTAATCAAACATTTGCGTATCTTATTTGCATCCCATAAGGTAAGATAACCAGCATTATCAGAACTGGCTAATATGTTGTGAGATGTGGCTAGACTAGTAATGTATTGCTGCTGTCCAAATACAGGGACTATACCTTTTTCTTCCCAGTCTAGCCATGTGTATTTCAGTTCATAGCGACGTTTATGATTCCAGTCCCACACAGCAATTTTGTTAAACTTTCCAGCCAGAAAAAGTAGAGGATAAACAGGTTGATTTTCATTAAGAGCTAAGGCATAAATCGTAAATTGATTGTTAACAGAAGCTTGGGGGACTGGGATTTGACTAGATTTGATTTTTTCTAAATCCCACATATTCAAAAGACCACTACCGTGACCACTAAATAAGTAGCGACCATTTTGAGTAAATACAATATCAAATACGCGATTAGCTTTATCGGTAACTAGATTGTTTATCTCTGTATTGGTGGAAATATCCCACAATTTTACTTCACCATTTTCGAGACCAACTGCTAGCCTATCATTATCTTTCGGACTTTGACGAATCACTCTTACTGCCTTTTTAGTTTGGTTTTTTTCCGCAATCACAGGCAGTTTATGTTGCAATCGTAAAAGATTTAATTGCCAAGGACTATCATTAACCTGCCAACGACGAATAGTTTCATCGCTAGAACCACTAAACACCAAACTACCATTACCAAAAAAACGCACTGAATTAACATTTCCTGTATGATACGCTCTCGGTAATAGCCAATAGAGTAATAATGCTAAGAGTAATAAAGTTCCGCTCAGAATTTGCAGTAAAAAAGGAATAATAGGTCGAATCTTCAGTGCTAAAACTTGAGTATTGGGTTCAGGAAATATATCTGTACTATGTTCTTGAGAATCAGGATAAGTTAAATGAGTTGATGCTTCAAATAGCAATCTTTGTGTTAGTCCTAACAAGGGTCTTTTTGTTTTAACCGCTAATAGTAGATTTTTGGTTTCGCCTGGAGTCAAATGCAGACTTTCTGGAATGGTGTGAAATTCGCATTTTTTCTGTTCTATTTCTGGAATAGTAATATTTATCTGTTGAGGTAAATTGCTCAAATTATCAAATACTAGTTCGTAGGTAGCAAATTGAGATTTTTTACTTCCTTTCTCTGGTATTTGTTTTTCTTTATCATCACAGCTAAATTTAACAATTCCTTCAGGTAGAATCTTAATATTTCCCTGTTCACGGGCAGTATATTGATTGCTATCTGATTTAGCATCAATACTAAATAAATAATTTTTACTCAAAGTATTTTTGGGTGCTTGACACAAAAAACGTGTTTTTTGTGCATCACCTGGTTCTACTGTTAATGTACGAGTGCTTTTCTGGTTCATCCAGTCAGCATCAAATTGCAACCATTCGGAATTTAAGCCTAAGCAAGTCAGGGTAATATTTGCAAGTTTGGAACTTAAGTTATAAACTGTAACAGGAATTTCAACAAGTTCTTCAGGTGTAGTTTTAAATTCTTTTACAGGTAACTCAACACGCAAAGGTCTCAAAGGCTTTTTCAGAGTTAGCTTGAGTTTTTGACTTGTATATAAGCTTTCATATTCCACCGAAAGCACTTTTAAAATAATGTCGATATTAGTATCGTAAGCTGGAATAGGAGCTTTAGTAATTTCTATATGAAATTTAGTTTCACTACCTGGCGGCTTTTTGGCACAAATTTCTGGCTGAACTTTATACCATTTAATTTGGTGATTCTCATCTAGTCCAAGGATGTGTTCGGCTCAATTCTTGCCAAGATTGTAAGGAAATATCAAAGTGGAGTGCAATTTGGTTTTTGATATCTTCTGTTAGCGCAGTACTTTCCGTAGGAATTTCAATGAGAATTACGCCACCTGTTTGTAAATATTGTTGGCAAATGTTGAGTTGTTGCACCTCTAAATTTAATGCTTGCCAAGCAGTGAGGTAGATTAAGTCATAGCCTGTAAGTTCTGACTGCAAATTTATCTGTGAAATCGGTGCAGCTGCTTGCAAAGCTGGATACAGAGTTTCTACAGATTTCCTAAAATAAGAAAGGTTGTGATATGTGCGATCGCTTGTATTAAATAAGGTAGCCAGACTCACAACTGCCTGGGGTCTGGCCTTAGCTTGAGTACGATAACGCAAATCTAACTCACCAATACCCGGAAATAAGGCATCTTGAGGATTTAATATTTGTACTGTACGCGGTTGCAACTGAATACGGCATAGTTCCACCTCTGTTTCTGTTGGTGGGGTCGTTTTTTCATCAAATCGAAACCATTCCCGGATTAAGTCAGATGTGTGTCTTTGTCCCGGATTTTGCGGTTCTACATAACTGACAACTAAATATACAGTTAAAATTCCCGTAGTTGGAGCCGTTGTGGCAATTCTAAATTTGCGGTTAATCGATGGGTCAACAATAATCGGGTTTCCCTCGACATCAATAGCAATTCCTGGTTGAATTTCTAACCATCGCTGATCTCGAAACCTTGCAGGTGCATCCTCTGGTGGCGCAATTACGCGCACACCCAAACCACAGACTATACCTGGTTCGTTCAGGGATTGGTAGTGAACATTTTGCCGATGCCGATGATACTCATGCGCTAATTGCCAGCGTTCCGCGTTCATCATCAAGCTATTATATACATGAAGACGCTGCAAGGGGTTAATTGCTGGTGAGGAATATAGTTGATGAACCATAAATTTTTGTGCCATATTGGCTTTACTATCAAACAGTAAAACCTAAATTTTTCATTTCTATTTTTCATAGAGATCAGAAAAATGAACTTATGCACAAATGACTGAAACGCTTTCAATTCGGCAAGAGCATAAGTTCAAAACTCTGGCATCTATATAGTTTATAGAGCTAGATAAAAAAGTTAGTAAACAGCAGGAGATTGTATGTTCTATGGGTGGAACATCAAGATACTGGAGAATGCTCCAAATTAACTTGACTGATGTAGAAGTTGGATATAAACAATATGTAGTTCCAAAGGCACAGGAATTTTTCCACCAACGCATTGAGCATGCCCAAAATGTGGACGTACAAGCAGCTTTATTATCCTATTTTTATGCTGAAAAACCTGGTGTTGATATTATAAGTCGTGCCGAAGCAGGACTTTGTTTAAGATGTTATGTGTCTGACTCAATTGTGAAAGCCTGCCAAAAAATTGATAATCTTTTTGGTGGTGAAAAGTCTTTTACTTATCGCGATTTATTACCATTTGTACTAAACGATGATGGTAAGACCTTAGTGATTCTGGCGCGCGATCGCAATACTCAACTTGTCGTAGATGAAACAGGTGAAGTACAAACTACAGCTTATAAATTTTTTACAGTTGAAGTTTTGCGTAAATTTAAGCATAATGTGCCATCCAGCATGAGTCTAGATAACTGGGCATATTTGCAAACCAAACAAAATCCAGAGCTTAAGGATTTTTTATCAGAGTTTGGTTTTAAGCTGCTGAGTGATTGGGCATTATTAAATCGAGCTAGACCAAAACAAATTGAAACTTTATCTGTACGCGATCGCCATTTAGTTGCAGTTTTTCATGCTACATATCGTCGAGACAGGCGTGAGCGCAAACAAATTTCAGCCAAACGATGTCCAGATCCCTCTAACGATCAACTCCAAGAAATGCTCACCTACTTACAGCAGCGGGGAGTCATCATCAATACTAGTGAGAAGTTAAAAAGGGAACTCGAACAAGTAGCCAGACAATTAAGACAGTATGACATTTGGAGTCATAGAGAGCCTCTAGAATTTCAAGACCAAGAAACAGGTAATTACACACTCAGAGCAGATTTACCCACTGATTACTTAAATGAAATAGACGTGGAACAACAAGAAATTACAGAGTTTTTGTATGAGCAACTCAAATCCAATTTAACTGAGGCAATCGAACAAGAAATTCAAAATAATATTCAGAAGCTGGCAAATAGTAAAAGATATGCTACCCTAGCACCAAAATACATTCCTGGATTAGAACTATACTATTGTCAAGGTAAATCTCTTAAAGACATTGTTCCTATATTAGAAATGACTAGTTGGGATCAAGCTAGACGAGTATTAAATCCAGGAGAACTTCTGAACAAGGTACGTACTCAAACAGTTCAAAAGTTGCTTGATAGTATCTTGAAGATTGCTCACAAAAAAGGGTTAACTGAAATGCCTCCTGAACCAGATTATCTTAAATCCGTGGCAGAGCAAATAGAAAGTTTTGTGGATGAAGCAGTATTCAAAGAAGCTGGAGAAGAAATCCGAGCCGGAAAAAATCGTTCCCTGGATAGTTTATATGCCCAACAACTGCAAAGCTTTTTTGCTAAAAAATAAGTGCTATATCGTCCAGAAGCAATTTATTTCCCAACATATTATTATAAAGAAATCAACCTATTATTAGGAATAAATAATGATAAATATCATGAATAATTATCATGACTTAAGAATCTTATTACCAGAACTAATTTCGTTAGAACCAGAAGATTTTGATTGGGCAAAAAACAATAGTAATTATGTCAACAATGAACCTCAACAGTGGCAAGCTTATTTAAACTCACTCGCTCTAATTGGCTGTGAAACATGGTTAAAAGAAAATCTCCCACAACAAGCAGTTAAAAAGGACTTAATTGCTAATGCTGCTTATCTAAGAATAGGTAATTTCAAATTTTGCATATTAGCTACTGAACATTTGCTGGATGAAGTAGTCAACATCCCTCAAAATTTAGTTTCTCAATCAGAATTAACAGCACATTTTTATCTAATTGTAGAAGTAATAGAAGAACAGGAAGAAATTATTCTGCGAGGTTTCCTGCGTTATGATCAGTTATTAGTTGCTCTCAACGCTATTAATTTTAGCACTACACAGGATAATTTCTACGAGATACCATTATCAAAATTTGATCCAGAACCAAATCATCTGTTGTTCTACTGCCTATACACTGAGCCAGCAGCTATACCTTTACCTGTAGTCACTCAAGTTTTTCAACAACAATCATTGGAACATATGTCCAAAAAAAAGACAAAATTGAGCCAATGGTTACAGCATGAATTTGATGAAATGTGGCAGGCTATTGAGACATTAATAGACCCAAATACAAGTTTGGTATTTAGCCTCAGAAATACAGATAAAATGATTAGGAGAGGAAAGTTAATTGACCTCGGAATGCAATTAGGGAGTGAGAAAATAGCTCTACTAGTAAATATTACGCGGGAAGTTGAAAATAAATTACGCGTTTTAATCCAGTTACATCCAACAGGTAAGCAAAAGTTTTTACCATCTAATATCAAACTAAGTTTACTGTCGGAAACAGGGACACTCCTCTATGAAGTATCATCAAGAACCCAAGACAACTATATACAACTGAAATCTTTTAAAGGTGAAGAGGGAAACAGCTTCAGTATTGAAGTGAGCTTAGATGATATCAAGATTAGAGAGAAGTTTGAACTTTAATATTTAAGTTGGTGAACCCTAATTTTCTGGTAAACCGCGATCGCGTCTCCACCCAGTTGTTTAATCTTCTCGACTAACGTTGCCAATCCAGGCTGGCTGCGGGCAGCGAGGACAACTTTTGCTCCTTTGTTGGCCAACTGTATGGGTTTATACCTCTGATTTGATGGCTCACATCAGCATCCAGTGTCAGTCTTTAAGGAACGACAGCAGGTCGGAGTTAAGTTGATCTTTATGCGTGTCGGTCAGTTCGTGGGGTGCGCCTGGATAGATTTTCAGTGTGGCATTCTTCACCAATTTTGCAGCAGCGATCGCCTGTGGTACAACCTAGCCCAAGCTATCCAGCACAAACTATCGCTTGATGTTTTATATTCAAGATCAAATTTCACTAACCGATAGCTTGAAAGTGTTATTAGGTGGACGGTTTGATGCTTTTGATCAGAAATCAGAAGATTTTTCTTCTAATACAGAAACTAACAAGTCAGATAGTGCATTTAGTCCTCGATTTGGAATTGTTTATCAACCCATAGAGCCTATTTCACTTTACGCCAGCTATGTCAGTTCATTTACTCCAGGAAGCGGCGTATTCTTATTTGGTGGCAGTTTAGATAATGCGTTTGAGCCAGAACGCGGTCGTCAGTATGAGGTTGGAGTAAAAGCAGATTTCAATGATAGACTTTCAGCAACACTGGCATTTTTTGATTTAACTCGAAGTAATGTTTTAACAGAAGACCCCAATAATCCTGGTTTTCAAATTAAAACAGGCGAGCAGAACAGTCGAGGAATTGAACTGAGTATGAGCGAGCAGTATGCTAGGAACTGATGCAGTTATTGATGACCTATTTAAATATCTAGTGAACAGTCCTTAATTATATGAATTATGTATGAGTACAGTAAACTAAGATTTTGGAGTGTGTATAGGGGTTGAAAGTAGAAGTAGATTCATGTTGTTAATAGTTATCTAATAACTTGATTTATTTTTATATGCAGACAATCACTGCTAACTCAAGGTAATATCTGTGAGATTCCCAGGAATCAGGGAACTTAATTTAAATTTATTGAGAATACTTAGTAGTATCATATCCTTGGGTGAATAGCGATCGCTGCCACCATACGCCCTTCATATTTATAGTATAATTAATCACATATTAAATGTATTTCTCATTATTCTCTCTTGAGAGCGACATCATTAACAATGCGCGCGATCGCCAAATTCTTTAACAGTATACGCAATTATCACAAATTGCTCTCACATAGCTGTTTGAGTATGTTGGTAGCGATAAATGGCAAGCTCCTCTACAAGCGATCGCGCTGAGAAATGCACAAACTTATATTGATAATTAGAGACAAATCCTGTATAATTATTGCAATTTATTCTTATTTGTGATGCAAAACATTAATCAGCTGTAGTTTTGCTAAATCCCCATGAAAAGTCACAGTTTGCAGGTATTAGAATCTGATTGCTCGAATTTGTTAGTAACTGCTGAAGAAAGTACGAATTGCGATCGCAACCAAGATTTTTTAGAGGAAATTATAGAATATCCCCAAGAATTAGGTCGGGGTTATATTCAAGAAGTTGAACTAAGTCGAGGATTTTCTCTGACAATTCGAGATTACCAAAATCACAACACCAATCTCACTGAAATTTCCCAAGCACACGAACATCCTTTACAGTTTTGTTTTAAACTTAAGGGTCAGACTATTAGTAACATTGAATATGCTTCATTAAAAACAGGCGAAACTGCTTTGTGTGGTTGCGGAATGTCTCCCAAAATGTCCTATAGTTTCTCAGAAATAAATCAAGAAATTGATATCCACATTGAAGCGAAATTATTTACACAATTATTCGGAATTCAAGATGATGCAATTCCGCCACAGTTACAACACTTGTTTCGGCAACCAGATGAAGAGTATTCTGTAAGTACGCGAGCAATTACCACCCAAGTGCAGGTTGCGTTGCAGCAAATTTGGCAATGTCCCTTTCAAGGTATGGTTAAACAGGTTTATTTGCAAGCAAAAGTTTTAGAATTAATGGCTTTGCGGTTACAACAGGATATGACGGGAGCAATTAACCCATGTCATAAGTATCAACCAAAACGAACAGTAATTGAGCAAATTTATCAAGCTAAGGAAATTTTAGAAAGTCGTGTAGAAAATCCACCTTCTTTAATTGAATTAGCAGAAAATGTTGGGCTGAGTCTCTATCAATTAAAACAGGGTTTTCAGAAAGTATTTGGTCAAAGTGCTTTTCAATATTTACATCAATATCGGATGGAACAAGCGCGACTCTTGCTGTATGAGGGTAATATGCGTGTGGCAGATGTGGCAAATACTGTAGGATATTCCCACTTAGGGCAATTTTCAGCAGCCTTTAAACGTAAGTTCGGTATCAGTCCCCGTGATTGTCTAAAGGGGAAAGTGTAATAAGATTTTTAGATAAACCTCCTTTTTGGGATAATTAACCGCCATTTTTAGATAGACTCCCACCCTGAGAAAATCCTAAGCTCAGTACAGATTCTAATTGACAGGTTTTCTCTATAAATTGACCGTTGCTCACTCTAAGCAGAGGTCTCAAGGAAAATAAAAGGTGTGGGAGTCATCAATGAAGCTGCAAAAATTACTACATATATTGTTTGTTTCTGGTTCGGTTTGGGTGGTAATGGTGAATAGTGCGATTCCTGCGGAACGCTTTGCGAACGCACAACAAGATTGGCAACAGCAACCCAAAAAAAACGAGCGAAATACAAGCAATAATGTAAAAATGCCATATGTGGCCTATCCCTTAGCGCAAACACCCGCACCAGAAGTTATCGCTATTACAGGAGTTAAGGCAAATCCCACCGATAAAGGTGTGGAGGTAATTTTAGAGACAACCCAAGGGGAACAACTGCAAGTTACAAATCGCAGTACAGCTAACAACTTTATTGCAGATGTATCTGGCGGGCAGTTGCGCTTACCCAATGGTAATACTTTTAACTTCCGTTCGGAAAAACCAGTAATGGGAATTACTGAAATAACGGTCGTTAATGCTGATGCAAATACTGTGCGGGTGACGGTGGTAGGTGAAACAGGGTTGCCAACTGTTGAGTTATTTGATGATAATGCAGGACTGGTTTTTGGTGTAACTTCTGCTGCAACAGCAATGCAGCCACCACCACAAGAGCCAGAAACGCCACAAGCAGACGAAATGCCAGCAACACAGGCACCACAAGAAGAACCAGCAGCGCAGTCGGATGAGCCAATAGAGTTGATCGTTACAGGGGAACAAGATGGGTATCGCGTGCCGAATGCTACTACCGGAAGTAGGCTTGATATCCCACTAATAGAAACACCTGCATCAATTGGCGTAATTACAGAGGAATTTATTCAGGATAAAGCACCCCGACAAGTAGAAGACTTAGCTCCTTACATTAGTGGAGTGACAGCAGGAAACGTTGGACAGGGCGGACTGTTCACTGACTTTCAAATTCGTGGATTTAGTACAGGTAGCCAAGTTTATGTCAATGGGTTGCGAGATAATTCCCGCTCTTTGATCAGAGACTTTGCCAATATCGAACGCATTGAAATCTTGAAAGGTTTCTCTTCCTTACTTTACGGAACGGGATCGCCTGGTGGGGTGGTTAACTATATTACGAAGAAGCCCCAAGCTACGCCCGGTTATAAATTTTCAGCCGATATAGGCAGCTTTAATTTTTATCGTGGTGAGGTTGATTTAACAGGGCCGTTAACTGACGACAAAAATGTACTTTATCGCCTGATTCTGGCCTATCAAGATTCGGATTATTTTGTAGATAACGTTGAAGATAATCGCATTTTTGTTGCTCCTTCTGTGACCTTATCAACGGGTGAAGGTGGTTCTTTAACAATTGAAGGGGAGTATTACCGACAAGATAAAGACTTTAATACTGGGGCTAAATTCTTTAATGGTGAATTTTTCTATGACCGCAGTTATACAGACCCCCGCAATAGCCAAATTTACGATCACTATCGGATTGCAGCTTACTTAGATCAACCAATTAGTAAGGATTGGTCGCTTAATCTCAGCGGTCAGTATTTTAATACACAAAGAGAAGCTAATCCGATCTTTGTCGCACTTGGTTTTGAGGGCGATACTCTAACACGTTTTTACCGAACAATTTTTGATGACTATAATCAATACAATCTGCGAGGTGAAATCACAGGAAACTTCAATATTGGAGCTACAGAACATAAGTTACTAGCAGGTGTTGAGTACAACAAGTACAGCACAAGATTCAATGGTGTTAATGCTGGTTTTTTTGGTAGTATTGACGTTGTTAACCCTACTTTCGATGTTCCTATTCCCACCGGACTTACTAATAGGACAGTTGATTTTAGTGATAGCAATTGGGGCGTTTACATTCAAGATTTCATCAAAATTGGGCAATTTCGTTTACTGGCAGGTTTGCGCTACGGCGGATTTGAGAATATAAATGGTGGCGTAACTCAACAAGAAGATAATTACATTTCTCCAAGCATCGGGTTAGTTTATAGCCTGACAGATTCAGCTTCAGTTTATGCTAGCTTTAGTCAATCGACAGAGCCACAATTTGGTTTACTTTCAGATGGTGGTTTTGCCGAACCCAGAAAAGCTACTCAATATGAAGTTGGTGCTAAAGTAAATTTGTTAAATGATAGACTGAGTGTCACGGCTGCACTGTTTCAGTTGGAACAAACAAACATTGCAGAAAGCGATCCCAGCAACCCTGATTTCAGCATCCTTGTAGGCGATATTCGTAGCCGTGGGTTTGAATTAGATGTCACAGGAAAAGTAACCGAGAATTTTAGCCTGATTGCAGCTTATACCTACCTAGATTCAGAAATTACCACAAGTGTCGTTCCTGGGCAAGAAGGTAACCGCCCAATTAATACTCCAGAACACAGCGTGGGGCTGTATGGGAAGTACGACTTTACAAAAGGTTCGCTAAGGGGGTTGAGTTTAGGTACTGGTTTAGTTTATGTAGGTGAAAGACAAGGAGATAATGAAAATACTTTTGAGCTTCCTGGCTATGTGCGGGTTGATTTAGGTGCTGCTTACAAAGTGAATAACTTGACTTTTAGGTTAGGTATTGAAAACCTTTTTGATATTCGTTATGCTGCTGGCTCAAATAATCGAGCAAACATTACTCAAGGTTCACCTTTTGCAATTACTGGATCAGTTTCAGTACAATTTTAATTTTAATGTTATCCAGGAGCTAATTTTGTAGAAATCTTGAAAAGCTGATTGAAACCATCAAAATAATGACAATACGCTATTGGATACGTTGTTTACTATTAATACTTGTGATTTTTGGACTAATTACGGCTTGTAGCAGTTATACAGTTCAAAACACAGTTTCTTCTACTGAAGTGGTAAGTAAAGATTGCCGCATAGTTAAACACACAATGGGAGAAACCTGCGTTCCGATTAATCCTCAGCGTATTGTCACTTTTTCTTTACCAACTTTAGGTAACGCGCTTACCCTTGGAGTTAAGCCCCTGGGAAGTACCTTCATTGATATGCTAGGTGAAGATACATATCTAGAAGGTAAAGTAGATAGTATCCAATCATTAGGAATTTCTTCACCTAATCTAGAAAAAATTTTACTGATTAAACCCGATATTATTATAGGTTGGAACGCGGAAAGACAATTTTATCCTCTCCTTTCCAAAATCGCTCCTACTGTACTATTTAATTTTCAAGCAGATAAAAATTGGCGAGATTTATTTGATTTTGTAACTCAGATTTTAGGAAAACAAGAGGCTGCACAGCAAGCTTGGGAACATTATAATCAACGAGTGAAACAACTCAAAGTAGCTTTAGGCGTTGGTGCAGCCTCTCCGCAGGAGAATCGCTATCAAAACAAAGAAATTTCGCTTGTCTTTATAGCTCCCGGTGTCATATTCAGTGAAGGTAGAAACTCCTTTCCCGACTCTATTCTTCGGGATGTGGGGTTGCAACGTCCCAAAGCACAAAATGCGATCGCACCTCATACACAAATTTATTTTTCTCTAGAGGAATTAGCGAAAGCTGACGGTGATATTATGTTTGTCGGAACTTTGAATGATGATAGCCAAAAGTTTTTGGAAGAACTCAAACAAAAACCACTGTGGAAAAAACTTCGAGCCGTCCAATACAATCGTGTTTACCCGATAAATTACCTCACTTGGCGAGCAGGAAATTTACTAGCGGCTGATGCAGTAATTGATGACTTATATAAATATCTCGTCAAGACTCAATAATCAACACTTCCCAAATCTTGTGCTTGTAGCCAGTTGAGTAAATCAGCGATCGCCTAGCATCCGCCGTTAGCATAACTCCATAGCCTGTCTTCTGAAGCATCATATCCTTGTTTTGGCTGTCAATCATTACCCTCATTCAACTTAATGATAAAATTATTGAGATTAATTTTCATTAACTTTTGACAATCACTAGTAATGACAATCATCTTAACAACGAAGGACTACAATGAACTGTGGAGGATAAACAAGGAAAATACTACCTTTCCCTCAGCTTCAGAATCAGGTGACTATCTTGATGAAATGCCTAAACGTCTCGGTAGAGGCTACTGTCGAGACATCGAAGTGTATCCTGAACTTTGGTTATCTATTTTCGACAAAGAATACCATCACGATCTTTTACTGAAAGCCCCAGTGAGTAATCATCCTCTCCAGTTTAGTGCTTTAGCTTTAGGGATGTACACAGAAACTTGTGGGCAGCTAGGGGGAGGAAATACAGTGATTTCAGGTGGCGGAATTCAAGACAAAATTGATTCATTCTTTCACCATCACCACAGAATTCTCGGTATTTCTATAGAAATGTCGCCCCCGTTACTGAAGACTTTTTTCCCTGGAAAAGATGGAGAAATGCTACCTCAGTTGCAATTTTTAGCAAAAGAGAGCGATTGGCAGACATTAATTTATCCCAAAACTAATCCAGCCATTCAAAGTGTTGTGCTGCAAATTATTAACTGCCCCTATCAAGGAATAGCCAAGCGAATGTATTTGCAAGGTAAAATTATAGAATTCATGGCTTTGCAGTTAACTCCTTTTTTAGAAGATGATCAAGTAACGCAATTACCGCCACGATTAAAAAGAGAAACTATTGCCAAAATTCATCATGCCAAAGAAATTTTACAAGCACGGTTAGAAAATCCACCCTTATTGTCAGAGTTAGCACAACAGGTAGGCGTGAGTGAGAGTACCTTACAAAGAGGGTTTCAGATGCAGTTCGGCACAACGGTATTTGGTTATTTAACAAATCAACGTATGGAACAAGCCCATCAACTGTTACAGAGTCGTCATCTAACAGTTGCCGAAGTAGCTAACATTGTCGGTTACGCTCATTTAGGACATTTTGCAGCCGCCTTTAAACGCAAGTTTGGTATGACACCACGAGAATGTTTTTTAGGCAAAAAGCTGGTTTCGGGACTATAAGACTGTTTCGGGATAGACTCGATTAGCTCTACTCTTTTACACTCTCGGTTATTGCAATTAAGAAATATACGCAATAAGTAATATTATTTTTGTGGTGTAGGGAGTGGTATGAGCAAGTGTGTGGTGCTATCGTCGAGGCTCGAAATTTATCTATGGTTGGTAGTGAGTGTAGTTAGTATCGTGGGTGGTGTATTGGCGCAGTCTGACAGGACATTTGCATCCACAAAGGTACAGAATACAGTTGTCACCAAAATTCCAGCACTCAGCGAAACTGAGTTTCCCGTCACTAGCGTCAAAGATTTACTTGCACAATCAACTGTACCAATTACCGCAGTCAAAGCAAATCCCACAGAGAAAGGTGTGGAAGTAATTTTAGAGACAACGCAAGGTGAACAACTACAAGTCACAAATCGCAGTGAAGGTAATAGTTTTATTGCTGATGTTACAGGCGGACAGTTGCGATTAACTAACGGTGACGCTTTCACATTTCGTTCCGAAAAACCACTTGCGGGAATTGCGGAAATAACAGTTATAAATATTGATGCGAATACTGTGCGAGTGACAGTGGTGGGAGAGAAAGCTTTACCCACAGTTGAGTTATTTGATGGTGATGAAGGGTTGATTTTTGCAGTAGCATCTACAACAACAGCAACTCAACCGCCAGAGACACTACAAGTTGAGGAACAACCAGAACAACCAGCAGCACAGCAAGATGAACCGATTGAGTTGGTGGTGACGGCAGAGCAAGATCAGTATCGCATACCCAACTCTACAACTGGGACAAGAACCGATACACCTTTAAGAGATATTCCCCAATCAATTCAGGTAATACCACAACAGGTTTTACGCGAACAACAAATTACTCGTTTAGATGATGCGCTGAGAAATGTTGCTGGTGTGACTCCAGAATTTACAAGTGGTGCAACTGTTTACTATAGAATTCGCGGGTTTGACTTATCGAATAATAACTTGCTCAGGGATGGATTACCCGATCCTGGGGTGGGAGATACGGTGGAACTGGCTAATGTTGAGCGAGTTGAAGTTCTCAGAGGGCCAGCATCCGTACTTTTTGGTTTAGGTAATCCGGGAGGAAACATTAACATTGTCACTAAACGTCCCTTAAGTGAGCCTTTTTATAATATTGATGCAACTTTTGGTAACTATAGTTTCTACAGAGGAGCAATTGACTTCTCTGGGCCGTTAAATGACTCAAAAACTGTATTGTATCGGCTAAATACAGCCTATAGAAATTCAGGTAGTTTTTTTGATTTCTACAGTAGCGAAAACTTTAATATATCACCTACATTCAGTGTGGCAATTGGTGATAAAACTAAGCTAAACTTCAGTGCAGATTATATCCAGACTAGAGATTCGGGAATAGAATTTGGTGTACCTATTGTTGGCAGTATATTACCAAATCCTAACGGTAAAATACCGCGCGATCGCAATCTAACTGAACCAACCGATGAAGCCAACGGAACAACTACAAGGATTGGATATGACCTAGAACATAAATTTAGCGATAATTGGTCTTTGAGAAACGCTTTTCGGTACGGCTTTAATAGCTACTATCTCACACAAACCAGACCTGATAGTTTGCAAGAAGACAACCGCACTATTAGCCGCTCTTTTTCCATCTATGACCAATATTTTACCAATTACACTCTCACAACCAATGTTGTAGGTAAATTTTCTACAGGTGCAATTCAACATCAGCTTTTATTTGGTGTTGATCTGAATCGTTATCTCAATGCAACACCAAGATTTGCATCTTTTGAAGCTGCATCCATTGATATATTTAATCCTGTTTACGGTCAACCAAGAGGGGAACTTAATTTTGAAGCTAGCAATGAAGCAACAACAGATTCTTTAGGGATTTATCTACAAGACCAAATCGCTATCACAGATAACTTTAAAGTGCTTTTGGGTGGAAGGTTTGACAGTTTTTATCAGATATCTAAAGATTTCTTTTCTAACACAGAAAGTACCCTGTCAGATAGTGCGTTTAGTCCGCGATTGGGAATTGTCTATCAACCAATCCCGGCTATTTCTTTATATGCCAGTTATATCAGTTCATTTACTCCCGCACAAGGTACATTTCTGTTTGGTGGGATTTTGCAGAGTACCTTTGAACCAGAACGGGGTAAACAGTATGAGGTGGGAATTAAAGCAGATTTAAGTAATAAACTTTCAGCAACATTGGCTTTTTATGATTTAACTCGTACCAATGTTTTAGTAGAAGACCCCAATAATCCAGGTTTTCAAATTCAAACGGGTGAGCAGAATAGCCAAGGTATTGAATTGAGTCTGACAGGGGAAATTCTTCCCGGTTGGAATATCTTTGCAGGCTATGCTTATACTGATGCTCGGATTACCGAGGATACTGTTTTACCTGTGGGAAATCGTTTACCTAATACCGCAGACCATGCTTTTAATATTTGGACAACCTATCAAGTTCAACGAGGTGATTTACAAGGATTAGGATTTGGTTTAGGTTTATTTTATGTAGGTGATCGCGCTGGCGATTTAGATAATACTTATGATGTTCCAAGTTATCTTAGGACTGATGCAGCGATTTTCTACAACAGAGATAGATTTAGCATCGGACTTAATTTTAAAAACTTATTTGACGTAGAGTATTTTGAAAGAACGTATTTTGGTGGTCGTGTCGGCTATGGACAGCCATTTACAGTTCAAGGAACAGTTTCTTGGCAGTTTTAATTATTGAGATAATCATGCGACATTTTCTCTATTGGTTAATATTAGGTATCTTGGGGTTTACTCTGATTACAGCTTGTAATCATCATTCTTTTCCTGCCAAAATTCCAACTGCGGAATGCCGCATGGTTAAACACACAATGGGAGAAACTTGTGTTCCCCTCCACCCCCAGCGTGTTCTCACCTTGTCTTCATGTACTTTAGGTAATGTGTTAGCACTTGGTGTTATACCTGTCGGTACAACTAACGAAATTTATCAAGAGGAAAACTTTCTCACATCTATTCAAAAGAAAGCAGCAAATATCAAACTAGTGGGAACTTCTCAACCAAGTTTAGAAGCAACATTACTACTTAAACCAGATTTAATAGTGGGTGTAGATTGGTTCAAGCCTATTTACCCTCTACTAGCAAAAATTGCCCCGACAGTGTTGGATAAAATTGATTATCCTGATTGGGAAGCTCATTTTAGTTTTGTGGCTGAATTATTAGGAAAGCAAGATGATCAAAAAGCACTTTGGCAACGTTATTATCAGCGCATAGAACAATTGAAGTTAGCACTAGGAAACGCTATCAAGGCAAAAAAATATCATTTATTTATGTATGGAATAGTCAGATATCAATTGATGCTAAAAATTCATTTGCAGCTTCTATTTTGGCTGATGCACTTTTACAGCGTCCAGACTCACAAACTCTCAATGCACCTCATGCCTCATTTCCTATTTCCCTAGAAGAATTAAAAAAAGTAGATGGTGATGTTTTATTTGTGGCAAATTATGCAAAAAATGGTAAGCAATTCCCTGAAGAAATGCAACACCATCCGCTTTGGCAAAATCTGAAAGCTGTCCGAGAAAATCATGTATACTATGTTGATTTTAGTTCCTGGGCTGCGACTAATATGCTGGGAACTGATGCAGTTATTGATGACCTATTTAAATATCTAGTCAACCCTCCTTAATTATATAAATTATGTATGAGTACAGTAAATTAAGATTTTGGAGTATGTATAGGGGTTGAAATTAGAAGTAGATTCATGTTGTTAATAGTTATCTAATAACTTGATTTATTTTTATATGCAGACAATCACTGCTAACTCAAGGTAATATCTGTGAGATTCCCAGGAAGCAGGGAAATTAATTTAAATTTATTGAGAATACTTAGCAGTATAATATCCTTGGGTGAATAGCGATCGCTACCACCATACACTTTCCCAAATTAAAGTATAATTAATCACTTAATAAAAGTATTTCTCATCATACTCTATTAGATTAGGTGACATTATTAACCAAGTCTTTACTATGACCCTGACCTTAAAACTGCAAGAATGGGAAGAGGAAATTTGGGACACAACAGCCAAAGATGTTACATCTAGCTCAGATGTGCAGTTATTTGAGTATTTATCCCAATTACGCCAGAAATTTGGTCAAGGTAGTCGAAAAGATATTGAAGTACATCCAGAAATCTGCTTATCAATTTTTGACTATGAACTGCGTGAAGATATAATGTTGCAACTTCCTGAATGGGAACACCCGTTACAATTCAGTGTTAGTCTCTCTGGAACACTTATCGATGAGTATAGCGGAAAGTTGGGAGCAGGGTATACTTGCATCTCTGGGAGTGGTATACAACGTCAAATGTTGGTGAAGAGTTCTAAATCTAGACATATAGGAATTAATATTCATATGTCCCCTGATGTGATGCGAACTTTTTTCCCCAATCGTGATGGCGAAATACTTCCCCAATTGCGTTTGCTAGTTAAGGGCGATGACTGGCAAACTTTGATTTACCCAGAAATTACAACTACCATAGAACAAATAGTCAAGCAAATCATTTGCTGTCCCTACCAGGGGGTCACAAAACAAATGTATTTGCAAGGAAAAGTCATAGAACTTATGGCTTTGCAGTTAGCTCCAATTTTAAATAATCAAGGCGAATTACCACCATCATCACAGCTTAAAACCACAACTGTTAACCGCATTCACCACGCTAGGGAAATTCTGCACTTTCGTTTAGAAAATCCACCGTCATTAACGGAATTAGCACAAATGGTAGGAATTAGTGACAGAACTTTGCGCTATGGATTTAAGGCATTATTTGGTACAACTGTATTTAATTATCTAACACATAAGCGTTTAGAACGCGCCGAACAACTGCTACGAAATGGTGGGGTAACTGTAGCGGAAGTGGCGAATTTATTGGGTTATTCTCATTTGGGACATTTTGCTGCGGCTTTTAAACGTCAGTTTGGGATTACACCTAGCGAGTGTTTGTTAGGTAAAAAATCTATTTCTCCTTCCTAATGCCGTTTTGGGATATTAACGCCATTTTTGGATAGACGCGATCGCGCCTATTTCTCTAAACTACCTCTATATAACTGAGAAGTTTACGCAATAATTTCGTTTACTGGTGTGGAGAAGGGCGTGACTAACTTGACATTTCTACCAAATGTGCGTTTTTGGTTAGGTATTAGTTTATTAGGATATTTTATTAATTGTGCTACCGCCCAAACGGCTGTGGCTGAGGTGAAAGGGGAAAATCCAGAAATCATTGAACTAGGGGAATTTAAAGCCCCAGTTACTAGCATTAATGGTTTGTTGTCTCAATCACCAACACCAACCAATTCTCCTGCAACTCCAGCAGCAGCTATTACCATCACGGGTGTAAAAGCAAATCCCACAGACAAAGGTGTCGAGGTAATTTTAGAAACAACCCAAGGAGATCAACTGCAAATCACAAATCGTAGTGAGGGTAATAACTTTATTGCAGATATTCCCAATGCTCAGTTACGTTTATCTTCAGGAGAAGCTTTCACATTCCGTTCGGAAAAACCGCTTGCTGGAATTACTGAAATCACCGTAATAAATATTGATGCTAATAATATACGAGTTATGGTATTGGGTGAGAACACTTTGCCCACAGTTGAATTATTTGATGGAGATGAAGGGCTGATTTTTGCAGTTGTATCTACAACAACGGCAATGCAGCAACCCCAAGAACAGCCAGCAAGTGAAACACCACTAGAAGAAGCAGCAACACAACAGGATGAACCAATCGAGTTAGTAGTCACGGGAGAGCAGGATAGATATCGTGTCCCCAATGCTTCAACTACAACGCGGACAGATACACCAGTGCGAGATATTCCCCAATCGATTCAGATTATTCCCCAACAAGTGTTGCGGGATCAACGCGCCGACATATCTAGCGCGCTGCTGAATGCTCCCAGTGTGCGTAACGCAGCACCTTCTAATTTTGACTCGTTGCGATTGCAAGTACGAGGCTTTTTTAGTCAACCTACTGTGAATGGGATTAAGGAGACTAACGGTTTAGCCTCTAATGTGGGGCCTGATTTGACAGGAATCGAAAATATCGAAATTCTTCTAGGCCCAAACTCAGTTTTACTGGGTTCAACATCTCCCGGTGGAACAGTCAACTTCGTCACCAAACAGCCTTTACGAGATCCTTACTACTTTGTTGAAGCAACTGTGGGTAGTTTTGATTTTTATCGTGGTGAGGTGGATTTATCGGGGCCACTAGATGATGAGAAAAAAGCACTATATCGGCTGAACGCATCTTACAGAGATCAAGGATTTTTCACTGATCTGAGCCAAACTAGAAACTTAGTAATTGCGCCGGTTTTGAGTCTGGAACTGAGCAAGAATACGAATCTGACCATTGAAGGAATTTATAAGAATCTAGAGCAAGAGAATTACAATTTGGGCTTACCTGCGATTGGAACTATATTTTCTAATCCTAATGGTGATATACCCCGTAGCCGCATTACCAATGAAGGTGAGCTTGATGTCACAACTGCCAGGATTGGATATAGATTAGAGCATAAATTTAATGAGAATTGGTCATTAAATAATTCTTTTCGGTATGGATATCTGAACTACGATAGTACTGGTGTCAATATTGGGACAAGGCTTTTAGACGATAATCGCACGCTACTAAGAACAGCTAACGATTCCAATGATCGCTATCGTGACTATAGACTAACAACAAATGTTATCGGCAAATTTGCGACAGGTGCAATCGAGCATCAATTACTATTTGGTATTGATCTAGGAAGGCTGAACAATACTTTAAAATTTACCAGTAGATCGGGCGCACCCATTGACTTATTTAATCCGATTTACGGTCAACCGGCGGGAGCAGTCACATTTGAGCTTGATACTAATACCGTCACTGATGAACTTGGCATTATCATACAAGATCAGGTGGCGATCGCCGATAACTTGAAGTTACTCATCAGTGGTAGATTTGATACCTTCACCCAAAATAACAAAGATTTTCTCGCCGATACAGAAACAAGTCAATCAGGAAGTGCCTTTAGTCCCCGTGTGGGCATTGTCTATCAACCAATTCCACCCATTTCCCTTTATGCTAACTACAGTCGCTCCTTTGAACCAGCTATTGGTCAAGCCTTTGATGGTAGTGACTTTGAGCCGACAAGGGGTACACAGTACGAAGTTGGGGTGAAAGCAGATTTGCATAGTCGGCTTTCGGCTACACTCGCTTTCTATGACATTACCCAATCAAATATTTTAACTGAAGACCCAAATAACGTAGGCTTTTCGATTCAAACTGGAGAACAGCGCAGCCAAGGTATTGAACTGAGTCTTACAGGTGAAATTTTACCGGGATGGAATGTCTTTGCGAGTTATGCTTACAATGATGCTCGTGTCACCGAAGATAATACTATTCCCGTAGGCAACCGCGTGCAACGGACAACTCCCCATGCTGCTAGCTTATGGACAACCTATGAAATTCAACGAGGTAATTTGCAGGGTTTAGGCTTTGGATTAGGATTGTTTTATGTAGGCGATCGCGCCGGAGACACTGGAAATACATTTGAAGTACCTAGTTATTTCACTACAGATGCTGCTATTTTCTACAAAAAAGACAGATTGCGTGCTGCAATCAATATCAAAAACCTCTTCAACGTAGACTATTTTGAAAATGCTTTTAGTCGCTTGCGCGTCTCTCCTGGTGCGCCATTTACAGTTCAGGGAACTATTTCTTGGGAGTTTTGAACAGTTAAGGTTTTCATGAACAGGTTTCTTTACCGTCTCACCTCTGTGCTATGTCTATTAATTACGATATTTACACTTGTTTGCGCTTGTAGCAAAAGTGTTTCTGATGAAGTTGCAACTTCACACTCTCCACAACCAAGTCTAGAATGTCGAGTAGTACAACACGCCAGAGGAGAAACTTGTATTCCCCTCAACCCACAACGAATTGTCACCTTAGATTTCAATAGTTTTGCAGCTGTTTTGGCTTTAGACATCAAACCGATCGCCACTTGGATTACAACTGAAATAGAAGATGACTTTCGTTACTTTCAAGAAAAAGCAGATGGAGTAGAAATTTTACGTAGTTCCAGCGGTCAAATTAATTTAGAAAAACTTGCATTACTCCATCCCGATTTAATTATTGTTGTTTCTCAGCCATTCTTGAAAGACGTTTATAAATATGCATCACAAATTGCACCGACAGTAATTTTACCTTGGATAGAGACTAAAGGAAATTGGAAACAACACATTCAAGATACTGCCAGAATTTTAAACAGAACAGAAATGGGCATTCAACTAATAAATAACTATTACCACCGTGTTCAGCAATTAAAAAAGGCAATTAGTAATAATCATCATCAAATTAGCACATCATTTGCTTATGTTTCTGCGGGGCGATTAGTGATCACTCGTCAAAAATCTTTTGCGGGGGGAATTTTGCATGATATTGGCCTCTTAAATCCTATTTTTTCAGGATCTGGTGACAATGATTTAATAATTTCAGAAGAACTATTACCCAATATTAACAGCGATATTCTGTTTATTGCACCGCTAAAAAAAGATGATTACTCCGTCATTAAACAGCTTCAGCAAAAGCCTTTATGGTCTAAAATCAACGCTGTCCAGCAACATCAAGTTTATCTCGTAGATTTTTCTGTTTGGCGTGGGCTAAATATGCTTGCAGCTTATGCAATGCTTGATGACCTTGATAAATACATCTTTAACATTCTTGAAAATCATGCCGAAATATAACCTATTTGTCTGTAAATCCTGTCATCATTCCTCCCAAGAACGACCAGAAAATCCCCCTTTCGATGGTACGATTTTACTTAATAAACTCAATGATTTATATGGAGAAAAATTCTCATTTCATGAACTGGATATTAAACCCGTTGAATGTTTGTGGGCTTGTAATCACGGCTGTGTTGTAGCTGCTACCCATCCAGACAAACCCACTTATCTTTTCGTCAATTTGACTCCAGAAGAAAGCGCAGCATCATTACTGGAATTTATGCAATTGTATATCAAGAGTCGCAAAGGCAATATAGCTTGGAAACAATTGCCAGAGGTGTTACAAGCTGCTATTTTCGCGCAAATTCCGCCTGGGTAAAACTAGCTAAAGTCTTTCTCTTTTGCATTACTATCACTCAACTTAATGGTAAAATTATTGAGATTAATTATCATTAAATCTTGATAATTGCTAGCAATGACAATCACCTTAACAATCAAAGACTACGATGAACTGTTGGAGAAAAGCAAGGAAAATAATACATGCTACCCAGCGTTAGAACCATATGAACATCTTGAGGAAATACCCAAACAGCTTGGTAGAGGGTACTATCGAGCAATTGAAGTTTATCCTGAACTTTGGCTAATTATTATCGATAAAGAATATGACCACGACATAATACTGAAAATTCCAGAAAGTAATCATCCTTTCCAGTTTGGTGCTTTAGCTTTAGGGATGTACACAGACACTTGTGGCCAAGTTGGGGGAGGACACACATTTATTTCTGGTGGTGGCGTTCAACGCCAAGCTGATTCAGCTTATTGTCATTCCCAAAGGATTTTGGGTGTCGATATTATCATGCCAACCCATTTGCTGAGGACTTTTTTCCCTGGAAAGGATGGAGAAATGTTACCTCAGTTGCAATTTTTGGCAAAAGAAAGCGATTGGCAAACATTAATTTATCCCAAAACTAATCCAGCTATTCAAGGTGTGGTGCTGCAAATTCTTAACTGTCCTTATCAGGGGACAACCAAGCGGATGTATTTACAGGGTAAGGTAATAGAATTGATGGCTTTGCAGTTAGCTCCTTTTTTAGAAGACAATAAGGTCAGGCAATTACCACCGCGATTAAAAAGAGACACTATTGCCAAAATCCATTATGCCAAAGAAATTTTACAAGCTCGTTTAGAAAATCCACCCTTATTGTCAGAGTTAGCACAAACAGTAGGTGTGAGCGAGAGTACCTTGCAAAAAGGGTTTCAGATGCAGTTTGGGACAACGGTGTTTGCTTATCTGACAAATCAGCGTATGGAACAAGCCCATCAGTTGTTACAGAATAGTGATTTTACAGTTGCGGAAGTTGCTAACATTGTCGGCTATTCTCATTTAGGACATTTCGCTGCTGCCTTTAAACGCAAGTTCGGTATCACGCCAAAAGAATGTTTTTTGGGTAGAAACCTTGTTTCGGGACTATAAGTATTGTTTTGGGATAGACTCGACTAGTTCAATTCCTCTACACTCTGGCTTATTGCAATTAAGAAAGATACGCAATAAGTAGTATTGTTTTAGTGGTGTGGGGAGTGGTATGAAAAGTTGGCATTTTGCTGATCATAACAAGTGCTGTGCGCGATACCCCCTTTGGGAGTGGCGATCGCCAACGCTCGACATTTATCTTTGTTCGATGGCGAGTCTAGTCGGGATTTGCAGTAGTGTACTTGCTCAACCTGAACAGGTATTAGCATCATACAAAGAGCAAGATACAGTTGTCACCAGAATCAAAACAGTCAGCGAAACCGATTTTCCCGCTACTAGCGCTAAAGATTTATTTTCTCAATCACCCACTCCTGATACTCAATCAACTGTACTCATTACAGGAGTCAAGGCAAATCCCACAGATAAAGGTGTGGAGGTAATTTTAGAGACAACCCAAGGGGAACAACTGCAAGTTACAAATCGCAGTGAGGGTAATAACTTTATTGCAGATATCCCTAATGCTCAGTTACGTTTACCCAATGGGGATGCTTTCACATTTAACTCGGAGAAACCCATTGAGGGAATTACTCAAATCACAGTTACAAATATTGATGCTAATACTGTGCGGGTAACTGTGGCTGGGGAGAAGATTGTACCTGCGGTTGAGTTATTTGATGGAGATGAAGGGTTAATTTTTGCAGTAGTCTCTACAACAACATCTGCACAGCAACCCCAAACACCACAAACAGAAGAACAACCAGCAACAGAGACACCCGAAGAACAACCCGCAGCGCAACAGGACGAGCCAATTGAGTTGGTAGTGACAGGGGAGCAAGACAACTATCGCGTACCAGATACCTCAGTGGGAACGAAAACAGATACCCCATTGCGAGATATTCCCCAGTCAATTCAAGTTGTACCAAAAGAAGTATTGCGCGATCGCAACGCCAGAAGCATTACAGATGGCTTGGAAAACGTTAGCGGTGTCACCTCAATTTCTAGCTCAACTGCAAGTAGAGACTATTTTACGATTCGAGGCTTTGAGGTATATTCAAACTCTCTCGTCAATGGACTTCCCGATCCACAAATTACTTCAGATGGCGGCTTTGTCAATATAGAACGCTTAGAAGTTTTAAAGGGGCCTGCGTCTGTTTTGTATGGCGAAACTGGATTTAGTGGTATTGGCGGTACTGTCAACTTCGTTACTAAACAACCATTGCGCGATCCATTCTACGAAATTAGCGCGACTATTGGTAGTTTTGACGACTATCAGGGAGCGATCGATTTTTCAGGGCCGTTGAATGATTCTAAAATGGCTCTCTACCGCTTGAATATTGGTTATCGCAGTACCCAGAGTTTCATTGACTTTAACCAAGCTAGAAAGTTTTCTATTGCTCCCAGTTTGAGCTTTAACCTGGGTAAAAATACAGACCTAGTAATCGAGGGTGATGTCAACAGATTGGAAAGAAATGGACAGTCATCGAGTGGATTACCAGCAGTGGGTAGTATACTGCCGAACCCCAATGGTAGAGTGCGTCGTAGTTTTAACGCCATAGGTCGATTAACGGAAAACCTGACAATTCAAGGCAGAATTGGGTATAGCTTAGAGCATCGATTTAGCGAAAGTTGGAAGCTGCGTAATGCCTTCCGCTATGTGTTCGCGGATGATGACGATCGCGGTGGAGCGCCTTATGCTATTTCTCCCACTAGTCTAGCAGATGATAATCGCACGCTAAATCGAAGTGCTTCTATTGGCAGTCAATTTTATGATTTCTATTATCTAGATACCAATTTACTGGGTAAATTCAGCACTGGCTCCATCAATCACCAACTTTTATTTGGCGTTAGTTTGAGTCGAAATATAACTGATCTCAGTTTTGAATTTGGAATTCCTGCTAATCCGGTAGACATTTTCAATCCAGTCTACGATCAAACAGTTGTTTCTACTGGTCGTAACTTCGTTCAGTTTACAACCAGAGATACCCTTGGCATTTATCTCCAAGATCAAATTACTTTCGCTGAAAACTTGAAGCTTCTGCTAGGTGGACGAGTGGATATCTTGGAGGAGCGCAAAATTAATCGACTTACGGATCTAGAAACTAGTCAATCAGACACCGCATTTAGTCCACGTGTCGGAATTGTTTACCAACCCATTCCGTCCATTTCTTTATATGCTAGTTACGCGCGATCTTTTGCTCCGACAATTGGTAGATCTGCTACGGGAGCAGCATTCCTCCCAGAACGAGGAACCCAGTATGAAGTGGGTATTAAAGCAGATGTGAATGACAGACTTTCGGCTACCCTGGCCTTTTATGATTTGACGCGCTCCAATGTGACGACAGTCGATCCTGATAATCCTGACTTTTCGGTTCAAACTGGAGAACAAAACAGTCGAGGAATTGAGTTAGATATTAGTGGCGAAATTTTACCAGGATGGAATATTATTGCAGGCTATGCTTACACTGATGCTAGAGTTACGAAAGATAATATAATTCCAGTGGGTAATCGCTTATTTTCTGCTCCCGAACACTCATTTAATCTTTGGACAACCTACAGAATCCAACAAGGTGATTTGCAAGGGCTGGGATTGGGATTAGGCTTTTATTATGTTGGAGACAGAGCAGCAGATTTGGCTAATACTTTCGAGGTTCCTAGTTACTTCCGTACAGATGCAGCAGTTTTCTATGAACGCGAACAATTCCGTGCTGCCGTAAATTTCCGTAATCTCTTCAATGTTGATTATTATCAAGCTAGTGGTTCTGGAACATTTGTCGATCCAGGCGAACCTTTCACTGTTCAAGGATCGATTTCATGGAGGTTTTAGGTTGTTAGATGTTCACAAGAATTTCTTGGCATCACTTCAAATATCTACTGCTTTTAGGTGTCTTAATAGTAATACTGGTTTCGGCTTGTAAGACAAATCACGATTCCAATATTACTAGCTATAAACAGCCTGTTGAGAATTGCCGCACCGTGCAACATATAATGGGTAGCACTTGCATTCCTCGCAACCCCAAACGGGTAGTAACGCTTGATAGTTTTGAAAATACCTGGGCATTAGGTATCCGACCAATTGCATCGACTATTGTTCCAGGTTTTCCGATGCCAAAATATCTGCAAGGTAAAGTTGAGCGAGTAGAATCTGTAGGAAGTTATAATAACCCGAATCTAGAAAAGATTTTGAGATTAAAACCAGATCTCATTATTTATGATTCTTATAACGTTTCTCAATCGCCAGCAATTTACAAGCAGTTGTCTTACATTGCACCGACAGTAGTTCTCAATACACCCTTTCCTCCACCTCCCTGGATAGATACGTTCAAGGAACTGGCTAAAGTTCTGGACAAAGAAGAAGTGAGTAAGCAATTGATAGATAAATATTGGCAACGGGTGGAAAAAATCAAGCAAGCTTTAGGCGATCGCCGCAATACCCTTCAAGTATCCATTGCCAATACAGCTTCAGAATCTGGCATTTGGTCTTATGGAGAAAAGCATTTCTCTGGCTCAGTTTTGAAAGATGTTGGTCTACAACGTCCCAAATCACAAAGGGGAGATTTATTCTATATAGAAAATATATCTAAAGAAAAGATGTCTGATATTGATGGTGATGTTCTCTTCTTTGTGTCTTGGGAAAGAGAAGATGATAAAAAGACGTTAAATAAGCTTAAACAAAGTCCTTTATGGTCAAAACTCAAAGTTTTGCAAAAAAATAAAGTTTATTTTGTAGGGATGCACTGGCATAGTCCAGATATTTTTGCGATTAATGCCATACTTGATGACCTGGAGAAATACCTCGTCAATAACCTTTAATTCTCGTGATATCCAGACAGGCCGCCTCTCTACGAGACAATCCGCGAATGCACCTACGCACATAACCTACTCCTCTGAGAAGAGCGAAATTTTTACTGTCGGAGGAGTGATTAATCCTGTATGAGTAGTTTGAAAAAATGAGGATGCTACCTAAATCATGATATAATTGTTGCAAATTATTTTTAATAAAAAACCTAGTTAAAGGTTAGCATTTCTGTTCTTCAACTTCCATGAGCATGAAAGTTTCGCTTGAAGATTACTCAAATTTACTGCAACCTGTAGCATCAAGTCAAACGGTTAACTTGAAAGGTTGTTGTGAAAGCTTCTCTCAATATCTCAACGAATACGCTGAGGGATATCTTCAAGATATAGAGTTACGTACAGGGCTTGTTCTCACAATCTCAGAATATCAATGGCGCGAACCCGTAACTGTGGAATTGCCAGAACGTGAACATTGTTTGCAGTTGTCGTTTTTTCTTGCGGGTAATCTTAACTGTAGTTTAGAAAATTGCTCAGTTCGTGTTGGTGAAACCGCTTTATCTGGTTGTGGGATGGCTGCACAAGCATCAGTACAATATTCTCAAGCAATGAAAACTATTGATATTCATATAGAAGCAGATTCACTTAAGGCATTCCTTGATATTCAAGATAATGCCATCACTCCAGAATTAAAACGTTTATTCCGTAAATTCGACCAAGAAAATTACGTCGGAGTTGGCAAAATTACTACTCAAATGCAGGTAGTATTACAGCAAATTATACAATGTCCCTTTGAAGGTTTATTTAAAAGGATTTACTTAGAGAGTAAGGTGATGGAATTAATAGCTTTGCGGCTGCAACAAGATAAGATAGAGGAAATAAGTTCTAATCATCAAAAGACCTTAAAACGACATATTATTGAACGAATATATCATGCAAAAAATATTTTAGAACGCCATCTAGACAACCCACCTTCATTGTCGGAATTAGCAGCAAAAGTGGGAATTAGCGAATATCAATTAAAAGTGGGTTTTCAAAAAGTTTTTGGTGTTAGCACTTTTCAATATTTGCATCAATATCGCATGGAACAAGCACGACTACTTTTATATGAAAGAGGGATGAGTATAGCAGAAGTAGCAAATGCGGTGGGGTATTCACATTTAGGGCGGTTTTCTGTAAATTTTAAACGTAAATTTGGGATTTCCCCCAGCGATTGTCTTAAGGGCGTGGTGTGACTCTGAGATCCCCGACCGACTTTTTGAAAAAGTTGGGAATCTGGATGGATCTTGGTTTTTCTGGGGAAATGCTGACAAACCGCCTTTTGTGGATAATTGTGCTGCTTTTGCGGATAGACCAGATGATGAAAAATCCCTAGACTCTGTTATACGACCTAATTGAGAACTATTTTCTATAAGTTGGGTGTATATGAGGAGTGTGGGAATGGTCAAGCGATCGCCTATTTTTGATTTAAGATTTTGGTTGATGATCCTTACTGTAGTTCTAGTTGAACCAGCACAAGCAGAAACTCTCATCAAACTTGTCAGCAGGGTGAGAAGGGATGAACAACTACTAACACTCAACCAAAGAGAAAAATTCTCTACTAGTATGGCGACATTGTTAGCGCAAGAGTCTAACAATGTAGAGGTAGTAAAGGTAACAGGAGTCAAGCTGAATTCCAGCCAACAGGAACTAGAAGTCATTTTAGAAACTACAGGTTCAGATAAGTTACAACCTGTGACTCGGAGTGAGGGAAATAACTTTATTGCAGATATCCCTAATGCACAGTTGATGTTACCGTCGGGTGATGAATGTCGCCAAGAAAACCCAGCTAGTGGAATTACAGTGTTGACTGTAACTAATGTAGATACAAATACTATCCGACTGATAGTGACAGGTGAAGCAAGTCAGCCAAAAGTTGAGTTATTTGATAGTGACCAAGGTTTAATTTTTGGAGTAGCAATAACCGCATCATCTACACAGCAACCGCCAGAAGCATCAGCAGCACAGCAAGATGATCCGATTGAATTAGTGGTAACGGGAGAGCAAGATGGCTATCGTGTACCGAATGTGACTACTGCTACAAAAACCGATACGCCATTACGCGATATTCCTCAATCAATTCAGGTAGTTCCTCGACAAGTGCTAGAGGATCAACAGGTAACGAACTTGCGCGAAGCACTCAGAAACGTATCGGGTGTATCGCAGGGAGTTAATTCATCAACTAGGGGTTTCTTTTCAATACCTCTAATTCGAGGTTTTGCGTCGGATGATGATATCCTCACAGATGGGTTAAGAGACCCCAACAATTCATCTCTTGGTTTTAATACTACGACTATCGAGAGGATTGAGGTGCTGAAGGGGCCGGCCTCTGTTCTCTACGGACAAGGGACGCTGGGAGGTGTGGTTAACCTTGTTACCAAAAAACCGCTTGCAGAACCTTACTATTCAGTTGAATTTTCGGCTGGTAGCTACAATTTCTACCGTGGTACGATTGACCTTTCAGGCCCTTTGAATGACAATAAAACCTTGTTATATCGCTTGAATGCCTCTGCTCAGACAACGGAAAGCTTTGTTGATTTCTATGATGCACAAGAGTATGTCATTGCTCCCACACTGACTTGGCTAATTAGCGATCGCACTAAACTCACATTAGCAGCAGAATATATCGATCGCCCTAAAGATCAGGGTCAGATGGGTTTACCAGCTGTCGGTAGCGTATTACCGAATCCTTTGGGAGAAATTCGCCGCGATCGCAACTTTTCTGAACCATTCAGCACAGATAATTCCAGTGTATTTCGAGTTGGTTATGACCTGGAACATCGTTTGAGTGATGATTGGCAATTACGTAGTGCTTTTAAGGCTACCTGGTTCAGTCGGACGCGCAAGGACTGGATACTACCAGTAAGTTTAGATGCAGATAACCGTACCTTGAACAGAATTTATAGTGAAGGCGAGAGTAACTACAGTAACTTTAACTTTGATACCTACACAGCGGGTAACTTTACCACAGGTAGTATTAATCATCAATTAGTCATCGGGTTTAACTACTTTAGACAGGTTAACCAAGACAGATATCCTGATGATGGTTTTGCTCCATCTATCGATGTGTTCAACCCAATTTACAATCAACCAATTGTCAAGCCAGGGAATCCATTCGAGTTTGATAGTTCTACTAACTTATATGGATTTTATATTCAGGATCAAGTGACTCTAGCTGAAAACTTGAAGCTGGTGCTGGGAGGTCGCTTTGATATCGTACAGCAGACTAGTGAGGATCTGCTGGTGAGTGGCAGTAAAGAGTCGCAACAACAAGAAGCTTTCAGTCCACGAGTAGGGATTGTTTATCAACCAATTAAACCAATTTCACTTTACGCTAGCTACAGCCGTTCATTTCTGCCATCGACTGGTAGAAGCTTGGATGGTGAATTGTTTCAGCCAGAACGGGGGACTCAGTACGAAGTCGGGATCAAAGCAGATTTGACTGACAGACTTTCTGCAACCCTCGCCTTCTTTGAATTGACCCGTTCTAACGTAGCTACTACCGACCCCAGAGATCCAGACTTTTCGATTCAGGTAGGCGAACAACGGAGTAGAGGTATTGAATTTGACATATCCGGTGAAATCTTACCCGGTTGGAACATAATTGCTAGCTATGGTTTAACCGATGCCATAGTTACAAAAGACAACGACTTGCCAGTTGGCGATCGCTTGAATAATGTACCACAACACTCTGCTAGCCTCTGGACAACCTACGAAATCTCATCTGGTAGTTTGCAAGGATTAGGTTTTGGTTTAGGACTATTTTATGTTAGCGATCGCCAAGGAACTTTACCAAATACCTTTGAATTACCCAGCTATGTGCGTACTGATGCTACCATTTTTTACAAGCGAGAAAGATTCCGTGCCGCCCTCAATTTCAAGAACCTATTCGATGTTGATTATTTTGATTCTGCATTAAACAGAGCAAATGTATACCCTGGTGAGCCATTTGTAGTCCAAGGAACTGTTTCTTTTCAGTTTTAATTACAGCAAAAAAATTCCCTCAATCCCTTCTCAATTTACTGGAAGGGATTTATCAATAAATGTTTTTCCAATGCCCAAGAAGATTAACACTGCAATCATCCTATTTTTAATTATTAGTCTAAATATTCTGCTAATAAAATCCTGTAGCAATAGATTTACTCATACTGTACCTAGCCTTAGTGTTTCTTTGCCCTCTGTGAACTGTCGAATAGTTCAACACGCAATGGGAAAAACTTGTATTCCTCATCATCCCCAACGAATTGTGAGCATATCTCAATTCACATTAGGTAATGCACTAACTCTTGATGTAAAACCAATTGCAAGTACTATGTATCTTGCGGCAGATGTTTCGCCAGATTATTTATTTCCTAAATATTTAAAAAATAGAACAGCAGGAATCAAACCAGTAGGCAGTCAACTTCAACCAAATTTAGAAAAAATATTGATACTTAAACCCGATTTAATCGTGGGTTGGGAACCGGTTAAAGAAATTTATCCTCTATTGTCAAAAATTGCACCTACCGTCTTAGGTGACTGGCAAAATCTGCAAAAATCTTGGCAAGAACACTTTAATTTCGTCGCTCAAATCCTGGGTAAAGAAGAAGTCGCACAAGCAGCTTGGGAACAATATTATCAGCGAATTAAAAAATTGAAGATTGCTTTAGGTAGCCGTTATCAAAATCAAGAAGTTGCTGTTGCATACATAGGTAAAGATGGAATAATTAGTTATGTAAAAAACTCCTTTGACGGCTGGATTTTAAATGATGTGGGATTACAACGCCCCAAAGCCCAAGATGTGAATTCAAATTTTGGCAGAATTGAGAATATTTCCGAAGAAAATTTAGCCCAAATAGATGGGGATATTTTATTTGTGATGACTGGAGATATAGATAAAAAGGAATTACTCAAAACAATTCAAGCAAAACCGCTATGGCAAAAACTGCGAGCCGTACAACATAACCATGTCTACTTTGTGGATGATACTACATGGTTAGGAGGGACTTTGCTGGCTGCTGAGGCTGTAATTGATGATTTGTTTAAATACCTGGTCAACACACCTTAGGCAATCTTCGATTATCTCAAATTTTTAGACAAGAGATGGCGATCGCTGACACTAGCTTGAAAGAGAGGTGGAATGGAAAGTAAGCAGGAAAGTATGTTGCTGTGATGAAAACAGCCACTAAAGAGCAAGGACTTGTGAGTGAATAGACCAATTAGGAATCAGCCAATTCAGTGAATCAGATGATACGCAATAACTAAAATAGAATTAACCTCTTACCCCGAACTCAGTTTATCTAGTCTGGAAGAACCTAAATTTTTAGGCTGTTCGCATTCATCGTATTGTTCTTTCGTCAGAATTTTCAACATTTTTGAGTAGGATTTTTCAAAAATTAATTACTAAAATTTTCTATCTATCTACTAAAAATTAGAAGAATTTGCTTGCAATTGCTTTTCTCCCTTGCGTCCTATTGGTACACACATCGGTGTTCCTACAACTGGGTCAGCAACAATACGACATTCTAAACCAAAAACCTCTTTAACCATTTCCTCAGTCATCACCTGTTTTGGTTCTCCAGCCGTAAAAATTCTGCCTTGTTTGACTGCAACCAAATAATCGGCATAACGACAAGCCTGATTTAAATCATGCAGTACCATGACAATAGTTCTTGATTGATGTTGGTTCAATTCATATAACAAATCTAAAACTTCTATTTGATGTGCCAAATCTAAAAAAGTAGTTGGTTCATCTAACAGTAATATATCTGTATCTTGTGCTAGTGCCATTGCTATCCAAGCACGTTGTCTTTGTCCACCAGATAAAGTATCTAAGGATCTATCGGACAAAGTTAACAAATCTGTAATCTCTAATGCCTGTTGGACAATTCTTTCATCTTTTTGTGACCACTGCTGCAACCAATTTTGATAGGGATAACGTCCTTGTGCTACTAAGTCTCTGACTGTTAATCCTTCTGGCGCAACTGGACTTTGAGGTAAAATCCCTAATTGCTGTGCTACTTCCTTAGTGGAAAGATTAAAAATAGATTGTCCATCCAGATATACTGTACCGCCATAGGGTTTGAGTAATCTGGCTAAACCTCGTAATAAAGTTGATTTACCACAACCATTTGCACCCACTAAAGCACTAACTTTTCCAGTAGGAATTGCTAAATTAAGGTCATGGATAATTGGCGCACCATCATAAGCTAAAGATAAACCTTTCGTTGATAATCCTTTCATATTTGTTACCATTTTAAATTCATAAAAACTCGTTTTTTCCCAATCCTCAATCCCCAATCCCCAAAACTATTTTTTGCGATTACGAATTAACAAATAGAGAAAATAAGGCGCGCCGACAGCAGCAGTCACTACCCCACAAGGAATTTCGATAGGTGCAAAGAGGGTTCTTCCTAGTAAATCTGCCACTACAACAATCATTCCTCCCAACAATGCAGAGGTAGGGAGCAATCCTTCATGATTTGTCCCTACTAACTGTCTTCCTAAGTGGGGTGCAATTAATCCTACAAAACCAATCATGCCTGCTGTGGCGACTCCTGCACCTGCTAAGGCGACACCGACTAGCACCAGTAAACCCCGTTGCCATTCCACGCGAGTACCTAAACCTTTAGCAACATCATCTCCCAAATTTAAAATGTTTAAATGTCTGGCTAATATCAACGCCATTGGTACAAAAACGATTAACCAAGGTAAGAAGGAAAAGACTTGTTCCCAGGTGCGTCCGTAGACACTACCAGCTAACCATACCAAGGCATCGCTGACGCTATAAATATCGCCAAAGGTAATTAATAAACTGGTAAAAGCTCCAGCGATCGCAGACAATCCTACGCCCATTAAAATAAACAAAACGGGGGAACTACCATTATTCCAAGCCAAGGAGTAAATTAAACCAGCCATCAATAAAGCACCCAAAAATGCTGATAAAGGCAAAGTGTAAATGGGTGTTGATGGAAATAAGACAATGACGGAAACGGCTGCTAGACTTGCTCCCGCATTGATGCCAATAATACCGGGATCAGCTAATGGGTTACGTGTGATGCCTTGAAAGATAGTCCCAGAAACGGCCAATGCCATACCCACCATGACGGCTACCAGGGTACGGGGTAGACGCAGGTTATAAATTACAAAAGCGTGATCTGGGTTGCCTGTATCTATGCCCAAGACAGTTTTGACGATATCTAAGGGAGAAATCGGATATTCACCCCGTCCTAAATTCATCACCATCGCCACCAAAACTGCCACTGCCAAACATAAGAGCATTGGTGGTACACGGGGGTCAATCCGCAAAGATATCGTTTCGGAACGGATAACAAGCCAATC
Organism: Trichormus sp. M33_DOE_039; assembly: GCA_015296085.1. GTDB lineage: Bacteria > Cyanobacteriota > Cyanobacteriia > Cyanobacteriales > Nostocaceae > Trichormus. The sequence continues at coordinate 47,310 of DVDT01000073.1, read as the reverse complement.
CAACTTCATTTTTTTACCTTTGATTTAGCCAAGTAGACAAAAAAGGGTGCGCCAACTAAGGCTGTCATGACTCCCACGGGTAATTCCTGGGGTTTGAGGAGGACACGCGCTGCCACATCTGCAACTAACAGTAAAGTTGCACCGACTACTGCGGAGTATGGCAAAATCCAACGGTAGTCAGCTTTGATAAAAAATCTCACCATATGGGGAACGACTAAGCCAATAAAGCCGATTGGCCCGGCTAGAGATACGGAACTTCCCGCTAGTAAAACTACGCTGATAGCTGTAGTGATTTTGACCCAAGCAGTCTCTTGACCTAAACCTTTAGCCACATCTTCACCCAGACTCATGGTTGTAATTTGTCTACCCAGGACAAAAGCAATTACTAAACCAATAACGACGAAAGGTAAGGCTGATAATAAGATGTCAAAATCTCGTCCAGCCAAAGAACCTGCTAACCAAAATCTAATTTCTTCTAAGGTGCGTTGACTGACGATGAGAATAGCTGTGGTGAGGGAAGAAATCAGAGCCGTCAAAGCTGCACCTGCGACTGTCAGATTCAGTGGGGTAGCTCCTCCCTTTCCTAGAGAACCCAGGAGGTAGACTAACATTGCTGTCGCCCCTGCACCCAAAAAGGCCACAATCGTTAAAACACTCAAAGAGGAGCTACCAAACACAAAAATTGTGGTAACTACAGCCAATGCTGCTCCTGACTCAATACCCAAAATACCTGGATCTGCTAAGGGGTTGCGTGTCAAACCTTGCATTAATGCACCGGCAACTGCCAAAGATGATCCTACCAGCAGTGCAACGAGCGATCGCGGTAATCTCACCGTCTGAATCACTAAATGTTCATAAGAACCATCAAATAGGATGAAAGATTCTAGAATCTTATTTAAAGGTATTTCTGCTGCCCCTAAAGTGACACTGTACACTAAGCAAATTAACAGGATCATTATTCCCAAAATGAGGCCTGCTAATGGTGAGATTTGGGGTATTTTCCAGTTTCTAGGTGATGCTGTAGTTGCTCTTGTCATTCTTTTGTTGGTAAAGAGGGAACAGATGATTCAGGTTTAGCCAACCATTATTTTCTATCCACAAAATTATTAATTTTTATTCTTAGTATGGGTGGGAGCATTCTGATACAGGTTGAGTAGGAGATTGTTGAGGAGAACGATACAAGGCACTCCTGAAGCTGCTAGCATTATCAGCCGAGTCCTTCGTTCTGGAATCTGTCGCAGTCGTCAAGTTGCTGTTGGTTGTGATTGGGGTGATGATTGCGTAACTTTAGGCTCATATCGCATCCTCCATATGCAACTTTATCGAACCCACTAGACTTCACATCAGAAAATACCTGAGAGCCTTAGTTTCTTTAGAACTCGGCTCCACAGCTATGCCCGAAAAGGTCATAAAAAGGTCATAATTTATTGCAATTTAATATTACTAACTTAGACATAGTAAGATGCTTAGTTAGAAATATCAAGTGATTATTTAGTCAAGCTCTTAACTGTATTTAATGCCTAAAGCCTTGCATAATAGAGTTTTATAGCGATTTTTTCTAGAGAAATGCTATCAGCCTAATTGCATAAGTTTAGCAAAGTTCTGGAAAATATCTTGACAATAACTCTCAATTTATCTGACGATGCTATGTAGTTTTTCTGTTGTTGGCGTTACGAGGCTTGGCATGGGAATTAAGAATCTGTTTGTGGCTGGCGGCGTAGTGATGTGGCCGCTATTGGGCTTTTCAATCTTGGCAGTAGCATTGATTATTGAACGTGTGCGATTTTGGCTGAAACTCAATAACCGTCAAGGTCGTGTCGTCAAAGAAGTATTAAAACTCTATCGCTTAGACAATGTAGTGGGTGCGATTGATCTACTCCGACAAAATGCAGATTTACCTCTAGCTAGGGTGTTTTTGGCAGCATTGGAGTTGGAGGAACCAACGCCGGAGGAGTTTCGTTTGGCTTTGGAAAGTGAGGCGCAGGCGGAGATTCCAATCCTCAAACGCTTTCAAAATATTTTTGATACGATTATCGGTTTAGCACCACTGTTAGGTTTACTGGGTACAGTTTTAGGTTTGATTACTTCTTTTGCTTCTTTGGATATTGGTGATGTTGGTGGGACAAAAACCGCAGGTGTGACTGCAGGGATCAGTGAAGCTTTAGTATCAACAGCTGCCGGATTAATTGTTGCTATCTTTACACTATTTTTCGCGAATTCTTTTCGGGGACTTTATACTCGGCAGATGGCTTTGTTTCAAGAGTATGGTGGACAGTTAGAATTGCTCTATCGTCGCCGCTATGAAAAAGGGGAAAAAACCTATGCGTCTGCAAGATGAACCCGATATCCCCGCACAGATTAATATTGTGCCGATGATTGACGTGATTTTTGCGATTTTGACATTTTTTATCATGTCAACGCTGTTTTTAACTCGCTCTGAAGGTTTACCTGTCAATTTACCCAAGGCGGCTACATCCAATCAACAGCAAGTCCCAGCTAAGATTACGATTACAGTTGACGAGCAAGGGGCAGTTAGTTTGAATCGTCAACCTGTACTAGTTGATTCTTTGGCGGAACAAATTCGTAATGTGGTTGGTTCTAATGCTGATACTTTGGTGGTGATTAATGCTGATGAACGGGTCGGTCATGGTAAGGTTGTTGCTGTCATGGATCAAGTTCGACAGGTTAAAGGTGCTAAGTTAGCGATCGCTACTCAAAAGCAGTAGTTGTCATCACATCAAGGTTGACCGGGCGTGGGGTTCTTTATTGCCATCATCAACACATATTAAAACCATGATCAAACATACCTTATTTGTTTGCAAATCTTGTCACCGTTCATCTGAGGAATTAGCCGAAAATCAGGTTTGTGATGGCAGTATTCTACTTGATAAACTGACCGCTTTATCCACAGAAAAATTCGCAATAGAAGACCTGGAAATTAATCCTGTAGGATGTTTGTGGGCTTGTAGTCGTGGCTGTGTTGTAGCAGTTTCCAGCCCGGAAAAGCCTACCTATTTACTTGTGGATCTACCTCCAGATACAGAAAATGCTTCGGCCTTACTGGAGTTTACACAGATGTATATTAATAATCGTAAAGGGGCGTTTATGTGGGAAAAACTCCCAAAAGAGTTAGAATCTGCTATTTTTGCAAGTATTCCTTCTGTACTGACAAAGCCTGAAGATTAGTTGCTATTGGCAACCCTACACCTAGTGTTGCCCTACTTGATTAAGTTAATTTCATAACTTTTAATACTCATTTGTAGACAATTAATCTTAGGGACTTCCAGAAATTAAAATATTTAATAATCAAGAGCAAAGATGTCAATAAAAATCCTGATCTCCCTCTGCTTCCTCTGCTAACCCTTAGAGGTCTAGTTCCCCCCTTTTTCAAGGGGGGTTAGGGGGGATAAATAAGTGTTTAAAAACACAGCGAAACAATTTTCAAACATCCTCTTACGATGGGATATTTTCTTTAGTTGGAATTCCCTTATTAATTGTCATCTATTTTATTGAGCAATTCCAAATTCCATAACTTTTGTAGGTGCAAGCCTGCTCGTAGAGTATTTTGAAGTCGGAGCGAATCGACGTGACCCTTGTTTTAGAAGAATCGGCAGATTGTTATCATTTATTGCCGTCAACTTCACTTGATAATAACAGTCATTTTCAACCAATAACTTATGAATTTCGACTACATGATCCCAAAGGCATAAGTCATGGTTATAGATATTGGTATCACGTACGACCCGGAATTTCTCTGTTGATAGATGATTATAAGTTGCAAGAAGATTTAGTTGTTGTCACTACACCAAATCAAAATTGTACTTATTTAGAATTAGGTTTTAGTATTTTCAATCATAGCGATCATAATAGAGATGTCAAAACAGGACAAAATTTTGTATCATTGGCTGTTGATAATGGTGAAAGAGGATATCAGGAGTGGGAAGCACAAGAAAGGATGTTAAAGTTAGATGTTCATATTGAATATTCTTTGTTTAAAAGTTTGACAATTCCTCATTTTGATACATTACCAGTCAATCTTAGAAACATTATTGAAAAAGCCGATAGTGAAATAAATTTATTTCAAATTGGTAGGACAACCCCACAAATGCAAACAATTTTACAACAGATATTAAATTGTCCTTATCAAGCTTTAACAAAGCAACTATATTTAGAGGCTAAAGTTTTAGAATTAATGGCAATTCGATTGGAAGATTTACAAGATTCACCACCATTTGATACAAATATTAGTCTCAAGCCAATACAGATTGATAGTATTTATCAAGCTAGAGATATTCTGATTAATAATTTTACTAATCCACCAACATTAATAGCATTAGCACGGCAAGTCAATCTGAATGATTGCACTCTTAAAAAAGGCTTTCAGCAAATATTCGGTACAACTGTCTTTGGTTATTTACATAACTATCGCATGGAACGAGCGCAAGAATTACTTTTGGATGCAAAATTGAATGTCAATCAAGTAGCTCAATATGTAGGTTATTCTAGCCGCAGTGCTTTTATGACAGCTTTTTATAAGAAGTTTGGTGTCAAGCCTAGCGTTTACTCCCGCAAAAACGCTGTTTAGCACAAAGTTTATCTGCCAAACATAGAGCCAAATTCACCCTAGAATTTGATATGACTTTGCGGTTATTAAATATTGAGAATAAATAGCTTTAATATGAAATTTCGCAATTTGGCTTTCCAAATACACCGTTATTTAGGATTAGCTGTTGGGTTAATTATTATGGTAGTTGGCTTCACAGGTAGCTTACTAGTTTTTCAGGAAGAAATTAGTCATTTTTTGTTGGAATTACAGTTTAGCAAAATCACACCCCAACAGCAACAGGTGTCAATATTATCTGTTATTGATAATGTGAAACTAGCCTATCCCGATCCCAGCTTAAGTTTTAGTTTTTTGCAATTACCCCAAAAACCCAACCAACCAATACACATCGAATTGCAATCTCCACATAAACCGACATTAGAAGTAATTGTCAATCCATACACAGGTAAAATTTTAGGCGATCGCAATAGTGAATACACCATCATGAGTATGATTTACAAACTTCACTATTCTTTACTGGCTGGCGATATTGGAATGATGATTGTGGGGATAGCAGCATTGTTAATGTTAATCCTCAGCATTACAGGGATGATTCTCTGGCCGGGTTGGCGAAAGCTAATTGCAGGGTTCAAAATCAAATGGAATGGTCATATCAAACGTAAAAATTTTGATATCCATAAAGTAGTAGGAGCGATCGCCGCAGTATTTTTGGGAATTGCTGGTTTCACAGGATTTTGTTGGAATTTTTACTCTTACTCTGAACCTGTGATTTATGCTGCTACTTTTTCTGCGAAACCGATAGAACCTAAATCTCAACCGATTCTAGGGAAATCAACATTAGCTTTAGGAGAAATTTTGCAGCGCGCTGATCAAGCTTTACCAGAAGCTACTACTACTTATATTTCTTTTCCCACTAGCCCAGAGTCTGTATTTAGAGTGGGTAAAAGATTTGCTGAAGAAAAAGAAGTTTGGCGTAGCAGAGTGTATTTAGATCAATACACAGGAAAGGTGTTGTATGTTCGGAGTTCGCGATCGCTTTCTGTTGGTGATAAAGTGCTAGATGCTTTTATCCCCCTACATTACGGTACTTTTGGCGGACTAGCAACTCGTATTCTCTATATTTTCGTTGGTCTTGCTCCTACTGTATTGTTTGTCACTGGCTTTGCAATGTGGCGTTATCGGCCTAAATTCCTAAAATCTCAAGATGTCAGCCCTGTAAATTTAAAAACTTAGATTGCTAAATACCTCTTTACAGCCAAAATTCCCAGAAAATGGCGATTTTCTAATATTTACTTGAGTTATGTACTAGCGTTTTTTTCCGAAAAAATTCCGTTTCAAGAACCGAAAAATTCCGTTTGGAGAACATACTAGACTTGAGCGTTCCCTCTACTTTCCGTAAAATTCTTGACAATACTTACTAATAAGATTTTAGCTGGTAATTCCAAAAATATTCTTTTAATAGCTGTCCGCTTGAGTTACGGACAAGTAGTTTGATTTCATGTGGGTAGATAAATGAGATTAGATAAATGGTTTTCAAGCTTGCTGCTAACAAGTGCGATCGCTTCGTTTGCGCCGTTGGCGATCGCTATTTTATTCGCCACTCCCACAAAAGCCGAGACAGTAGGCGAGGATAAAAGCCAATTTAATACTCGCATTTTGGCACAAACACCAACCACCACCCAAGAAACTATTATTCTCATTACAGGAGTAAAAGCCAATTCCACAGCCAAAGGATTGGATGTAATTTTAGAAACCACCCAAGGGGAAAAACTGCAAATTACCAATCGCAGCACGGGAAACAATTTTATTGCAGAGATTACTGGTGGACAATTACAACTACCCAACGGAGATGCTTTTACATATCGCTCAGAAAAACCCATAGAGGGAATTGCTGAGATCACAGTTACTAATATTGACGCAAATACTGTGCGGTTAACAGTAGTGGGTGAGACATCTTTACCTGCGGTGGAGTTATTTGATGATAATGCAGGGTTGATTTTTGAAGTAGCATCACCAACAACAGCAGCACAAACACCCCAAACACCGCAAACGGTGGAACCACCAGAAAGCCAGACACCTCCAGAAGAACCCGCAGCACAGCAGGATGAACCGATTGAATTGGTTGTAACGGGAGAACAAGACAGATATCGGGTACCAAACGCTTCAACTGCGACTAAAACCGATACTCCTGTGCGCGATATTCCTGGTTCGATTCAAGTGATTCCGCGTCAAATTTTAGAAGACCAAAAGACGACGCGCCTACAAGAAGCCTTGGAAAATGTTAGTGGTGTCAACAAACAAGGTAATTATGGTGGTACCGATGCAGGTGGATATAGAGTTCGTGGTTTCGATCAGGATGGCAACTTCCGTAATGGTTTTAATGATACTGACTTTTATTCCCAGGTAGACACAGCTAACATTGATCGCATCGAAGTTCTCAAAGGGCCGGCTTCGGTGCTATTCGGTCAGGTTGAACCAGGAGGAATTATCAATGTTGTCACCAAACAACCCCTAAGAACTCCTTATTATGCGGCTGAGTTGAATGTGGGTAATTATGCCTTTTATCGCCCTAGTTTTGATATTTCGGGGCCACTGACAGATGATGGTTCACTGTTGTATCGCTTGAATGTGGCTTATCAAAATTCTGGAAGTTTTCGCGATTATAACTTTCTAGAACGGGTATTTGTCGCACCTGTAATTACTTGGAATATTAGCGATCGCACTTCTTTAACCTTTGACTTAGAATACCAACACAACGATTATCTTTTTGATCGCGGGCTTCCTTCCATTGGCGATCGACCTGCGCCTATCCCCATTAGTCGTTTCATTGGTCTGCCCCACGTTTATGACGATAGCACTTTTCGGATTGGCTATCGATTAGAGCATGAATTTAGCAAAGACTGGCAGCTGCGTAATGCGTTTTCCTTTGTTTCTGGTAAATCATCTGGTACTTACACCTATGGTGGTTATGACTTAATTGATGACCAGTTCGCCCCAATATACGTGAGTCGTGATGAGTTCATCCGAGACATTTATACCCTACAAACAGAAGTAGTTGGCAAGTTCAAGACGGGATCGATTGTCCATCAACCTTTAATTGGGGTGGAGTTAAGACGCAACACCTGGAAATACACCTCATTCGATGTGGCAGACCCCATATTGCTGGACATTTTTAATCCTAATTATGATGTAGAACTCCCTGCTACACCTGATGAAAGCACTTTCTCTTACACAACTCAAAGAGATACTCTAGGGATTTACTTCCAAGACCAAATTACTGTTGCAGATAATCTCAAGGTCTTAGTTGGTGGTCGCTTTGATGCCTTCCAAAGAAAAGAAGAAGGTTTCTCAGAAACAGCGAGTGAAGAATCTCTCAGTGCTTTTAGTCCCCGGATTGGGATAGTTTATCAACCAATTCAACCGATTTCTCTCTATGCCAGTTATTCTCAATCCTTTAAACCCGATCGCTTTTTTGGTCGTTCGGCAAGCAACGAACCTTTTAAGCCAACAAGAGGAACGCAGTACGAAGTTGGTATCAAGGCAGATATTAGCGAAAAACTTTCAGCAACCCTAGCAGCCTACGAGATTACTAAAACTAATGTTGTGACTTCCGACCCCAACGATCCCAATTTATCTGTGCAGGTTGGAGAACAAAGAAGTAGAGGGATTGAATTAGATATTAGTGGTGAAATTCTGCCAGGTTGGAATATCATTGCATCCTACACATACACCGATGCAATTACCTCCAAGGACAATACCATTCCCGTAGGCAATCGCATTGATAATGTACCGGAACACGCTGCAAGTTTGTGGACAAGCTATGAACTGCAAAGCGGTGATTTAAAAGGTTTGGGCTTTGGTTTAGGACTTTATTATGTGGGAGATAGATACGCCGACGTGGAAAATACCAGCGTTTTGTCCAGCTATTTCCGAACCGATTCAGCAATATATTACAAACGAGATAACTGGAGGTTAGCCCTAAATTTCCGCAATCTTTTCAATGAAACTTACTATGAAACATCTCAAGCCAGAAATACAATCTATCCTGGTGCGCCTTTTACCGTTATCGGCTCGTTTTCAATTCAGTTCTAACCTTGATTTTTGTTGAGTTGATAATGTTGTTGGAAACTTGCCAAAATGCGATCGCTTTATTATATAAATACATTGCCTTGGTTTTAGTCACAGCCATCTTGATTACAGCTTGTCAAGGTGGTATGGCTGATAAAACCAAGTTAGAAAATAATGTCCCACAGTCTACTAATTGTCGAGTGGTAGAACATGCAGTAGGAAAAACCAAGATTTGCGGTAAACCCCAGAAAATAGCGGTTCTCGACCCGAAGATGTTGAGTCTGGTGTTAGCTTTGGATGTGCAACCTGCTGCTTATGCCGATGCTTATTTAGTGCGATCGCCCCAATTCGATAATCCTAGCCAACAGATTCCCTATTTAGGAAATTTTGTCACCAGTCAACCGATTAATTTAGGCGATCGCTCCCAGCCATCTCTAGAAGCTTTGACTCTACTCAAACCCGATTTGATTTTAGGCATGAACTTTCAGGAAAATAAGTTATTGTCTGCGATCGCGCCAACTGTCTTAGTAGATAATGATCAAAGCTGGCAGGAAAACATTAAAATTATTGCTAAAGCTCTTAACACTCAGAAAAACATCTCATCAATCATTACCGCACAACAGCAACAACTTGCTACAGTCCGCACTCAATTAGCTCCTCTCGTCAAAACCCATCCGCGAGTGCTGAATATTGCTTGTAGTCAAGCAATGGACTATATAGAGGTTGTATATAACGGAGATACTATTAAAATCCTCGAAAAAATTGGCTTTCAACCCGTCTTCCTGCCAAATATAGAACGAAAATTAGGGGTAAGACCACAGATTAACCTAGAAACTTTGGCTCAACTCGACGCAGATATTGTCATTGTTACTACTTGGTTAGATAACTGGAATGGTGAATCTACTTACAAAGTTCCCCTCCAAGAACTCAAGGAAAAATGGGCTAAAAATCCCCTCTTGCACAATTCACGAGCCTGGAGAGAAGGACGAGTTTACTTTGTAGACTACACTCTATGGGGCGGTGTAATTGGCGCACCTATGGCTAATTTTCTGATATTAGAACAACTGCCATCACTTTTACTATTGAATACCTTAAAACCATAGAGATAGCTGGAAAATGCTGAGTGCTAGTTTTAAGAGTCCTCAAGTATTTGGGTAAAATTGTTACAGAGTCTTAAGCTTACTATCTATTTACCACGTATTGAGATATATTTTTCACGAGTTTTTTTATTTGTTTAAGTATTATGATCAAAATATAATTAATTTTTGGAAATTAAATTAATAAAAACGATATTTGATTTAATAATTTTGCATATATTTTTTATAGAAAGTGGTGCTTTATGACAGAAATACAACAACAAGTTGATGATTTACGGGCATTAAATTTAACACCCAAACAAATAGCTAGAAAACTAGGTATTAAAGTATCAGACGTTAATGCAGTACTGAAAAATCAAGCAGAGCAAACCACATTAGATAAATTGGAAAAAGGTGAATTAGACCCCGTTTACAAGTGTTTAGCAAGCGATAATCTAGTCCACTTATTACCTAAAGACTCTTCAGACAATAGCATCAAAAACCTGCTGGACAATATTGTACCTGCCAAGAACAATGGGTCTATTGAGCGCGGTTTAGGATTAGTGGTTATTGCTAGAACTGTTCGGTACAATCAAATCGCAGTTTGTAGTTATCTTCTAGATGTCTGGTGCTTAGGGATTAAAGATGCTACAGAACCCCGTACATTAGACAAAAGAGAATTTCAAGAGTTTGCAGAACTATTATTCCAGCCATTTCCTGAAAAACCGCAAGAGGTTTCCCTGGAAGTCGCTCAAGGGATGATATTTAGTGCTTATGAATATGCACAAAGCTTAGGATTTCAACCACACAAAGATTTTGAAAAATCACGTTCTCACCTCGGAAACTGGGATGGAAGCATTCGTATTGAATGCGGTCGTGATGGAAAACCATGCTATGTTAGTGGCCCCTACGATAGCCCACAAAAAATCATGGAAACACTTAAACAAAGCAGAGGTGAAGGTAATTTTGATTTTCTGATTGGTTCAGAACCTATCGAACATGATTTTTGGTAGATGCAATTAATTATGGTTATTTTAGTAAATACTTAAATAAATCATCAACTATGGCATTAGCTGAGAGAATACTACCAAAAATCCAGTAACTAGAATCAACACTATAAACTCGCTGATTCTGGACTACATTCAGAGTTTGCCAAAGACGAGTATTTTGATATTTCTGGAATAAATCCCTAGCACCAGGATCGACAGCTACAAATAAAACATCAGCATCAAGTAAATCTATCCGTTCTAAGTTGAGGATGACTAAAGTATCATCAGGAGTTTTAATTAACTGACTTTGAGCGTCTGGCATAGAAATACCGAGTTCGTACAAAATACTGCCAGGGAAGGAAAATTGAGAACGAAACTCAGGTAGCTTTACACCCCCATGAAAACGGCTGACAGATACTTTGATGTGATTAATTTTATTCTGGAAAATACTGCGGAATTTTGTTAATCGCTGTTTGTACTCAATTAATAATTTTTCCGCTTTTTCCGCCCTCCCTAATACGTCAGCAATTTGTTGTAAAGATTGTTGCCATCGTGCATGAACATATTTAAATTGCACTGTAGGAGCTATTTTTGAAAACAATTGATAATTTGTGGAACTAATTCCATATAAGCTAATAATTAAATCTGGATGTAAATCTAATATTTTTTCTAAATTAAACTGATGTTCTTTACCGATATAAGTTATACCAGAAATTTTGTCCTTGAGAAAACTAGATTTACTAGCTACATAACTAGTATCAGGAGCACCTATAGGTTTTAATCCTAATGCAATTACAGCTTCTAACGCAACTTGATCGGTAACAATAATACGCTGGGGATTTGGAGGTATACAAGTCTCACCTAATTCATGTTTAATTAATCGACATTCTGAATTTGATGATGTTCGATGATGGAAATTACTATATAAATTACTGTTATAGCAAGCAATGCTGATAAAGCATGAAATTACTATTGCTAAACTTAGCTTAAAATAATAATAAAAATCTTTTTCCATTTTATATATTTTATCACCATGATGTATAAGTAGGGTGTGTTACGGCTATGTAATATTTCTAGCATTAACGATAGTCTAATTTAGCCGTAACGTACTGCATGATTATAGTGCGTTACGGCTAAATTAGACACACCCTAATACCCAACATCAAAACTCAAAAGAAACAGTTCCTAAAACAGTAAAAGGTGCTGCGGGAACAATAAAAAATCCTTGAGACTCATAGTATTTAGTATCAAAAAGATTCTTAAAATTGAGCGCAGCACGCCAATTATCCCGTTTATAGAAAATACTTGCATCTGTTCTCACATAAGAAGGAATTTTGAGATTATTTGGTAAACTCGCCTCCCGTTCACCAACGTAAACAACACCAAGTCCTAATCCTAAACCTTGCAAATTACCTTGTTGCAGTTCATAGGTAGTCCATAAACTTGCACTATTGTAAGGTACACCTGTTAATCTATTATTCAGTAAGCCCGCATCATTATCTTGGCTGATATAAGCATCAGTGTAAGTATACGTGCCAATGATTTTCCAACCAGGGAGAATTTCTCCTACAATATCTAACTCTACACCTCGGCTTTTTTGCTCCCCTGTTTGAATTTGGAAGTCTTCATCTTCCGGGTCTGTGGTCAAAACATTCTTCTTGGTGATATCAAAATAAGCTAAAGTTGCTGATAAACGCTTGTCAAACAACTCTTGCTTAATTCCGATTTCAAATTGTTCTGCGGTTTCTGGTTTAAAAGGTTCAAGATTGCGAGTTGTACCAAATATTTGTGGGTTAAAGGAATTTGTCCAACTGCCATAAATTGATGTAGATTCCGTAGGCTGATAAACTATACCAACTCGTGGCGAAAATTCAGAGTCGGAAACTTTATCTGTTGTGCCAGTTTGTAAGTTTGTATTAAAAGAGTCAACCCAGTCAAAACGACCACCCGCCAGCAATTTAATTTGGGGTGTCAGTTCTATTAAATTCTGAAAATACAATGCAACATTATCTGCACCATATTCAGTATTATCTCTATTCAAATTTGTTGGTGCTGGTGCGCCATAAACAGGGTTAAAAATATCTAAATCGGCAATGTTGCCACTAAAAAAATCATAAGCGTATTTATAACGAGATAATTCCACACCTACAAGCACATTATGGCGAATTGAACCAGTGTTAAATTTGCCGCTAATTTCATTTTGAAATGATAAGTTATTTTGCTCTTCATCAACATTGCGATATCTTCGCGCTACAGTTCTTCCATCATCTCGGACAAACCTTGCTTGCGCTCCTCTCGTATTACCGCTAACGTTAATAACGTTGAATGCTTGGCGGAATTTCCAGTCATTATTTTCACCAAATTCACTTTCTAGTGAATAGGTGAAATTATTAGATGTTGCTTCACCTCTGTTCAAGTTAGGCTCACCTAAAAAACGATTGATAGGGAGGTCAAAAACTACTGAATTATCCGAAGGGAAACCCCTTTCAAAAGTGTAGTCATACTTTTGGTATTCATAACCAAAGGTAAGATTGGTTCTTTCTCCAGCTTTTACGGTAATAATTGGAGCAATAAAGGTGCTTTCATTTTCTACGAAATCACGGAAACTTTTCGCATTTTCGTAAGCTGTATTGATACGGTAGAGTGCAGCACGATTTTCTAATAAAGGCCCAGAAAAATCAATTGATGTGCGGTAAAAGTCGTTATTACCAATAGTGCCATTAAGTTGATAAAAAGGGTCTGCAAGTGGCTTTTTAGTAATTGTGTTAACAACACCACCAGGACTAGTAGCACTACCATAGAGAACTGATGCAGGGCCTTTGAGAAATTCTACACGCTCAATATTAGCGACATCACGGGGACTAAAAAAGCCAAAATCTCTAAAGCCATCGCGCAAGGTTTCAAAACTTGTGCCAAAACCACGAATGAAATACCCTTGAGATGCTAGTCCGCCATAGGTTTCTTGAGGACGTACACCACTGACGTTATCTGATAGTTCGTTAAGTCTGATGACTTGTCTATCTTGAATGACTTCTTTGGGTATGACTTGCACTGATGCTGGAACATCCCGCAGTGGTACATCCAATTTTGTGGCGGTTGATGCTTCCGTGACTCGATATCTATCCTGTTCACCTGTAACTACCAGTTCAATAGGTGTATCAGTTTCAGCTGTTGGTTGTGTTGTAGGATTTTCTGTATTTGGTTTCTCCTCTGGTGGCTGTTGTAGCGTTTCTGGTTGAGATGCGGAAGGTGATATAGGTGTCACACTTAATATCAAACCTGCATCACTATCGAATAGTTCATAAGTGGGTGTTCCTACCTCACCTGTGACAGTGATTCTGATAGTATTACTGTCTTGGTTAATAACTGTAACTTCAGTAATACCCGCAAAAGGTTTTTCTTGCCGAAATGTATTTCCTGAAGGCAAACTTAGTTGAGCATTGGTAATCTCAGCTATTAAGCTATTCCCTAAACTACTATTTACTATTTGTAATTTTTCGCCTTGCTTAGTTTCTAAAATTACTTCTATGCCTTGGTTTGTTGTATCAATCCGCACTCCATTGATCAGAATTGGAGATTGAGGTGTGGATACTTGAGATAGTAATCTTTGAGGGTTTGTAGAGGTATTACCGCCTTCTGACAAGGGAGGATTTCCACTACCCCAAGCTGGTTGGACAGTAATTACTACCCCTGCTAACCATAAACCCATCAATAATTGCGGTTGTCTTCTCATAATCTCCTCACCTAGACCAGCCTCTCATCCCAGAGGGTGTAATTTTGATAGCTAAGAATCTTTTTCAAGAAGCTTAATCTACAATGAAGGTGATTTTGAAGACCTGATTGAACCGAAGACGGATTTTTTTGAACCAAAGACGGATTTTTACTAAAACTAACAGATAATAGCTGTATTTTAGGCTCTCAGTAGCAAATCATAGGATTTAGGGTTAGTACCAAATTGCTTACGAAAAGCTGTAGCAAAATGGCTTTGATTGGTATAGCCAACAGCACGCGCTACCTCTTTGACATTCATTTGGCCTTCTAAAAGTAATTGGCGTGCTTTTTCCATGCGTTGTTGGTGTAAATAACTGAATGCAGTTGTACCAAAGACTTGGCGAAAGCCTAACTTAAGTTTATAGTCGTTTAATCCTACTTGTCTGGCTAGTTCTATTAAAGAAGGAGGATTGTCTAAATTTTCGGTTAAAATTTCCTTGGCATAGTGGATTCTATCAATATCATCTCTTTTTAAAGCAGTGCCTTTTGTAGAACTATCTTCTCTGGCGGCTAATTGTTCCAGCTTCAAGGCAATTATTTCTAAACATTTACTTTCTAAATAAATTTTTTTGGTTAAGCCGGTAAAGGGACAATTGATAATTTGTTCTAGGGCGACTCGCATTTCTGGAGTGGTATAATCTATTTGAAAATATGGCTCTTGATCAGGTTCAAGGAGATTTTTAATAATTTTCGGCGATATGGGATTTAAGCCACCTGTAATGAAACTATGCAGTAATTCAGGGGATTCGGGATGGATATCTACTTTTAAAAGTCGCTGCGATCGCAAAAGTTCTGATTCCTGATTCTGGTGAAAATATCCACTTTGAAAGAAATTTTTTCCAGCATGAATATTATTCCAATAACCTGAGAGATGGAATCCAAATTCCAGCCCATCAATACAACTATCTGAAGAGTTTTTTTCTATCACTAAATCATGATGAAATTCCGCATCAATAATTAATAAACTAATGTCCCGCAGTTCAATCCAACGTTCATATCCACTACCAAATTGTTGAGGACATATATTAATAATATCAGATGGGTCTGATGGGTCTGGTTGCCTAGTGTTTTGATTGCGTTCTCTCCAAAATTCTTGGTAATCTGCGAGTGAAATAATATTCGCCATGCGCTACCCTACAAAACACCTCATCTCAATTAACTGATAAGGCTATAGATAAGCTTTCTCAAATAGCTTTGAAAGTCAGTTTATCAGAATGCAATAGTGTTGTCTACCGAGAGATGATTCCCAAACGACCAGCTTTACCCTAAAACCGTCATACTCCTCTACTGGCTATGCTTTCGCCTCTTTGTTACCCCTTTACATACAAGAAGTATACTTTCCGCTTCAGCTTCATTCATCTCTAGACACTATTGCTGAACACTGGTAAACTCTTTCTAAGAATATTTGAGAATATTTCTCTATAAAATCTTGCATTCAATCACCATGGAGGTAAGTTTAGGAAAAGCATGGGGAATAGTATTTCACTCGCAGATTACCAAGAATTGTGGATACAATACAATCAAAATGCTAAACCAGGAGACCTATCAGACCCAAATGATGTTATTAACTGGTGTCCCAAACAATTAGGTCGTGGCTATGAACGTTGGATTGAATTAAGGGATATAAGTTTATTAATTATCGATACCGAATTTTATGATGATTTAATTCTGAACGGCACATCAGAAGAAGATTTTATTGGATGTTTAGAATTTGGCTTTCATTTATTAGGATACTGGAATGAAACTGATAGTGGACAAAATTTTCTTTTAGGTAGTGGTATATATAAAGATAGACAATGGGAAGTTTTAGGTCAACAACGGCTTTTAAAAGTTGATATACATTTAGAATCCCCTGAATTATTAAACAGTTTTATTAGCAGTGATATAAAAAAATCGCCAAAAACCTTGCAAAGAGTAATTGAGCCAAGCGAACAACCCTATCGTCAAATCAGCCAAACCACGCCAGAAATGAGGGTTGCACTGGAACAAATTATCAATTGTCCCTTCACAGGGTTAACTAAAAAAATTTATCTAGAAAGTAAATGTTTAGAACTAATTGCTTTAAAAGTAGAACAACTAATCAACATTGAGAAAAATTACACAAAAGCAATTGTCCTGCAAAGAGATGATATTGCCCGAATTCATTATGCCAAGGAAATTTTAACGCAAAATCTCGATAATCCACCTTCCTTGCTAGAACTTGCGCGGAAAGTAGGATTAAATGACTACAAACTCAAATTAGGTTTTCGCCAAGTGTTGGGTACAACTGCGTTTAGCTATTTACAACAACAAAGAATGGAAAAGGCACGGCAATTACTCCTAGAAAGTAAGATGAGTGTTAAACAAATAGCGCGTGCTGTTGGTTATGCAAATCAAAGTCGTTTTGCTGCTGCTTTTCGTAAGCAATTTGGCACGAATCCCAAATCTTATGATTTGTTAATTAAAGCTTGATATCTGCAATTAAATACAGCTACTTGCTGTCAGACTATCCTAAAAATCCGTTTCTAGCTCAAAAAAATCCGTTTGGGATTCACATAAGCCTTCAAAATCAAATCAATTCCATGTATCGTTTTTGAAAAAGATTCTTAATTTAGGTGGCTAACAGCCGCTTGTGGTGTGGGATAAAGCTTATGTGGAAACAACCGCAACTATTGATCAGTTTATGGTTAACAGGGGTAGTCTTTGCTGTTCAACCAGCTTGGGGAAATGAAACAAGCCAAAATCATCTTTCGTTATCTCAGAAAAGTCATACCGCTAGAACTCCCACAGATTCAATATCTCAAACTCCCCAGTCTCCAATTCTGATTGATAAAGTACGGATTGATACTACAGATAAAGGCATAGAAGTAATTTTAGAGACAAGGCAAGGCGAGCAATTGCAAGTAGCAAATAATAGTAATGGGAATACCTTCATTGCTGATATTACTAATGCTCAATTGAGTTTGCCTTCCGGGAACATATTCCGTCAAGAAAAACCATTTGCGGGAATTACTGAGGTTACAGTCATTAATCAAGACAGTAATACTATTAGAATCACTATTATAGGTGAAACGGGAAGGCCTAGCTATGAACTATTTGATAGTGATGCAGGTTTAATATTTGGTGTCACACCTGCAACAACTTCCACAACGCCACCAGAACAACCACAAGCGAATCAACCCACTACGGAAATACCAGCAGAACAACCCACAAGTGAAATTAAACCTGATGAAACCACAGGTGAGAACCAAGAGCCAATTGAATTGGTGGTAACGGGAGAACAAGACAGATATCGCGTACAAGCAGCATCAACTGCTACGAAAACTGATACACCTTTACTAGAAATTCCCCAAGCCATTCAGGTTATTCCCCGACAGGTAATTGAAGATCAAAAAGTGCAACGGGTTTCAGATGTATTGCGTAACGTTAGTGGTGTCACAGTCAAAACAGATTATGCTTCCAGCACTGATGGCTATACCATTCGGGGATTTGATACCAATGCTAACCTGAGAAATAGTTTTAGACATGATAGTTTCACCTCTTTTACTGACACCGCCACTCTAGAAAGAATAGAAGTGCTGAAAGGCCCGGCTTCGGTATTATATGGACAACTAGAGCCTGGGGGTATTGTCAACTATGTCACGAAACAGCCACTTAGCACACCTTATTATTCGGCAACATTTTCTGCTGGTAGCTATAGTTACTATCGACCAGAAATAGATATTTCCGGCCCCCTCACACCAGATAATAATATTTTGTATCGTTTTGTGGCTGCTTATGAAAACTCTGGTGGATTTAGAGATTTCGCTTATAAAGAACTTTATACCTTTGCTCCTAGCTTAAGTGTAAAGTTAAGCGATCGCACAAATTTCGATTTGCAATATGAATACGTTAACCTCAACCAGTCCTATGACAGAGGTTTACCACCAATAGCTAGAACTTTTGATTTACCAATTAGCTTTAACTTTGGCGAACCCAGCGATAGTTATGAACTCTATGGAAATAGGGTCAATGTCAGCCTAGATCATCGATTCAGCCAAAATTGGCGATTCCGCAGTGCGGTTTCTGTACAAACAGTTGACACAGCACGTTCCAACTTTCAGCCAGTTGACTTTGAAAACCCGTTTGCTGATGATGGTCGCACAGTTGCTAGAAGATATAACAAAGTAGGTGATTACTCTAGAGATTATTCTTGGCAAAATGACTTAATCGGTAAATTTAAAACAGGCTCAATTGAACATGAAGTGCTATTAGGTTTTGAGTTAGGTAGAAGTGAGTTTGGCTATCCATTTTTCATTTCTTATAACGTACCATCTTTGGACATTTTAAATCCAGTATATGGCGCAGCTATTCCCACTACATTTGAGGAAGGTTTCGAGGGTAATACTAATACATATAGAGTAGGTCTTTACTTCCAAGATCAAGTCGCATTACTACCTAATTTCAAGCTATTAATGGGTGGAAGATTAGATTTTGTCAATTTCCGAGACGAATATAAGCCTGATATTATCAATAGCACTCAGACTGACATTACAGAGCGTTATTATGAGAAATTTTCCCCACGAATTGGGTTAGTATATCAACCAACAGAAAATCTATCACTTTACGCCAGTTACACTCGTGCATTTAAACCAAATGAATACGCCATAGCTTTTGGTGGTCGGCCATTAGAACCAGAAACTGGTACACAATACGAAGTAGGAATTAAAGGTGAATTTTTAGATGATAAGCTGACAGCAACATTAGCAGTTTATGAGATTACTAAGAACAATGTCTCGACAACAGATTTAAACAATCCAGATTTTACTATTGCTGCTGGAGAAGTCAAGAGTCGAGGTATTGAACTAGATATAGCTGGGGAGATTTTACCAGGTTGGAATGTGATTGCTTCTTATGCTCATAATGATGCCTATGTCAGTAAAGATAATAGCCTCCCAGTTGGAGATAGATTAGCCAATGCACCCAGAAATAGTGCTAGTTTATGGACAACCTACCAAATTCAAACAGGTAATTTAAAGGGTTTAGGTTTTGGTGGAGGACTATTTTTCGTAGGTGACAGAGAAGCAACTTTACCAAATACCATTACCATTCCTTCCTTTGTCAGAACAGATGCTACTATTTTCTATCGGCGAGACAATTATCAAATTGGTTTGAACTTTAAAAACCTATTTGACACCCGTTACTATGATTCTGCTGGCTTTTTACTCTCTCCTGGCGCACCATTTACAGTTTTGGGAACTGTCTCGATCAAATTCTAAATTCTCAAATAATTGAGAGGAAAAATAGTGTGAAATTGCGTAATTCCCGTTACTTGTTACTCATAATAATCTTGGTGATAGTTACTGCTTGTTATCGCTATTCACACCCGAACTTAGTAGATAAACAATCACCAGCATTAGAATGTCGATTAATTAAGCATGAATTAGGAGAAACTTGTGTTCCCCCCAACCCGCAACGCATTATTGTCGTTGACCAAATAGCATTAGAAGCTTTGGTAGCATTAGATTCAAAACCCATAGGAACAGCAAATCATGTCTTCTTTGACAGCAAAGTTAATCTTCTTAAAGAGAAAATTGCAGGGATAAGCTATATAGGAAAAACCGGAGAAATTAATCTAGAAAAAGTATTGCAATTAAATCCAGATTTAATTGTAAGTGTTTATGGGATACAGCCAGAAAATTATCCATTATTGTCGAAAATAGCTCCCACAGTGCAAGTCAAACATTTTCAATCTGATTGGCAAACGCCATTAAGAGAAATCGGTAAAGTGGTCAATAAAAGTGAAAAAGTTGAAAAATTGCTCACTCAATACGAACAGCGACTTCAAACTATTAGAGAGCAATTAGAAAATAAATTTGGGAAACTAGAAGTTACTGTTAGCCGTATTCACGGCGGGATGAAAGTTCCTGAATTTAGTTCACAATTTTCATTTCCTGGTGGTATTGTCAATGCAGTTGGAATTTCTATGCCGCCTCATCAAAGTCAATTGATTAAAAGTCCTGATGATTATTTGATACTTCTGAATTTAGAACGTCTAGACTTACTTGATGCAGATGCTTTATTTATAGCTGTAGATCCAGGAGCAACAGAGGCTTTTCAAGAATATCAGAAAACACCTTTGTGGCAAACACTAAATGTAGTGAAAAATCAAAAAGTTTATCAAGTTGATTCTGGTTATTGGGTACATGGTAGCATCCTTTCAGCTAATGCTATTCTCGATGATTTAGCAAAATACTTACTGACAACAAATTGAAATATAGGAATCCTACTTGATTTTGAAATTACTTGCGTAGGTAGGGAACTCTTAACAAGCAAAAGGTGAGTCGAGAGATTTACTGAGTTTTTATGTGCCAGCGCAGGCTACGCCAACAGAAATCAAATATGACTCCTAATACAATTGCTTGACGATATTATCATTATTGATAATATTGCCATTAACAATAACGTTTATTTCTCTAAAACTTTGAGTGGTAGTAAAGCAGACCTAATTCTCCATCCTGTCCGATTAAAGATTCTGCAAGCTTTTGTAGGCGATCGCCATCTTTCATCACGATAATTGTGCGAAATACTACATCCCTCAAGCAACGTTGTATCGTCATTTCCAAAAGCTTGTACAGGCAGAACTCCTGACCGTTGTAGCAGAACATCCTATTCGGGGTACTGTAGAAAAGTTTTACAGCCTGCAAGAGCAAAACACTGAGCTTTTACCAGAAGAACTAGCCACCCTAACAGGTGCAGATCATCAACGCCATTTCACAGCCTTTGTCGTTAGCTTGTTGACTGAGTTTGAAGCGTATTTACAACGGGATGAGATTGATATTGTCAAAGATGGAGTTGGCTATCGTCAGATAGCACTGCATTTGAGTGATGAGGAACTGGCTGAGTTAACGCAATCTCTCAATCAGGTACTAGTGTAGTTTTTGCAGAAAAAACCCTCAAAGCAAAGGAAACAATTTTTGCTATCATTGAGGCGATACACCAACTACTATGAATCACAGCAACTAAAAAATCCAATCTGCTTGCTCATCAGCTAAAATCTCTTCAAACTTCCCTTGAGCTACGACCCTACCAGTTTTCATCATAATAATCTAGTCAGCGCATCTTCAAACAGAACGGTGATGAGACACTACAAGACAAGTTGGTGTCCAAGAAATTTCGTAAGCGTTCATGTCCATTTTTCATCATGCCAATTTCACTAAATTACGGACGTGATACTGCTTTACAATCAGGTGGTGTTCTGGTTGGTTTATTTGGCGGATTATTTGGAAGCGGTACTGGTGCAGGAATCGCGTTTTTATATGTGATTTGTGCAGTGTGTATGTTGCTCGTTAGTTTAGTGGGTTTCTTTATAGTTGTAGTGCGGCATCAGGATTAGTGATATTATTTATCAATAAGTACTAAACTTTTAGAGATATTCAATGCTTCTCCATGAAACCAATGCTATATTATTCGCCCTGTTATCAGCATTTTTTGCCGCCTTGACTACTATTTTTGGCAAGATAGGAGTAGAAGCAATTAACCCTAATTTAGCAACCGCAATCCGCACAGTTGTAATTTTAGTTATGGTTTGGGGTTGGGTTTTTACCAAAGGACAACTAGATACACTATTAATAATTTCTCCTAAAACTCTATTATTTCTTGTCTTTTCTGGGTTATCGACGGGTTTGTCTTGGTTATTTTACTTTCGTGCTTTACAAATAGGAAAAGCTTCTTTAGTCGCACCTTTAGATAAGTCAAGTTTGCTGTTGGTAATTATTTTTTCAGCACTTTTTCTCAAGGAATCACTGACTCCACAAATAATGATAGGAACTGGTTTAATTTTAGCTGGTACACTGGTTTTGATTCGTTAATATCGTAGTGAACTGGAAAAAGGAAATGCGGAGCAAATCAAATTTTTACACTGCTTAAATTATTCTACTGCCGCTAGATAGCTAACATGATATGGGAATCATATTTGATTTCTGTTGGCGTAGCCTGCGCTGGCACATAAAAAATCAGTACACTTTTATTCATTCTTACCCTGTTCCCCCAACTCTCAACCTTGTTCCCTATTACCTACCTAAGTAAGTAATTTCAATAATCAAGTCGGATTCCTATATTATTGAATTTTTTCTAAGAGCGAGTTGTGCATACACTATTAATAATTCATTGCAATTATTTTGGAAATAATCAGGCTACATATAAAAATCTAAAAAATCCAATCCGCTTCCTCATCAGCTAAAATCTCTTCAAACTTCCCTTGAGCTACAACCCTACCAGCTTTCATCACAATAATCTGATCAGCGCGTCGTAAAACAGAACGACGATGAGACACTACCAAACAGGTTGGTGTCCAAGAATTTTCCTCAGTTGTATTAGCAAATATCCGCGACCATAATGTTAATTCTGTTTCCACATCTAACGCGCTAGAAAGGTCATCAAATACCAGCAATTCTGGCTGACGTACAAACATCCGCGCCGCCGCTACCCGTTGCATTTGTCCACCAGAAAGGCGTACTCCTTTTGTTCCGACTAAAGTTTCTAACTTCTCATTCATGGCTGCTAAATCTTGCTCAAATACAGCCATTTTTAATGCTGTTTCAATATCAGTATCGTCTTTAGACAATCCCAACAAAATATTTTCTCGTAAGGAATAGCTGAACAGTTGGGGAATTTGGGGAGTATACGCACTGCGAGGCGGTACAAAAAAATTAGCAGGGTCTACAACTAGATGATTATTCCAATAAATTTCTCCTGCTTGTTTGGGTAATAATCCTAATAATACTCGGAGCAATGTAGTTTTTCCTGCGCCGATGCGTCCAGTAATGACAGTCAAACTACCCCGTTGTATTTGTAAGTTAATATCTACAATTCCTTGATTAGTACCAGGATAAATATAAGTTAAATTTGATAGGTTTAATGATTGTAAATTATGGCTCTCATTTTCTACAAGTTGTTCTAATTGAGGTAAATTTTTTCTACTTTTACCCAATTCTTGCAAATAAAGTTGATTTGGGGCTACCAAAGTCTCTGCTGATGCACCAGAAATTAAAGCAGCCATACGTTCAAAAGCAACTTCTGTTTGCTTATACAAAGCCATAAAGCCACCTACAGAAGCAAAAAACCCTGTGACAAATGATAGGTTATAAACAAATAAGGCAAAGTCACCTACTGTTAATTGATTACCGCCGCTTTGCATCAAAAAAGAAGCCATCACTAAAATCAAACCTGTGCCGAAATTCACCATATTTTGAAATAGTGAATTGAGAATAGCTTTTAATAGGCTATCTTTAACCATCCTCTCGCGCCGATTGTCATTTAAAGTGCGAAAGTAAGTGAGGACATCTTGTTCTGCACCAGCAACTTTAATCGCTTGTACAGAACTAAAGATTTCTCCTAAAATTCCTGTCACTTGTTGAGTTGCTTGACGGCTGGCTTGGCGATATTTTTTAATACGTGTTTCGGTTTTTTGAATAATTACTACCATTCCCACTAAGGGGAGAAAAACAAATAGTGTCATGGGTATATTGACACTTAATAATATGACTAAAGAAAGAACAGCAAATAGTCCTTCTCCAAATATTTCTGATACCCATGCCACATTATCTTCAATATGTTCTGCATCATCTCGAAAGTAGCTGATCACTTCACCCTGAGATACAGATTTTTCAGTATTATCATGAGTAACCTTAATTTGAGCATGAGCATTATTTAAGAGACGTTCTAATAAATTTCTTCTCAGTAATGACCTCATGGTGAAACGGTGCTGAGTTTTGGTGATGCGTCCTATAAATATCACCAAAATATGCCCCAAATTTAAAGCAACAAAACCTGCAATAAATGCCCAAGGGGATAAACCAAATTGAGCTTTACCTGTGAGACTATTAAAAAATTCTCGAATAATTAATCCAGGTAGGGCAGGTAAGCCCATAATAAAAATCCAGAAGCAAGTATCAATTAAGTAGAGTTTTGGTTTATAGCAAATCAATTGCCATAATAATTGCCAACCAGCAAGTTTTTTGCTTGATGAAATCATAATATTTGGGAATAGGGCATGGGGCATGGGGCAAAGGTAAAATATGATTTGGAATTATTTCTAGTTCCCTAAACTAATAAATCTGTTAAACCAGCTTTTAATAATTGGGCAAAACGTGAATTAGGATTGTTTGCTAGTTCTTCGCGTTCACCGTATTCACTGACTTTACCTTTGTCTAAAATTAAGATTTGATTGGCTCTTTCTACGGTGGCTAAACGATGGGCAATAATAATGGCGGTTCGTCCCATCAATAATTTATCTATAGCTTTTTCAATGAGTCTTTCTGTCATTGGGTCAAGACGTGAAGAGGCTTCATCGAGAATTACTAAACCAGGATCTTTGAGAAACACACGGGTAAAGGCTAATAGCTGCGCCTGTCCTGCTGACAAGCCGCTACTATCTGGGCCTAAGTTTGTCTCTAAGCCGTTGGGTAAAGAGCGCAACCATTCTGACAAGCCCAACATTTCTATTGTTTCATAGATGCGATCGCTAGTAATGTCAGGGTTGAAAAAAGTCAGGTTATTGCGAACTGTGGTTTGAAAAAGTTGGACATCTTGAGTCACTAATCCCACTTTCTCCGGTAGTTCTGGGAGTGGGGTTTGGTCGATAGGTACACCCCCCAACCTAATTGAACCCAATTGCGGGTCATACAATCTCAAAAGTAATCGCGCCAAAGTAGACTTACCGCTTCCTGTGCGTCCCAGTAACCCCAAAACCTGACCCGCAGGTAAATTAAAAGATACATCTTGCAATACTAAATCTTCAGTCCCTAGTCCCCAGTCCCTAGTCCCCGATCCCCGGTCATTGTACCCAAAAGAGACATTATCAAAAGCTATAGAAAGCGCGCCTGGGGGAAGTGATTTTTCGCCGCTTGTACGTAATTGAGATTGGACTTGCAATAAGTCTGTAATGCGGTAAATACTCGCATCTGCTTGCTGGAGGTCTTCAAATTGGTTGCGAATCTGTTCAATCGGTTCGCTGAGAATATTGGTGTAGTAATAGAGTAGGTAAACTGTACCGATGGTAATTGTCTGTTGACTCCACAGGTAAGCACCAACGATGAGAGCAACGACACTGCCTAACGTAAATATACCGTTAGTTGTCACCCAAAGAATTGTATCGGCAAAGCGGGCTTTATGAAAGATGGGTAGCCAGTTGCGAATGATTGTATAGAAGCGGTGCATGACATAATTTTTTGCACCATTAGCACGAATGTCTTCCATCCCTGTTAGCTGTTCACCTAAGAAGCCAAAAAACTCAGCACTGAATTGGCGATAACCTCCCCAATGGAAAACTGAAATGCTACGCAACTTAATCAGAGTAGATAAGGCGATGAGAGTAAATAATAAAATAGCTACACCGGCTCGCCAATCTTCTATAAACAGCACTACTATCACACCCAAGACCATGAGCAAATTACCCAAGATGTGAATAGTAAATTTCGAGAAAAATTCTGATAAATTCTGCACATCGCCGTCTATGCGTTCCACTAATTCGCCGGGTGTACGGTATTTGTGGAAGGATAAATCTAGTGTCAAACAATGCTCTACTAAATCTGCACGCAAAGCGTTAGTAGCTGTCCAGGCGACGTTTTCACCGTAGAATGTGGCGGTAATTGACATTGCTTGGGTAATTAAAGCTACACCAATAAATAACAACGCCGCTAAGAATAACTTTTGACTATCGCCTCCACTCACCGCCGTGTCAATGAAATAGCGTAAAATCTGGGGGTTGAGGATTTGTAAGGCGATGCTGAAAAGAAGTGCGATCGCAAACTTAACTACTCTACCCTTTTGCGGCTTGAGATAGTCTACAAGTAAGTGCCAATATTGCTGTAGTCCGATTTTCATAAAACTTTAGCTATAAACAAGCCATATTTTGGCGGCTGATTTGAGAAGCTGTCAGAGGGCAGTAGAGAATTTTTATCAGCTAATTTTCGTATTTTACGGCTAATTATGCCTATTTATTGCATTTTAATATTTCCCCTTCAGTAATTGAGAATAATATGCAAAGCATTAGTATGATCAACAACCAAAAATCGGTATAATAAAAAGCTATTCTAATTAATCTAGTGCTAATTAATTTCAATAAGCTGTTATTTGCTGTGTTTGCTCATAAATGCTGCTCATACCAGCTTTGTATTGAAAACTGACTGACATATCTTGCTCACAGTTATGACAATTACCATTTCACAAAAAGAATTTTGGGAATTATTTGTAGATATACCGGAAACAGAAGCCAGTGTACAGATGCTTTCCCCGATGTTAGGAAAATCCTGGAATATATTTGATACATTTTGTCCATTCCCACAAAATTTGGGTACAGGATTTTGGGGAGAAATAGAATTACGGAATGGGTTACACTTAGCAATTTCAGAACATCAATTACATGAAGATTTAGTTATCAAAAACCCTGAGCGACAACATCCTTTAGAATACAGTTTTTATCTAGCAAAATATTACCAAGAACAAAATTGTTTTGTTAGTAAAGGACAAAACATATTATTTGGAAGTGGACTAGCACCAAAGGAAAGATTTAAAGCATTTAAATCAGGGAAAATCATTGAAATCAATGTCCACATAGAACCAGAGATATTTTACCTGTTTATGGGTAAAGAAAAAAATCAGCTACCACAGGAATTAGCTCATTTGGTTAGACAATCCCATCAAGAATATTACTCTCGCGCTGGTACTAATACACCAGCAATGGAAGTAGCATTACAACAAATTTTAAATTGTCCCTATCAGGGAATGATGAAAAGAATGTACTTAGAAAGTAAAGTTTTAGAACTCATGGTATTGCTGGTTGAGGAAGATGTAGCAGCACGCCAAGGTAAACAAGATAAATTTTCTCTCAAGCCTGATGATGTCGAACGGATTCACTATGCCAAAGAAGTTTTATTGCGTAATTTAGATAATCCTCCTTCCTTAAGGGACTTATCTAGGCAAGTTGGCTTGAATGATTGTACTCTCAAACGTGGATTTCGTTTAGTATTTGGTACAACGGTATTTAGCTATTTACATCATCATAGATTAGAGCAAGCTAGGAAATTGTTAGTCACAGGAGAAACAAGTATCTCTAAAGCATCTCGTAGCGTTGGTTTTACTAGTCGCAGCTACTTTGCCAGTGCTTTTAGAAAAAAATTTGGCATCAATCCCAAAGAGTTTTTGCTAGCTAATTCCAGGCAATCTATGAATATTGATGAATTAATAGGGTAAGAACAGAAAGATTAAATAGTCTGAATTTTTAGCATCAAAACTTTATTTTGAAAACTTCTGCACACACAAGTAATAGTAACCTGATTCCATCATGGAAAAAGACAAAAATTCCGTCTAGCGTTCAAAAAATTCCGTCTAGCGTTCAACGCACTTAACTATAAACCAGAGCTTTCCTGTAAGCTTCTTGATAGTAATTATTAATTACAAACATAACAGCTATTGGAGATGAGGCATTGGGTAGTTAGTCAGGTGCGTCAGTACGAATAATGTCTAGATGTGTCTAGGGTTAATGTAACTGACACACCCTACAGATTTAAAAATCTCTAAGTAGGATTTCCCAATACCCAGTCCCCAGTCCTTTATTTGCGTGTGAGTAGAGTGATGTCAAATCAATTGCAAAAACTAGCTTGGATGACAGGATTGAGTTTGGTATTGGTTAACCTCCCTGCGTTAGCGGAAGATAACCAAAAACCAATATCAAAAATTTCTCAATTGAGTGATATAGAAAAACCTGCTACTACTATTCAACAATGGCTGGCTCAATCTCTGGTTCAGGTAACAGATGTCAAGTTGCAAACCACTGAGAAAGGGATAGAGGTAATTTTAGCCACTAATCAATCAGATAAACTGCAACTGACCAACAAGAGTGAGGGAAATAGCTATATTGTTGAGATTCCCAATGCTCAAGTGAGCATATCTAGCGGCGATACATTCCGCCAGGAAAAACCAACTGCGGGAATTAGTGAAGTTATAGTCACAAATTTAGATGCAAATACAATTCGTGTGACAGTAACAGGTGAAACTGGTGCGCCGCAAGTCGAATTGTTTGATGGTGACGAGGGTTTAGTTTTCGGGGTTGTCCCAACTGTAACCACTACTCAAACACCAACGCCACCAGAACCGCAACCTATTAACGAAACCCAGCCAGAACAACCATCTGCACAAAATGAAGCACCTATTGAACTGGTAGTTACGGGTGAACAAGATACATATCGTATCCCAGAAGCATCAGCAGCCACTAGAACAGACACCCCAATTCGGGACATTCCCCAGTCAATTCAAGTAATTCCTAAACAAGTTTTAGAAGATCAGAAAGTTATTCGACTCACAGATGCAATTCGTAACGTGAGTGGTATTGTCGAAGGTGATACTTTTGGCGGGACAAATGACAACTTCAATCTTAGAGGCTTCGATTTTATTTCTACTTTTCGTAATGGCTTAAGAGAAACCGGCTTTGTATTGCGAGAGCTTGCTAATATCGAGCAAATAGAAGTTCTTAAAGGCCCAGCTTCTGTTTTATATGGAAATTCTGAACCAGGGGGAATCATTAATTTAGTAACGAAAAAACCTCTTGCTACTCCTTATTACTCTGCCGATTTATCTGTAGGCAACTACAATTACTATCGTTCTACCATTGATTTATCAAGCCCTCTTAACACAGATAAATCATTACTATATCGACTAAACGTTGCCTACGAAAATGCTGGTAGTTTCCGAAATTTTGTCAATAGTGAGCGAGTCTTTTTTGGGCCAGTTTTTGATTTAAAACTGGGTGAGAACACTAACATATTGTTTGATGTTAGTTATGTCAACGATGAGCGTACAATGGATCAAGGTATAGTTGCTTTTGGACGGGGTATTGCTGACATTCCTACTAGTAGATTCTTGGGTGAACCAGGAGATGAACGCACAGTAGAAGAGGTAAATGTTGGATACCGCTTAGAGCATCGTTTTAGTGACCAATTAACCCTCCGCAACGCCTTTCGCTATACCTCACAAGATACTTTTGATTATCGCGCCCAGCCTCTGGTAGTTGACGAAGCAACTGGTGAACTATCACGCAATTTCCGTTCTAATGATGATTACCGTGAGACATACTCTCTACTAACAGATATTGTTGGTAAATTTAAGACAGGTTCAATTGAACATACACTCTTGTTTGGATTTGATCTGGCTCGACAAAAGAGCGATGGTTCTCAAAGACGGCTACCTGGGGGACTCACTCCATCAATAAATATTTTTAACCCGGTTTACAACGTTATCCCCAGACCTGCGCTGTCTGAATTAACCAATGTAGTTAGAGATGGCAAATCTAGAACTGATTCATTAGGTATTTATTTGCAAGATCAAATAGCATTCTCAGACAAATTCAAGTTAATGCTGGGTGGTCGTTTTGACGTTGTGGAGCAAGACCAGTTTGATAGACTTTCAGATACTCGTACCCTTCAGTATGACGAAGCCTTTACTCCTCGGATTGGTGTTGTTTACCAACCAATTAAACCGATTTCACTTTATGCTAGTTATAGTCGCTCGTTCGTTCCCAATTTTGCCCAGCGTGCTGACGGTACATTTTTACCCCCTGAACGTGGTAATCAATATGAAGTCGGAATCAAGGCAGATTTGAATGAAAAATTTTCAGCGACATTAGCAGCTTATGAAATTACTAGAACAAATATTGCTACGCCCGATCCCAATGACCCTGATGGCTTTAGCATTCCTGTTGGGGAACAGAGAAGTCGAGGAATTGAATTAGATATATCTGGTGAAATTTTGCCGGGATGGAATATTATTGCTGCTTATAGTTATACAGATGCCACAGTCACAAAAAGTAATGATTTGAGGGTTGGTTCTAGAGTACCTAAAGTACCTGAACATAAAGCTAGTTTGTGGACTACTTATCAATTCCGCCAGGGCAATTTGCAAGGTTTTGGCTTTGGTTTAGGGTTATTTTATCTTTCCGATAGAGTAGGTGGTGATATTCCTACCCCTGAGTTTGACGATACTTTCACACTACCTAGTTATCTGCGAACTGATGCTGCAATTTATTACAAGCGAGATAATTGGAAAGCTGCTATCAATATCGAAAACTTGTTTGGTATCAGGTATATTGAGTCATTTAATTTTGGTAGAAATACTGTGATTCCGGGCGCACCATTTACAATTATCGGGTCAATTTCCTTTGAGTTTTAACCAACATATAAAGAGGAGAAAGCATTAAAGTGTATCGTCACCTAAAATTATTTTTGCTAGGAGTTTTAACTATTGTCTTGCTTTTAGCTTGCCATAGTAATATTTCACAAAATGCAATTCAAGGCGACAACAACTTACCTACATCTCCTCTACCGATAGCCACAAAATTAGTCAAACACGCTTTGGGTGAAACAATAATTCCCATCAAGCCACAGCGAATAATTGTACTAAATGATGTTAGTCTTTTAGACCCAGTATTGTCTTTGGGTGTTAAACCAATTGGTACAGTTAGCTTTTTTCCAGAGTATGATTTTTTATTTCGTGGAGTCACCAATGATGAAGCGGCGGGGATTGAGATCGTTGGCGTAGGAAATCAACCTAATTTGGAAAGAGTTTTGATGCTCAAACCCGATTTGATTTTGATGCGTGAATATCAAAGGAGTCTTTATAAAGAATTATCTGCGATCGCACCTACCGTGGTTGTAGACTTGCCAGGATTGAATTACTCTTTTAAAAGAAATCTCCGCTTTATTGCTCAAGTGTTAGGTGAAAATGAGAAAGCAGAACAAGTAATTGCTCAATACTACGCAAGAGTCAAAAATTTGCAACGTGTCATTGGTGAACGACTCAAAGAAATAGAAGTATCTGTCATTTATCTATTTGATGAAAATTTACTTGGTACATTTGCTGACAATGAAACCTTTAATCAAGTTTTTCAGGATATTGGTATTCAACTTATACCTACATTAGCAAACCAAAAAGAAGATACTTTAGTATCAAGTGTTGAGGTATTAAATAAGTACGATGCCGATATTTTGTTTGTTATTAATAGTAAGAAACATTTGTCAAGAGCTTTTTTCAAAAATCCTCTTTTAACTGCGCTCAAAGCCACAAAAAAGAATCAAGTGTATGAAGTCCAAGTAGATAGATGGTGGACATTCGGCTTTTTTGGAGTCAATAAGCTACTTGATGATTTATTTAAATATCTGGTGCAGCCATAGCCTGAGTGAAAATTCAACACCCAGAGTTCGGTTAGGGACTTTCAGATAAAAGAATATCCAAAATGTAGGGTGCGTCAGTACGATAGAACCTAACTATATCCAGAAATGATTCATACTGACGCACCCTACCAAACCATCAGTTTCGGATAATTTATTTCCTGGTGTTCCCTTAAAAGTAAATGAATTTTGTAAAAGATTTTACATTGTTTGCTATCTAGCCTACAGACATAGTAGCATAATGACAGATAATCTCAATAAATACCAAATACTGTAGCTGTAAGATATTAATTGCTGAGAACTATGACAATAGTGTTCTGTGACCAAGATTGGGAAGAAGTATTAGAAGAACATCAAAAGAATCATCTCTGTAGCTCAAATTGCGGTGTTGATGAGAACTATACACAAGCAGATACAAAATATTTTGCTTGGCGGGAATGGTATATGCCACTTCGTTCTGGTTTAAAAATTAGAATTTATGAATTTAAACCTACAGATAATTTTATTCAAATTGGCAAGCATGGTCATTCTAATACCACAACATTAAGTTTTTTTATTAAGGGTAACTATCAAACAATTTTACAAGGTATAACAAATTCGGCAAATGAAATTGTAGGGCGTAATTATATAGAATATACACCGAATATTCTAGAAAGTGATGAATATGTAGCTAATCAGCAGGTTGTCAGAGTGCAAATTTGCCTTGAAGCTGCAAAATTTTTTCAGGATTTTGAACCTCATCAGTTACAACAACTTCCTTCAGAATTACAAATATTTGCTGCGAGTGGTGAAATACAACCTTATTATCGTCAGGGAATTACAACACCAGAAATGCAGATAGCTCTACAGCAGATTTTAAATTGTCCTTTTCATGGAATAATGAAACGTCTGTATTTAGAAGCTAAAGCAATTGAATTGATGACACATCAATTTAGCCAGTTTACAGAATCTGTGTCAAATTCCGATGATAAATCACTTATAAAAACTGATGATATTGAAAGGATTTATCAAGCTAAAGACATATTAATTAATAACTTTAAATATCCACCTTCATTATTAGAAATAGCCCGACAAGTAAAACTGAATGATTGCAAGTTAAAGCAGGGTTTTCGTCAAATTTTTGGCACAACAGTCTTTGGTTATTTACACGATTATCGAATGCAGCAAGCATATATGCTGTTAAATACTGGTCACATGAAAGTCCAAGAAGTAGCTAAAGCAGTTGGCTATGCTAGTCCTAGTTCCTTTAATTCTGCATTCAAGAAAAAATTCGGCGTGAATCCAAAAGCATATCAAGTTAAAAGATACAAGGAATATATTTAAAATTTATCGACATCTCACTTTAGCAAAAAACTCCGTTTGGAAGAAGAAAAAAATCCGTTTACAACAATTTTTAGTCTTCAAATAGATTTTGTAATCACGGTAAAGTTATTGATAAAGATTTTTAGTTACTTTTGGTGAAACTGATTTTGACTGGTGGGTGAGGAGAATGATCAAGTTGCAACAACTGCTTTGGATGGCCAGTTTGAGTTCGATTTTAGTTACTATACCTGCTATTGGCGAAGAAATAAAAAGCATCAGTACAGAGGAAAAATCCGATTATCTTAACCCTGGAAACAACGTTAAACAACTGCTAGCTCAATCACCTATTCTGATTACAGAAATCAGATTACAACCTACAGATAAAGGGCTTGATGTAATTTTAGAAACCAATCAAAGTGACAAGCTTCAACCAGTAGTGAGAAGTGAGGGCAATAATTACATTGTAGATATAAGCAACACTCAACTGCGTCTATCTAGCGGTGATACATTCCGCCAAGAAAAACCGACTACGGGAATTACAGAAGTTATAGTTACAAATTTAGATGCAAACACGATTCGCCTCACAGTAACAGGTGAAAGTGGTGCGCCGCAAGTTGAGTTATTTGATGGTGACGAGGGTTTAGTTTTCGGGGTTGTCCCAACTGTAACTACCACTCAAACCCCACCACAACCAGAACAGCAACCTAGTAGCGAAACCCAGCCAGAACAACCATCTGCACAAAATGAAGCACCTATTGAATTAGTAGTAACAGGCCAGCAAGATAAATACCGTGTACCCAATGCTTCGACTGGGACTAGAACTGATACCCCCATACGAGATATTCCTCAGACTATTCAAGTAGTTCCCGAAGAAGTGATTAGGGATCAAAAAGTCACCCGTTTAAGAGACGCACTGCTTAACGTTGGTGGTGTACTTCAAGATGGCGGGTTTGCTGGTACATCAGACCAAATTGGTATTCGGGGATTTTTTGGCGGAGGTCTGTTTGGTGGTGGTATTTTAGTTGATGGTTTCAAAGATGGACGAAGTGGTATTAGAGAAACTGCAAACGTTGAGCGTATAGAAGTCCTCAAAGGGCCAGCTTCAGTTTTATATGGTGGTGTTGAACCAGGAGGAGTCATTAATTTAGTTACAAAGCAACCTCTGAGAGAGCCATTTTTTAATGCTGAATTGTCAGTGGGTAGTTTCTCAACATTTCGTCCAAGTATAGATATTTCTGGGCCACTCAATTCCGAGAAAACTTTGTCATATAGGCTAAACTCTGTTTACGAAACTTCCAATGGATTCCGTGATTTTAATCAAGATACTCAACGATTTTTCATTTCACCCATTTTAAAATGGGAAATTGGTAAAGCCACTAACTTAACATTGCAATTTGACTATCTCAATGATGAACGTCCATTTGATCGGGGATTTTTGGCTTTTGGTGAGGGTATTCTTGACACTCCTCTAGAGCGTTTTTTTGGTGAACCAGATGATGTGAGAAAAGTTGAAGAAGTCAGCTTGAGCTATCGTTTAGAGCATAATTTTAACGATAATTGGAAAATTCGTAATGCTTTTCGATATGCGAGTTCTGATACTTTTGATTATCGTGCAGAGCCTCTAAGCTTAAATGAAACAACAGGTATTTTGTCGCGGAACTTTCGATCCAATGATGACTATGCAGAAACCTACACACTGCAAACTGATTTAGTTGGTAAGTTTACTACAGGCTCAATTAATCACACTCTTTTGTTTGGTGTTGACTTAGCTAGAGCTACACAAGGCGGAACTCAGAAGCGATTACCAGCAGGGCGAACACCAAGTATTAATGTATTCAATCCAGTTTACAATGTCATACCCAGACCTGGTTTAGAAGAATTAACCAACGTTGTGCGTGATAACCAAGATACCAGCGATGGTCTAGGAATTTTCTTGCAAAACCAAATAGCGTTTGCAGATAATTTAAAATTTCTTGTGGGTGGACGGTTGGATATTGTAGATCAAAAAAGTAAAAGTTTCTTGAATGGTTCTGAATCTAATCAATACGATACAGCTATTACCCCAAGATTAGGTATTGTTTATCAACCTATTGAACCTATTTCTCTTTACGCTAGTTACAGCCAATCATTTCAACCAAATTTTGCTATAAGAGTAGATGGTTCATTTCTAGAACCTGAACGGGGAACTCAATACGAAGTGGGAGTAAAAGGTGAATTTTTAGATGGTAGATTAGCGGCTACTTTAGCAGCTTATCATATTACTAAATCGAATATTGGTACCACTGATCCTGCTAATCCAGACTTTAGCATTCCTGTAGGAAAACAACGTAACCAAGGTATTGAATTCAATGTTGCAGGGGAAATTAGTCCAGGTTGGAATGTGATCGCATCTTATTCTTACATTGATGCCGAGATTACTGAAGATAACAGTGGTTTGGCGGGGAATCGTCCAGCTAATGTCCCATTTAATACAGCTAGTTTATGGACAACTTACGAATTGCAACGCGGTAGTTTGCAGGGTTTAGGTTTTGGTCTAGGCTTATTTTATGTGGGCGATCGCCCAGGTGATGCAGACAATACCTATACTATCCCCAGCTATCTGAGAACAGATGCAGCAATTTATTATCAACGTAATAATTGGCGGGCTGGGATTAATATCCAAAATCTGTTTAATGAAAAATATTTCCAAGCATCAAATTTTGGTAGAGTTGCCATAGAACCAGGCGCACCATTAACGGTTATTGGTAGTTTTTCTGTGACATTTTAATTCTGACGAAAATCAGGTGTGGGGTATGAGATACCATCATGAATGACAGTTATATCAACATCAAACTTATTCGTTGGTTGCGATTTGGCATAGTAATATTTTGGAGTTTACTGCTGGCTGTAGCTTGTCATCGTGGTGGTTCTTTACCTGTTCGTGATTACACTACCAACGCAGCGTGTCGTCAGGTAGAACACGCTGCGGGAATCACCTGTGTTCCAGAAAAATTTGAGCGAGTTGTCACGTTAGATGCAGCTTCCTTAGAAAATGCGATCGCACTAGGTATTAAACCTGTTGGTAGTGTGATTTCCGATTTTTCATCATACTGGCAAGAGCATCTAACAGAAGTAAAAAACATCGGGATTGGCGAACCTAATTTAGAAAGTATTCTCGCACTCAAACCAGATTTAATTTTAGGTCTTGACTATCAACAAGACATTTATAATATCACTTCCAAAATTGCGCCAACAGCTTTGTTTAAATTTGAAAGTAGCGGTCAATGGAAAGAGGTATTTACAAATTACAGTTTGGCATTAGGTAAGCGGGAAGTCGCTGAAACAGTTATGAAAAATTATTACCGTCGTCTTGAAAAATTTAAGCAAAAGATGGGTAATAATTTATCAAAAATCAAAGTATCTGTAGTGCGGATATACCCTAATAACATTAATATATATTTACTCGATTCTTTCTGTGGAAAAGTTTTGCAAGATGCAGGATTATCTCGTCCCGAATCCCAAAATATCAAGGAATCCGAGGCAATAAAATTATTTGATAATCCCGTGCAAGTTTCTATTGGTACTGAATTAATTGAAAAAGCGGACGGTGATGTTATATTTATTTGGACTGGTCAAAATACTCGCCAAGGTAGTGAAACAGCTAAAAAGAACTTAGAGCAACTGCAATCAAATCCCATCTGGAAAAATTTGAAAGCTGTGAAAGAAAATAAGGTTTATCTAGTTCCAAGTTACTGGATTGGTAGTGGTATGTTAGCTGCTAATGCGATTGTTGATGATTTATTTAAATATTTGATCAATCAACCATGAAATTTGTGAAAAAAATATTTAATTATGACAGTTCATACATTATTTGTTTGTAAATCGTGCAGTGCTATTCTTGATCACGAAGAAGCAGACGAGCGTGCTGAAGGAAATCAACTATTCCTCAAGCTGCTGGAAGCACAAAAAAATAATTCTACTTACAGCACTCTCAACATTCAGTCTGTGGGGTGTTTGTGGACTTGTGTGGAAAAACGCTCTTGTGTTGTCAGCTTTGTTTGTCCAAAAAAATATACTTATCATTTTGTTGATTTGACAGAAGAAAGCATAACTGATTTGTTGCAATTTAGCCAGCTTTATCAAGCAAGTGAAGACGGATATGTCTTACCCCCCAAACTACCTGGAATATTGCGATCGCATCTTTTAGTACGCATTCCTCCTACACCAGACACGTTCTCCACTACCCAAAGATAAAGGTTTGCTACAGTGAGGGTGATCCCGCAACTGTGAAGATTAGCCAATGCTTTCAAGAAACACATTCGGTAGAATGAGAAATAGGAATAAGTTCTAAACCAAGAGCCTGAGCTTTTTGCCGGAGGTTTTTGAGAATCAGTTCTTGGTATTTTTGCTCATGGCTTTGTTGCATGAAACAAAGCCCCCTTCGGGCAAGGCAGTTCCAATGAAAAAATTTCACAGCCACTGATGGGATTTGCTTCAGCTAGAATTTGCTCAGTGATCATTCTGGAGAATTTTCATCCTTTGCATATATCTCAATGCCAGACTGTACGCGCCATAGACTGTTATAAATCCCGTTATGCGCGATTAACTCTTCATGCGTACCCTGTTCTACAATTTGACCATGATCCATCACATATATGCAATGACTGTGACGAATCGTGGAAAGACGGTGAGCGATCGCAATAGTCGTCCGATTTACGGTAATCTTTTCTAAAGAACGTTGGATTGCTGCTTCTGTCTCATTATCCACCGCAGATGTTGCTTCATCCAAAATCAAAATCGGCGGATTTTTCAAAACTGCTCTAGCTATAGCGATACGTTGGCGTTGTCCCCCGGATAACTTTTGTCCTCGTTCCCCAACTATTGTTTCATAACCTTGGGGTAGCCGCATAATAAAATCATGTGCTTCAGCTACTTTTGCAGCATTAATGATTGCTTCATCAGTAGCTTCAAAAGTACCGTAGGCAATATTTTCTGCCACTGTACCATGAAATAAAAATACATCTTGACTAACTAAGCCAATACTACGACGTAAATCATATAAATTCAACTTTTGAATATCAATGCCATCAATAGTAATTGCACCGCTAGAAACATCATAGAATCGTAATAATAATTTCACTAAAGTGCTTTTACCTGAGCCTGTAGAACCAACAATTGCAATAGTTTGTCCAGCAGGAATATGCAACGATAGATCCTTAATTATTGCTTCACTATTACGATAAGCAAAAGTCACATTTTTAAAATAAACTTCACCCTGTACCTCGTCTATAACTAAAGGCACATCTCCCGTAGTAATTTGAATGGGAGTATCTAACAAATCCATCACACGCCTAGTAGAAGCCATTGCTCGTTGATAGTGGTCAAAAGTTTCTCCTAAAAAGACTAATGGCCACAATAATCTTTGCACGAGAACCAGTAAAACGCTGTAATTACCTATAGATATTG
The DNA here is from genome assembly GCA_015296085.1 of Trichormus sp. M33_DOE_039. GTDB lineage: Bacteria > Cyanobacteriota > Cyanobacteriia > Cyanobacteriales > Nostocaceae > Trichormus. The sequence continues at coordinate 8,915 of DVDT01000073.1, read as the reverse complement.
TTCCAGAATATGCAGCCATACCTCCCAAAAATAGTAAAGCCGTAAACCCTGCTAAAACTAACATTCTAATTAAAGGAATAAAAGCGGCAGAAAGTTTAATTGCTTTGGAATTACTTTTTCTATAAGCTTCACTCTCTTCTGCTAGTCTGGCACTTTCATACTTCTCTGCTGTAAAACTTTTAATTGTTGTAATTCCACTAATATTATTAGCAAGCCGCGAGTTGAGAAAACTAACTTTTTCTCTGACATCAGCATAACGAGGTTCAAGCCGTTTTTGATATACCAATGAACCCCAAAGAATAAACGGCATAGGCAACATTGCTGCTAGAGTAATGTTGATAGGTAGAATGAAGAACGTGCCACCAATTAAAATTAGCAATGAAGTTGTCACTTGAATAATTTCATTCGCTCCCCCATTCAAAAAGTCTTCGAGTTGGTTGATATCATCGCTGAGAATTGACATCAAACCGCCTGTACTGCTGTCTTCAAAATAAGCTGATTCTAATTGTTGTAAGTGATCATAAGCATCTAAACGTAAACTATGCTGGATATTTTGAGCGACATTTCGCCAAAGTCTATCATAAGCGTACTGAGAAAGTGATTCAAATATCCAAACAATAACGGTGATTAATGAAAGTAGAGCAAATTGCCATAATACATCTTTAATACCAAATTTAGCGATCAAGGAATCTTGTTCTTGGACTAATATATCTACAGCAATACCAACTAACCAAGGTGGTGCTAAATCTAAAATAGTATTAATTACAGAATAAGTAGAGGCTTGATAAATTTGTTCACGATAGTTTTGTCCGTAGTTGAGTAATCTTTGGAGTGGGGAGCTTTGGTTGGGAACAAGCTGAAATTTTGATGTCATCGTTAGAGTTACAGATTAGGATGTGATATTCTCTGGGCAGCAATTGCAATTGCAGTTTGATTGAAATATATAAATCGTACTCTTTTTTAAGATGTCAACTCTATCCAAAAACGGCAAATTTATATCCCAAAAAGGCAATTTATAGTTAATTTTGGCAATACGTATATAGAACCCGTTTGACATCTTATGAGGTTTTGAATGAAGTTACTCGTGAGCATCTACCTACAATCCAATGCTAATGGAGTATTCCAGCAACCTCACTGATGCAGAATGGGAGATTTTTGAACCCTTATTGCAAGATATTTTACCGACCAAGAAGCAGACTCGACCGACCAACTGAACAAAGCGAGAGATATTCAATGGAATTCTCTATCAACTAAAAAATTGATGCAATTGGCAAAACTTACCTAACCCTGTTGTACCACTTTAGGCGAAGGAAAAATAAAATTCAGGGTGAGCCAGGAAGATAAAAATTGGGGGAGTAGCCTATAAACAATGGATTGAAGTTCCTACCGCTATAGTGACACAACAGGGTTAATTACATATAAATCAGGCGTTATATATTTATCTTTATAAAAAGTAAAATATTGATTACTAAGATAACTGCATAAGTCAATTTTACATAAAACTATTACCCTTGCAGTAGTAATAATCAGGCTATTGATAGATTGGAAATAAAAATTTCCAACGGGAATTTTGGGTATGGTCTGTTATTACATCAATAAAATGCAATCTGCACTACCTGCATAACTCCATTTAAGGAAGACCCTATATGGCAAGACTCGATTACTTTGCCCCTGGTGTATACGTCGAAGAAATTGATCGTGGTAGTCGCCCGATAGAAGGGGTACAAACCAACATTGCAGCCTTTGTTGGTTTTAGTGAAGCAATACGCAATGGTGCTGAAATCGGTAAGCCGATGTTGGTTACTAGTTGGAATCAGTATCAAGAATATTTTGCTAAAGAAAATTCTGACGGCTATACAGACTTCGATGCTTATTTACCTTTTGCTGTTAACGGCTGGTTTTTAAATGGGGGCGCTCGTTGTTGGGTAGTTAGTATTGGTACTCAATTACCAAAACCAGCTGAAGAAACTACTCAACCTGGCCCAGACTCAACTGCATTGACACTCAAGACAAATAGTAAGCGTGATTCTCTGCTATTTAGTCTCAAACCAGAAGAAGTTGAGCAGGGTTCAGTTAATGTCGAAATTTCGCCAAGTGAGCCTAGAACCAGCACGCCCTCTGACCCAAATGCTCTTGCACCAGTACCTGCGGAGTTTTTTTCAGTGGCGGTTAAGCGCAATGGTGAACAGCTGGAAAAGTTTGACAACCTGACAATGGATCGCAATGTCCAATCAGAAGTGGGAATATACGTAGTAACGGCATTACAACAATCTCAATATGTTAATGTTGTAGACTTAACACAAAAAGGACTGCCGTTAGTTCGTCGTCCGCTAGATGGTCAATTTGAAGTTAGCCCACCGCCAATTTTACCTACTCAACAAAATTTAGCGCGATATGTGCAAGGCGATCGCAATGATCGTAGAGGTATTCAAGGGCTATTTGAAATTGATGAGGTCACGATTATTGCTTGTCCTGACTTGATGCGAGCCTACCAAGCCGATTTGTTGGACGAAGACCAAATCCACGGCATTATGGAACTGATGATTGGCTTGTGCGAAAACTCCGCACCCAATCCCCCAAACCGGATGGTAGTTTTAGATACGCCGCCTGACAAATTAAAGCCGCAACAGGTAAGTGATTGGCTGTTGAATGACTTTCAACGTCGTTCTATGTTTGCGGCTTTGTACTATCCTTGGTTGCAAGTTCCCAATCCTCGCAAAAATGGCAAACCCATTCTTGTTCCTCCTTGTGGTCACATGATGGGTATTTGGTCACGCACCGATGAAACTAGAGGTGTCTACAAAGCACCAGCGAACGAAACTCCTCGTGGTGTTATCGGTTTATCTTACGACTGCAACTTCCGTGAACAAGAATTATTGAACCCTCAAGGAATTAACTGTATCCGAACCTTCCCCAACCGAGGGATTAAAGTTTGGGGTGCTAGAACTTTGGTAGAACCAGAAAAAACCGAGTGGCGTTATATCAGCGTCCGCCGTCTGATGAGCTATATCGAAAAATCTATCGAACTTGGGACTCAATGGGTTGTGTTCGAGCCAAACGATGCAGACTTATGGGCGAGAGTACGTCGTACCGTTAACAACTTCTTAGAACGTATTTGGCGAGAAGGTGCATTATTTGGTGCTACCCCTGAACAAGCATTCTATGTTAAATGTGATGAGACAATTAACACGCCTGACACGATGATTTTGGGTCGGTTGTATATAGAAGTTGGAGTTTGCCCAGTCCGACCAGCCGAATTTGTTGTCTTCCGTATCAGTCAATGGACTAGTCAAGACGAAGAATAAAAGCACTCATGGCAAGTAGATTCATTAGTCATTCGCAAGGGTTTGACTAATGACAAATAAAACAATTTGCAATTCAAAATTAGAACTTTGGAGTTGAATTATGGCAACAGCAACAGATGAATTATTAGTCAGTTGTAGGTTTTACTTTGAGGCCGATGGTTTAACAGATAAACAAATTCTAGAAGTTGCCGGTTTAAGTGCTGAAAACCCAGCTGCAGGAGGTGATAAAGTATTAGGCTCAGGCAAAAGTGCGATTAACTTACGTCAGGCTGCTCCTACTCGTGTCAAGTTTACTCCAGTTACCGTAAAAGTTGTAGCAACTACTAATACAGACCTTTATAAGTGGTACGAACAGTGTAATAAGAATGATGGTGGTCAATCACAGTGGCAATCAAATCGTAAAGCTTCTTCTATCACTGTATATGACCAAGCAGGTTCAATGAAAGCTCGTTGGGAATTACAAAATGCTTATCCTACAAAATATGAAGGGCCAAAGCTGGAAGCAAGTTCTAATGACGTAGCAAATGAAACTATTACCTTAGTGCATGAAGGCATCAAAAGAGTGCAGTAATTGTTAACGAACTTAGGGAGTAGGAAATGAGAAGTCAGAAGCAACTTTGAATTTTTGCTGTTTGTTAATTCCTACTTCCTTACTTTGGGGGTTAAATGTCAAACTTAATTCAAAACTTCCCTGAAATACTCACAAATTCACGTTTTTATATTGAGTTGAAACTGGATGGTAGTTCTGAACCAGTAGATGCTTATTTTTTAGAATGTAAAGGGTTTAAAAGTAGCCTAGATGTTATAGAAGTTTGTGAAGTTACTCCTTTACGATGGGGTCAGGCTAAATCAGGTCTAATGGTGCGTACTAAAGTACCCGGAAATATCAAAGCTAACAATATTATTTTGAGTCGTGGGATGACTCAATCTGTAACTTTGTGGAAATGGTTTGAAGAAGTTCAGAAAGGAAATTGGGCGAAGCAACTTCGTGATGGTTCTTTGACTATTTACAATCAAGCGGGTCAAGAACAAGCAAGATTTCAGTTCCGTGGTGCTTGGCCAGTTAGTTATAAAGCTACTGATCTCATTTCCCATAGCGCGGAATTGGAAATAGAAGAAATGGAAATAGCAGTTGAAATGTTCACACGTGAAAAGTGAATTTATATGTTACAAACAGAGTTTGAGTTTACTTTACCTAAAGGATATCTTGATAACGATGGTAATTTACATCGCATTGGGGTAATGCGTTTAGCTAAAGCAATGGATGAAATTACTCCCTTACGTGACCCTCGTGTTCAATCAAATCCGGCATATTCTACTGTAATTATTCTTTCTCGTGTTATTACTTGTTTAGGAGCATTAGAAGAAGTGAATCCGACAATAATTGAAGGTCTTTTTGCGGCTGACCTCAATTATTTATATCATTTTTATCGTCGTATCAATGAATTAGAGCAAGATGAAGCTGAAGAGACAGAAATGATCAGCTTTATCTCTGAAGCCTTAAACATGGAAAACTAAGCTTTAAATTTAGCTGTTATTTGTTAAATCATCTAACTAACAAATAACAGCCAATCAATATATTGTAAAGGAGAGTAAGACTAATGAAATTAAGTGAGCTAGTGAACTCAATTAGTCTTAAAGCTAGGGAGATTACTAACTATATTCGTTATCCAGTCGCTAATGCTTCTATGATCATGCAGCGACGATTCAAAGAAGAATACGAAAAAATAGAGATTCCTGTTAACAAAAAAGATACAAATGAAGAAAATAAAGTATTACTAGGTTATTCTCCTAGAGCGACTATTATAGACTCTCGGCAAGTAAATGATATAAATGAATTTACTAGTGATTTAAATAATTTTTATACTGGAGTAGCAAGTCAAACTATTCCACCATTAGCTTCAAAACAAAACGTTCAAATTGAAACTCCACCTCTGCAAATAAATGATGAGATCCGGGGCAGAAGAGGAAGATACCGAATTATTAGTCATAATGTCAGCAACAAATTAAATAGAGTACGTTTTTATCAGGGTATTCAAGTTGCTAATAATAAACCTGTTTTAATTAAAGAATACTTAATACCTGACGCAGAATTTAATCAAAAAGAAGCTAGACAGTGCAAGGAGAGTTTTGAAGAATTAACTAGTATCAACCTCAAGAATGGGGGTGGACAAGATTTCCGCTTGCTAGTTCCTTGGGATGCGATCGCGCCACGAGATGAGAGGCGTTGTTATCTGATTAATGAACCTGTTGATAAGAGCATCACCCTCAGGGAGTATCTGGAAAACAATCCTATGAATTCTCAACAGGTACGTGAATTTTTAAAACAAGTATTACAAACTCTGTGGTTTCTCCACAACCAAAGAGTACGTTTACCAAATGGTGAAGTACATTATGGTTTACCTCATGGAAATCTTTCTCTTGATACACTACTAATTGTCGTGAATGAACAAAATTCGTTAGTAGAGACTCCACAATTTCTGATTTATTTACAGGATTTAGCCCTTTGGCAAGACTTATTTCAACCACATAGTATCCCACGAAGAGAACATTCATTTTTAGAAGATTTACAAGACCTAGGATATATTAGCTATTCTTTGTTAATAGGACGAGAAATATCTAAAATATATCCGTTAATTACTCTACAGAATGAGCAATGTTGGTTAAACGAGAAAGATGAAGCTTTAAAGTTATTTATTTTACGTCTTTTAGGGATTGAATCTTCCTTCTCTAATGCAGAACAAGCTCGTCAATTTCTGTTGGCGTTACCTTACATACCATCATCTTCTCAAGAGCAAGATGAGCCATTAATTGATGATATAAAAGAAAAATATATCATCAATATTTCACGCTTCTTGAAGTTTATTCTATTGGGTATTACATTTGGCACTATTAGTTTTATATCTGTATATTTACTGGTTATGAGAAAAAATAGAGAAAAATTTGTGATAAATCCAAATATTAATCAATACTCTCAAATAACAGATATAGATAATATACCAAATGGCAGCTTTACTTACACAGCATTAAGGTCTGAAGGGACATGGGATTCCTTATATTATATAGACAAGAATAAGCGAATTAATCGTACTAGTTTAGTAGCTTTCGGTAAAACATTTAAAGAAGAGCTTCAAGAACGTGGTATGAGATTAAGGCTGACTTATAAGCGTGAGGTATCCATCGAACAAGCATTAACAAAATTACAAAATAAAGAAGTTGATTTTTTAATTAAAAATTTAGGAAGTAATCAGCATAATGAATTCGATAGCAAAGATTTTAAATATCAAACTATTGCTTATGATGGCATAGTAATATTTGTACCTTTTAGTGATTCCCAGAGAAAGGGAAGTATTACTGAAGCTTTAAATGGCAAAATTACTTTTGAACAATTGCGAAAACTATATACTAATAAAATAACTAACTGGCAAGAAATAGATCAACGATTACCAAACTTACCAGTAAAACTCTATATACCGCAAGAAATAGATGTAGTTAATCACTTTAAAGAAGTAGTATTTAAAGATTACCCAGAAGAAGCTCAAATTTTTGAAGAACTAATTGCTAGCGGATATATTACTCGACAAGAAACACGAGACACCCTAGGAAGCCGAATACTAGGCGATTTTGAAAATAATATTAATGCTGGGATTGGATTTGGATTGTTGAGTAAAGTGTTTGGTCAATGTTCAGTTTATCCTTTAAGTCTAGGTCAGCCTGGAAAAGAAGTACAAACTTTAATTCAAAATAACGGTAAGGATATCAACTCAAAAACTGATCTATGCAATGACAAGGGTAGTTATCATCCAAATCCTCAGGTTTTTGCTAACAAACTTTATCCCCTTAGTTATGCTGTGACAGTAGTCTATCCCATTAGTTCAAAAAGGTCTCAATCTTCTTTAGCTGCATCTAAGTTTGTTGAAGTACTTAAAACTGATGAAGGGCAAGATTTACTGCGTGAAGCTGGACTTGTTCCAGAGGGCAATTAAGACAGTAATTAAACAATAATTATGAATAAAGATTCTGAAATTACTCATTTAGCAAATCAAATTTTGCAAGAAAGATTATTGCTGCAAAAGCTAAGTAATCAAGTTTATGAATTAATGTTGCAAGATTTGCGAATCCAGTGCGATCGCTCTAGAAATTATAGGATGCAATAATCATGGTCAGAAATAATAGCACTAATTACGAATTAAACTACGTAACGGCTAATCGTTTTTATGTAGAGATGCAAAGTAATGTCAGTGCTTCTTTTAGTGAATGTTCTGGTATGGGAGTCACAATTAATAAAGAAGTGTTTTTTGAAGGCGGTGTTAATCAACAACAAAGAGTCATACTAGGCCAACCAAAGTTTTCTGATATTATTCTCAAGCGAGGGATAACAGATGATATGGCATTCTGGGAGTGGATAAATCAAACCAAAATACAACGCCGTAACGTAAATATTCTACTTTTTAACCAAGCAGGAGAAACTATGCAGTGCTGGACACTAATTGCTGCTGTTCCTGTTGGTTGGAAAGCACCAGCATTACAAACTTCTGGTAATAGTGTAGCTCTTGAAGAACTGACCCTAACTTATGAGGGAATAAAAATTGCTAAATCAGATGGTGGAGGTGCAATCAATCTCAGCAAACGTCATAGTTCTGGTTATTTTATCACCTAATATTCTGCTGAAATCATAGCTTTTGATTTGATTGGCAGTTAATAATATCAATTCTCGTTATTAAAGTAAAAATTATGCCATTTAATCCCTTGAATTATAAAAGATATTTACTTAATAAATATAATATTGGGCAGAAATTTAAATTACTAAAAACACTACCTCCTTTGGGTCATACATTAAGCCCTTTAGGACAGAAATTCCTATCAAAAAAATTTTTGTTGCCATTATTTTCAAGTCAAGAAGATCAGTTATATTTTGATGAATATATAGCACAATATATGCTAAAAAATGTAACTAATTTTAGCAACAATATAAATTATAACTCTAATACAGACACAGAACTAAACGCGTCGCCAAGTAAGTTAGATAAAGATGCTGTTCCTGGTCAGTTACAATTAGAAAAACTAGCAGCAATTCAGCCTGTTTTTACATCGTCAACTAACATTGATGAACAGGCGATCGCTACTCAACCAAAGTTAGAAACATCAGCAGAAGTTGAACCTGTTTCTACTTTATCCATCAGTACTGATGAACAGGCGATCGCTACTCAACCACAGCTAGAAACACCAGCAACAATTGAATCTGTTTCTGCATTATCAACTAATCTGGATGTAGAGGCAATCTCCACTCAAGCAAAGTTAGAAACACCAGCAGCAATTGAACCTGTTTCTACTTCATCCACCAGCACTGATGTACAAGCGATCGCTACTCAACCAAAGTTAGAAACACCAGCAACAATTGAACCTGTTTCTACTTTGTCCATCAGAACTGATGAACAGGCTATCTCCACTCAACCACAGCTAGAAACATCAGCAACAATTGAACCTGTTTCTACTTTATCCATCAGTACTGATGAACAGGCGATCGCTACTCAACCACAGCTAGAAACACCAGCAACAATTGAATCTGTTTCTGCATTATCAACTAATCTGGATGTAGAGGCAATCTCC
>DVDT01000108.1 GCA_015296085.1 Trichormus sp. M33_DOE_039 | reverse complement strand
TCTTTGTAGCCAGAGAAAATTTAGGAATCCAATACTTTTGTTCCTTGATTATTTTGTTTCGCTAAGTAGGCTACGCAGAAATTAGGAGTCTGATTTTTCTCTGTAGAACATGAATTAGCCCTACCCCTAGCCCCCCTTCCCTACGAGGGAATGGGTGTTTCAAAGCCTCTCTCTGTTTCGGCTACGGTGTACACACAAGTCTGATCACCTTACCCCGTATCGTTTTGATCCCCCTAAATCCACGCCACTTGCTTTAAGCCGGGAAACCCGACGACACTTGCTACAAGTCGGCAAAGCCGCCCAACGCAGTGTCTCCCCAACGCAGTAGATCCCATTAAAAAAGGGGAATTTGATTCTTGTTCCCCCTTTTTTAAGGGGGGTTAGGGGGGATCAAAACGTTGTCGGGCTAGGTTATTAGACTTGTGTGTACACTGTAGCCCTCACGCGGATAGAGGTTGGGAGAGGAGTTATTGGTATACTTTTCGACTTTTTAAACATCCTCTAAGTGGGTTGTGCTTGTCTGGTTCTTTCTTAATATATATGACTTACGCATTGTTTTTCTTCTCCAGACACGAGGATGGGATGAAAAAGTGTTTTAGTGCTGACTATGCCATATTATTGGGTTTTTGTCTCCTGGCGAAGAAATTAAAACGCTAAATTTCTGAAACAGACAGGTAATTGCTAAGTGGTTTCCGTACCGTTACTGAGCTTTCAAGATAGACTTCTAGAGAGTAAGCTGCAACTAACCTGAAATTTTGGGTTGTTAATTTCCGTTTTCCTGTCGAAAATGAAGATGTTTAAAAATCTTCTAAATGCAAACGGATGATACTACATGGTCAGAATGCTCAAAAAACTGCGTCACCAAGAGTCCGCCAAACCACGTAGAGATGAATTTTATCACTACCCAGGTACTGTACCAGGAACAATCATCATTGATGCAGATGCTCCACCACCAACGATTTTTTTGATTGACTACAACCACACTAATTTTATTCGCCAACAAGTAGCTACCCCAGAAGAATGTATTCCCTATCTCGACCAAGAATCTGTTTCTTGGGTAGATGTTCAGGGTTTAGGTAATCAAGAAATCTTAGAACAAATGGGGCAAGTTTTTGAATTACCTCTTCTGGTTTTAGAAGACGTGGTCAATGTATCTGAGCGTCCTAAGGTTGAAGACTATGACGACCAGCTACTATTTATTGCACGGATGGTAGTTCCGAAAGAAAGAACATACGGTTTTTACAGTGAACAAGTAAGTTTAATTTTAGGGAAACACTACCTACTAACCGTCCAAGAAGAACCAGAACATGATTGTTTTGAGGGGGTAAGGTTAAGAATTGAAAAAGGTAAAGGGACTATTCGTCGGCAAGGAGCAGATTATTTAGCTTATGCTTTACTAGATGCTATTGTTGATGGTTTTTTCCCCGTTTTGGAGCTTTACGGGGAACAACTAGAAGATTTAGAGGAAGAAGTTATAGCCAAACCTACCCGCAAAACCCTACAGAAAATTTATCAACTGCGGCGAGAATTACTGCAACTACGCCGTGCTATCTGGCCACAACGGGATGCAATTAATGCTTTAATACGCGATCGCAGTGACTTAATTAGTGAAGAAGTACAAATTTATTTAAGAGATTGCTACGACCACGCAGTCCAAGTGATGGATATGGTAGAAACTTACCGAGAGCTAGCATCTGGCTTGATGGATGTGTACCTCTCAGCTGTCGGTAACAAAATGAATGAAGTCATGAAACTACTCACAGTAGTTTCGTCCATCTTTATTCCCCTAACTTTTATTGCAGGTATCTATGGTATGAATTTCAATACCGACAAATCACCATATAATATGCCGGAACTGAATTGGTATTGGGGTTATCCACTTTGTCTAGCAGTCATGGGATTAATTGGTTTTGGTTTATTATTTTTATTCTGGCGGCGGGGTTGGCTAGAAAATTCTACAAGCATTAAGCGTGAGTAAAGGAGGAACTGAGGATTGGGGACTAGGATTTTATTCAGCACACTGCTCACCCCCCACTCCACTAACAGCACTTTCCACTCAGGAGGTAATTTTTTCCATAGAAAAAATATTATAGAAAATAGGAATTATCAATTATGGCTACAACTAACGACCAAAATTTAGTGGTATTAACTATTTATATTATCGGTGTTGCTTACGTCTTTAATTTAATGGTTGAATCCATCGATGATCGCATTAAATATGAGTTTAAAAAGGGAGATGTAGATGAGAAACTTAAAGAGCAAGGTCTAGCAGACAAAATTAGCGTTAATTTTAAATTGAAACCCTCAGAGCCAATAGACGAACTCAAAGAACTGTCAATGACAGTTGAGAATAAATCTGATGATTTAGCAATCTATGTAGACTGGGACAATAGCTCTTTAATCATCAATAATAAATCATGCCGAGTCATCAGAAAATCACCAGACTTAACCCGTGATTTAGCTATATCCCAAAGTCCGAGTTTAATTGTTCCCAAAAAGACATTGACAGAGACAATCACTGCCGAAGATTTATTTGAGCGCGATAAAGATACTGGTATTTATACAGTGAAAAAACCACTACTGAATATCAGTGGTTTACAAAAAGGTGGGCCACCACAGAAAAAAATGTATAGCGACTTCATGAATAGAGGTAAAGAGTTAGGATTTTCGCTACAACTTGTTCTCCGCCTATCCGAAATCAGAGCGGGTTTAGCTCCTGGTGCAGAATATCCCCCCATCTGCATTATTGATTGTCCCTTCACCGTCAGAAAATTACCGTGGACTTACGCCTTACCCTGGAATAAAAAGAAATAACTAAACAGCACAGATGCTATCATCCGAGATTAAACTGTAACTAGGGAGAGAGTAGGCGTAGGCGGTTGCAGATCAGTGAACACTGGTTTGAGGAAAGTCCGGACTCCCCAAAGACCAGACTTGCTGGATAACGTCCAGTGCGAGCGATCGTGAGGATAGTGCCACAGAAAAATACCGCCAGGGTGAAAGACTAGGGACTGGGACTGGGTACTGGATAAGAAATTGCCCAAACCCTAATCCCCAATCCCCAATCCCCAATCTCTGGTAAGGGTGCAAAGGTGTGGTAAGAGCGCACCAGCAACGTCGAGAGGCGTTGGCTCGGTAAACCCCGGTTGGGAGCAAGGCCGTAGGAACTATGGTTGGTCTTTTACCAGTTCCGCTGTAAAAGAGCCGCTAGAGGCGTTTGGTAACAAACGTCCCAGATAGATAACCGCCCTCATGTAGAGCAATCTACATAGAGAACAGAACCCGGCTTACTACCGACTCTCTCCTCTTTTAGTCAATGGTCAATCGTCATTAGTCAATAGTCCATAGTCTATAGAAACAGAAACGACTATCAACTGTTGATTCATGACTAGATGTGTTGTGAAATCAAGGGATGATGTTTATGGCATAAGTTGGGAATAATTCCCATCAACATCATCCCATTTGCCATACAACACCATGATTCACAACTCATAACTGTGAAATATCAATCCATGACCATTGACTATTGACTATCGACTGTTGACTATTGACTATCGACTAATAACTAATGAGCCTTGTTTATCCACGCCGTCAGCGACAACTTGAAAGTTTAATCAGAAAGTTGGGTTTGCCAACTACTGCGCCAATTAAGTGGCAATTGTTAGACTTAGCTTTAACTCATCCTACAGTTTCCGATTCAGCTAATTATGAACAACTAGAGTTTGTTGGTGATGCAGTGGTGCGATTAGCAGCGGCGGTGGTTTTGTGGGAAACTTATCCTGATGGCCAAGTGGGAGATTTTGCGGCGATTCGTTCTGTGTTGGTGAGCGATCGCATCCTCGCCCAATTAGCGAGAGAATATGGTCTAGAGTTACATTTACTGGTTGCTGGTAGTGCCACCAGTGATAAAGTTGGTCAAGAATCACGACTAGCAGATGCTTTTGAAGCTGTTTTAGGTGCGCTTTACCTCAGCACCAATAATTTAGAATTGATTCGACCCTGGCTAGACCCCCATTTTCGCCAACTAGCAGCAGAAATTCGCCTTGACCCCGCCAGACTTAACTACAAAGCCGCTCTCCAAGAGTGGACACAAGCCCAATTCAAAGTTTTACCAGAATATCGAGTTGTGGAAGTTAATCAAGCTAACCGCACTCAAGAACGCTTTATGGCAGAAGTCTGGTTGTATGATAAGAAACTAGGTGAAGGCAAAGGACGCTCCATCAAAGCCGCCGAACAAGCAGCTGCTAAAGTAGCATTTTTAGCAGTTAGCCCCCAGGAAGATACTGTTTGAATTAGGGTGTAGGGGTGTAAGGGTATAGGGGTGTAGGGGTGTAAGGGTATAGGGGTGTAGGCGAAAAAACAGTGTTTCTGTGATTAGCTAAATTTTCAATTTTGAATTCCGTTTCAGGGGTTGACGTTTGATAGTTTACCCATGAACATTGTACAGACGTGATGAATCGCGTCTGTACCAAATAATGACTAATGACTAATGATTGACATTGCTGTTATTGGGGTTGGACGTTGGGGAGTGCATCTACTGCGGAATTTTTTAGCACTACCTCAAGTAAATGTCGTGGCGGTAGTAGATCCGCACGCAGATAGATTGGCGGTAGTGAAGCAGCAGTTTAATTTAGATGAAAATGTCTTATTTACTACACATTGGCAAGATTTACAGCAATTACCAGGATTAACAGCAGTAGCGATCGCCACTCCTGCAACTACCCATTATGCTCTAGTTCAAGACGCTCTCAATTGGGGTTGTCACGTTTTAGTAGAAAAACCCTTAACTCTCGACCCTGTAGAATGTCGGGAACTTTGCCAATTGGCAGAGCAGAAACAATTAATACTCATGGTTGACCACACCTATTTATTCCACCCAGCTGTTGAGGGAGCGAAAGCTGTAGTACGAGCAGGTAAATTAGGTGATTTACGTTATGGCTATGCAGCACGTACCCATTTAGGCCCTGTCCGCCAAGATGTTGATGCACTGTGGGATTTAGCCATTCATGATATTGCTATTTTCAACAACTGGTTAGGTCAAATCCCCACCAGCGTACAGGCTACGGGTAAGGTGTGGCTACAAGGTGAAGGAAATAAAGAAATCAACCACTTCCCATCAGGTTTAGCTGATTTAGTCTGGGCAACACTCACATACCCAGATGGTTTTCAAGCCTATATTCATTTGTGCTGGTTAAACCCTGATAAGCAACGTCGGTTAGCCGTCGTAGGTAGTCTTGGTACTTTAGTATTTGATGAAATGTCACCATCATCACCCTTAACTCTGCTACATGGTGAATTTGAACGTCAAGAAAATCTATTTTTACCAGTAAATCAAAACCAAGAGGTAGTGGAATTAGAGAAAGGAGAACCCTTAAAGAGAGTGTGCAGCACTTTTGTCACCTCTATCCTGAAAAATACCCCACCCGAAATTTCATCAGGTTGGGTAGGTACAGAGCTAGTCAAAATTCTCTTTGCACTCACAACTTCTCTCAATCAAGGAGGTCAATCAATTTCCCTCTAAAATCTTTGACCATATCCCTGCATACCTCCGCACCACTTTTCGTTCAAATTTCACCCCTCAATTCCCTTCAGTTTTACTTTTGAACAGGTTGAGGAGTTAATTGAGATTGATTAGGTTTATACACCCCATTTCCATGAAGCAGAGTTGGTTCTGTGTGTGGAGCATAAGAAGTTTCACAAGTAACTTCTAGAGTTTCTGAATTTTCCTCTGCTATTGGTGTCAGTTTTGCTCTCTCAATTATAGGTAAAGTAATTTTCACTGTAGTGCCTTGATTCAGACCCGCACTTGCTAGTGTGATCGTACCTCCCATAAGTTCAATTAAGTTACGGGAAATTGCTAGACCCAAGCCTGTACCTTCACATTTGCGCGTGTTGTTACCGTCCACCATCACATAGGGACGAAATAGTTTTTGTTGTTGAGATGGTTCAATTCCCAAACCTGTATCTGTGATAGCGACAGTAACTTGAGATTGACCACAACTGTAATGCAAAGATGTCGAAATGGTGATCCCACCTGCGTCAGTAAACTTAGTAGCGTTGCCGATAATATTGATTAATACTTGTTTGAGTTTTGCCGCATCTGCTTTGACTGGAATGGGTTCAGTCCCTAAATTGGTTTTTAGCTGCAAACCTTTGTGTTGAACGTTGACTGATTGTAAATTGATCACTTCCAGCAAGATTTGTCTAAAATCTAGTGGTTCTGTAACTACAGAAAGTTTACCTGCTTCAATTCGGGAAATATCTAGTAAATCGTTGATAATTCCTAGGAGGTGAATAGCTGTTTCATCAGCACGTTCTAGAAATTCGAGTTCTTCTTCCCGACTGTCACACATATCATCTTTAACAAAGCGTATGGAGTTGATGATGATATTCAGAGGATTGCGTAATTCGTGAGAAGTTGTGGCTAAGAATTGACTTTTAATTTGATTGGCAGTTTTGGCTTCTTTCCAAGCAGTTTCTATCTCTTCCGACCAAGCTTTGAGCCGATAAACCATTTGGTCTAGGGCTTGTGATAGCTGATTAAACTCACGAATTTGGAAGTTATGCGGGACTGGATTTGCTGCGTGATGACTGTGAATATTTAAGGCGTAGTCTCGTAATGCTTCGACGGGACTAGCTAAGTAGGGAGCTAAATACAACGATGCCAATAAGCTAGCACCAATTAAGCCCACGGTTAAAACAATCAAAATCAGTTTGATTTCTTCTAAACCTAATAGGGCATTATCTACGGTTGTAACTGCTAGAACTACCCATTTTCGTGGTTTTTGTGTAGTGATAGGGTCATTAATAGCCGTATAACCGGCAACTAACTCTTT
Source organism: Trichormus sp. M33_DOE_039 (assembly GCA_015296085.1). Lineage (GTDB taxonomy): Bacteria > Cyanobacteriota > Cyanobacteriia > Cyanobacteriales > Nostocaceae > Trichormus. The sequence goes on along the minus strand of DVDT01000108.1, from coordinate 44,248 downwards.
ACCATCACGAAAATAGAAGTTGATGGACTCGTTTTTGCCAGCGATCGCATTTTTGACAATGCTTTTGAGTTGGGGCGCATCTGGATGTTCTCTAATATTGCTTCCTACTAAGTCGGCTAAGGGGTGCGCTAATATCGTCCCATCTTCAGCAATCACTAGGGTTGAACCTGAGAGTGAACCGGCTTGAGGTTTCGTTTGTTCATATAATGCTGATTGCAAACTCAACGCATACCGTAATTCACCAGAACCATTGTCAACAGGTGTAGAGAGGACTAACTCTAATTGTTGACGCGGATTTCTGGTGCTAGTAGTTCCTGGCTTTGGTGGTGGAACGGTTCTGATTTCTACCCCATCACTGGGAAAAGGTAACGTAATTTTGGCGATCGCTTGATTACCGCAGCTACTAGCAACAACATCACCACTCTGCACATTAGTTAATTGCAAGCACTCGACGTATTTAGGTAATTGTTGCGTCAATTGGGTGAGAAATGCTTGAATTTCCTTTGGCGATCCCGAATGCACAACTGTCGTACGACTAGCAATTAATAAACTCGTTTTCAAATTAGCGATCGCATTGACAATTTTCTCCCCTTTGAGTACAGCACTATCTGTCAAATTTTGACGCGCAGTTCTCAACAAACTAGAACGTGCCTTATTCAACGCTGCTATTTGTCCAATAAATAAAACAGGCACAAACAGCAACAAAATTCTTGTTACTAAAATACGTCTAAAGGATGATTGACGGGGATTAGCCATCGAGCGTCTCACTTCACAACTGCAAAACCACAACAGCCCAGATATGCAAATAAACTAACTAAAGGAGACATTTTATGAATTTATCCACAATTTGTAATCAGCCCCCAAAGTTATCAAAGATTGAATCCCTAAAAAGCAATGTGCTATACCAAAAATTGTAGTGGGTAGATGTGAGATGGACTTGTGCTGCATATTAATCAAGTATCGCCGGGGAGAATTTCAAATCAACAGTGAAAACTTTATTTTTAATGAACCGTGCAATGATGCTGTAGTTTCCTACTCGGTAGGGATATGATATTTTGATTTCTGCCATCATGTACTAGTAAGTCAAATAACTCCACCAGCAACCCAACCCAATGGTGCAACATCGTCCGCATACGACAGTAGTTTTAGCCATGAGTGCAGATGGCAAAATAACAGATTTTCAGCGATCTCCTGCCCGATTTGGCTCAAATACAGATAGAACACACTTAGAACAACAGATTGCTGCTGCTGACGCTGTATTGTTGGGTGCAGGCACACTTCGTGCTTACGGTACAACAATGACCATATCACAGCCGACGCTCCTAAAACATCGACAGCAAGAGGGCAAACCTACCCAGCCGATTCATATAGTTACTACACACTCTGGTCAAATCAATCCGGAAATTCGGTTTTTTCAGCAATCAATCAAACGCTGGTTACTGACAACGACAACAGGCGCACAAATTTGGCAAGATAAACCAGATTTTGACCAGATTTTAGTTTTTACAACACCAACAGAAAAAATTGACTTCATCGCCGCTTTACGACAATTAGCTTCTTTACATATAACACGCTTGGCAGTTTTGGGTGGAGGAGCATTAGTAGCTTCTATGCTGGAGTCAGATTTAATCGATGAATTATGGCTGACTATTTGTCCATTAATTTTAGGCGGTCAGACTGCACCCACACCAGTGGATGGACAAGGATTCATGTCACAATTAGCTCCTCGGTTGCAACTTCTAGAAGTGAAAACCATTGACCAAGAAGTTTTTCTCCATTATCGCCTGCAACGATAACGTAGATTAGATTACGCTATTGATTGGGCATTGGGGTAAATCTACCTTCTCCCCCATTCCCCATTCCTTATTCCCCATTCCCTATTCCCCATTCCCCAACAATGGTAGAACAACTCAAGCCGCGTTATTCTAGCGTTTGGATCAACAAGATTGCCGAAGTACCCCAAGATGCTTGGGATGCTTTAGCTTTACCACTCAAAACTCCTTTTTTAGAGTGGGATTGGTTGCATAATCTGGAAAATTCCCAAAGTGCTACAGCGAAAACTGGTTGGCTACCAAACCACTTGACCCTGTGGCGAGACAGAACGCTGATTGCTGTTGCTGTTTTGTATCTCAAAGGTCATAGTTATGGCGAATTTGTGTTTGACCACCAGTGGGCAGAGCTAGCGGAACGTATAGGTGTACAGTATTACCCGAAACTTTTGGGTATGACTCCATTTACCCCCGCGGAAGGCTATCGCTTTTTAATTGCACCTGGGGAAGATGAGGAAGAAATTACAGCAATGATGATACATGAAATTGATGCTTTTTGTATCAAAAATCGCATTTCAAGCTGTCATTTTCTCTATGTAGATCCCGAATGGCGACCAGTGTTGACACAAACAGGTTTTACCCCTTGGTTACACCATAGTTATATTTGGGAAAATAACGGATTTCAATCTTTCGATGATTATTTGGCAGTGTTTAATGCTAACCAGCGTCGGAATATTAAGCGAGAACGCAAAGCTGTAGAAAAAGTTGGGTTAAAATTACAACCTATAACTGGTGATGATATTTCTAAATGTTTGTTTCCGTTGATGTACCAGTTTTATGCTGACACCTGTGATAAGTTTGGCTGGTGGGGCAGTAAATATTTAACTAAACAGTTTTTTGAGCAATTACACGATAATTATCGCCAGCGTGTGGTATTTTTCCCGGCTTATAGCGAACAAGATGAACGTCATCCTGTGGGTATGTCTTTTTGTCTGTTTAAAGGCGATAGATTATATGGACGCTATTGGGGGAGCTTTCAAGAAATAGATTGCTTACATTTTGATGCTTGCTATTATGCACCGATTGAGTGGGCGATCGCTAACGGCATTCAATCATTCGATCCAGGTGCAGGTGGACGACATAAAAAACGCCGTGGCTTTCCTGCTATGGCTAATTACAGTTTGCATAGGTTTTATAATGGTCGGCTGGCACAGATTTTACTTCCCTATATTCGGGAAGTGAACCAACTAGAACAGCAGGAAATTGAGGCGATTAATGCAGAGTTACCTTTTAGTAAACAAAATCGATAAAACTGGTAATTGCTGATTGATAACTGTTAGCTGAGAAAGATTTACACTTGGTATGTAGTGTAAAAACTCTGAATACATAAATTTAGTTTTGAGATCGATTATGGATTTGATACTAGAAGATTTGGCAGCAATTGATAACAGACTTTCTCAGCGTCACATTGAACTTGACCCCTATGGATATTTCATTATCTATGTCGATAGATCAGAGGGGTTAATCTATGCCAAACATTTTACAAACGTCATTGATGACCGTGGTTTAGCTATAGATCCAGAAACAGGAAAAGTAATTCCGGCTAAAGGGAAAGTGGAACGCACCCACACAACAGTGTTTAGCGGTAGAACTGCAAAGGAGTTATGTGTGCGAATTTTTGAGGAAACTCAGCCCTGTCCTGTCAGTCAGCTAGACCACGCAGCTTATTTAGGTCGTGAATTTGTCCGTGCTGAAGTGGCTTTAGTCACAGGGCAAGAGTATATCCAAGATTAGGGCAAAAATAAGGCAAAAATAAAAAGGCAGAAGTAAAAGCAATCTATTTTTGCCTTTTGACTTTTGACTTTATTTACCCTTCTGACGATGGTTGAATTGCCAGATAGATATAGTACGTCGCCATTGGAATAATTGTGGCCGCGATTAAAAGTCCTACTACCCAAGCGGTGGCGTTACCTTGATCGGTTTCTTCGGCTTTTTTGAAAGTGCCTTCTACCTGTACTTTGTCGATAATTTGGGGAGGGCCGGGATCAGGTTCACCTGAGAGGACTGCAACTAAGCGATCGCTCGCATCCAAAAATGCCTGATTATATTTATTACCATCTCGCAATGGTGCAGCTAATGTTTCTTCAGCTACACTCTTTGCAATCTCATCTGTAAGTAGAGATTTAACTTGCTCCCCAGAAACAATTGCTGTACCGTTAGTCACTGTATCCAGAAATAACAAAGTTTGATTGGCTTTGGCTTCTGGAGTTGGAAACCATTGATCAAACAGTGCTTTAGCAAAGCTGTCTGGAGTTTCTCCATAATCTAAGCGGCGAATGGTCACAAATCTAACTTCGTTACCAGTTTTCTTGGCCAAGTCATCGAAGGTGCTGCTAATCTGACCTTCATTGATACGGCTGATAACTTCGCCTTGATCTACAACCCAGGTAGAGTCACCTGCTGTCAAATTTGGTATCTGATACACACCCGTAGCTGATGCAGAGGTAGCAAACAACGAAGAAGCTAAAATCACCGTCAGCACAGGTAAAATCAGCCTAATAAAAACTTGGTTGAGTAGCTGTTTCATTTAATAATCCTATAATACCGACTAGCACCAAAAATACTATACAACTAATGTCAAAATCACCTGTGACAAGGATTAATCTGATAATTGCCTAGTCAGTTAACCTGCTGCTCCCAAGATTTGATTATCTTTCAGTCTATTGGAAGAAATCCATCTTTGCACCGTTCTCTGATGTTAGTTGACCTTAAACCGTGACCTGTTTGCCTTTTATAAAGCCAGTTTGGGTTACACTTGGTTTTGATTTTTGTTTAAGTAAGATTAATTTAATTTAAATAGCTAATGGTTAAGCATTAGCTATTTTTTGGCTTAATTGTCAACTAAAAAGTACAGGCGATCGCTAACTCTGCGTGTTGGAGCAATGTATTTTTATCTAGCATTTCTACATCATATTGAGGCGTAGTTGCTAATAGTTTTTCGATTCTGTTTCTAGCAGTTTCTACTACAGATTCAGCCAAGCTACCCTGATTTAAAGCCTCCGCAAAATCAGCCGCGATTTGATAAGTGTGTTCCATAGATGATGAATGAATATTACGTGACACAATAAATAAATCACACCCAGCATTAAATGCTCGCGCCACCGTTCCCTTTTGAGTAAACATATCTGAGATAGCTTTCATATCTAAGTCATCAGATACAACCACGCCCCCAAATCCCAATTCTTCACGCAGTATAGTTTTGAGAATAGCTGGTGAGAGTGTCGCAGGCCAATCAGGATCTATTTGGGGAAAAAGAATATGAGCCGTCATCATAATCGGAATTTGTGCCTCAATCAAAGCCTGAAATGGGATTAATTCTCGCCTCCGTAAGTCTTCAAGAGAGAGATTGAGGATTGGTAATTCCAGATGCGAATCTTTACTAGTATCTCCATGTCCAGGAAAATGTTTGGCAGAACCGACAATTCCTGCCGCTTTGAGTCCTTGATAATACTCACAGACAGCTTCAACCGTAGCTTCAGGGGTATTACTAAAAGCGCGGAATCCAATCACCGGATTTTGGGGATTGGAGTAAATATCTGCTACAGGGGCCCAAGATAAATTAATTCCCAAAGATTTTAATTCTATACCTGTAGCTTGAGCTACTTTCCGTGAGTGCGATCGCAGCAACACAGCATGGGGAAACCTAGTAATTGGTAAAGGTGTGCGAACGACCCTTCCACCTTCATGATCTAATGTAAAAAACATCGAATCACGTCCAGCATATTCGTGTATTTGATGGTGCAAATCCCGAAAACTTTGCAGCCACACCTCATAGGGGACACCATCTAGAAAATTTTTTGCAAAAAAGATTACCCCTACAGGTTTTAATTCATGAAGAGCGCGCTTATCTTCATCACTTAAAGTAGTACCAGAAATACCCAGAATTAGGTGATTGCCAAATCTTTCTAACTGTTGTGAAACTGACATAATAAATAATTCAAAATATCCTAGGCGATCTTGCTACAAAATTCAAAATCAAGTACCTAGCCTTAGGCAGCATCCTGGCTAGATACTATACGCAAATTCACTTTAGCGTGGGAGTGTGGAAATATTCTTAAGTAGTAAGATAGAATTCGCGGGTAACAACTTGTTGTTGTGGAGTTGTGAGCAAGCAGAACAAGAACGTCAACGCGCAGATAATGCGTAGACGTTGAACGTCAACGCCAGGCAACACTTGCTGCGAAATTATAGGAACTAAGTATAAATCCAGATGTCGAGCAATTTCAGCTAGATTAGCACCGCCAGATTGCTTCCTACTGAGTACGCGAAATTGGCAAAACGAATCGCAAATTTGCATAACTGCCAAATGTAACAGATTGCAACGTATAATGAGAACGGCAAAACAATTAAGAAATATTGAAAAACAGTAGGTTTAAATGCGAGTAGCGATCGCGGGTGCTGGTTTAGCAGGACTTTCCTGCGCGAAATATCTCACAGACGCAGGTCACACTCCCATTGTCTTGGAAAGCCGGGACGTGTTGGGTGGTCTTGTCGCGGCGTGGAAAGACTCTGACGGCGACTGGTATGAAACTGGATTACACGCCTTCTTCGGTGCATATCCCAATATGCTCCAGTTGCTTAAGGAGTTAGGCATTGAAGACCGACTCCAGTGGAAAGAACATACACTGATTTTTAATCAACCAGACAAGCCAGGAACATACTCACGTTTTGATGTTCCCGATATTCCCTCTCCCTTCAACGTGATTGCGTCGATTCTTCGCAACAACGATATGTTGACTTGGGGACAAAAACTTCGCTTCGCCATAGGCTTAACTCCAGCCGTGGTGCGGGGTCAAAAGTATGTTGAGGAGATGGACAAGTACAGCTTCTTAGAATGGTTGGAAAGGCAAGGGATTGATGAGCGAGTATCAACCGATGTGTTTATCGCTGCTTCTAAAGCACTGACCTTTATCAATCCAGATGAAGTTTCTGCCACCATCCTCTTAACTGCACTCAATCGCTTTCTGCAAGAACGATATGGCTCGAAAATAGCATTTTTGGATGGTTCACCCACTGAAAGGCTATGCGCTCCCATCGTAGATCACATTACAGCAGGCGGTGGTGAAGTCCGTCTCAATGCACCAATCAAAGAGATTGTTCTCAATGAAGATGGCACTGTCAAGCACTTTGTCATCCGAGGACTTAATGGTGCAGCAGATTACATTGAAACTGCCGACTGTTACGTTGTTGCCACATCAGTAGATGTAGCTAAGGTGATACTACCAAAGCCTTGGCAGCAGATGGAATATTTCCAAAAGCTAGAAGGTTTAGAAGGAGTACCAGTAATTAACCTGCACTTATGGTTTGATCGGAAACTAACCGATATTGATCAGTTATTATTTTCGCGATCGCCCCTCCTCAGCGTTTATGCTGATATGAGCAACACTTGTCGTGAATATGCGAATCCTGATCGCTCCATGCTGGAATTAGTTCTAGCACCGGCAAAAGATTGGATTAGTAAATCTGATGAGGAAATTGTTGCTGCCACAATTGCAGAACTAGAAAAACTCTTCCCCGACCATTTTGGGGGAGAAAATCCAGCCAAGTTGCTGAAATCTCATGTAGTGAAAACGCCTCGTTCAGTTTACAAAGCGACCCCTGGTCGTCAACAGTACCGTCCCTCCCAAAAAACTCCCATTGCCAACTTCTTTCTAGCAGGGAGTTACACCATGCAACGCTATTTAGGCAGTATGGAAGGAGCTGTACTTTCTGGTAAGCTAACAGCGCAGGCGATCTGCGAATCACTGCCAGTGGCTAATGCCTCTAACCTGCAAACGCTAACCCGACCGCCTGCAACGAATGCTGCAACTGCCTGATTCCCCCCCGCGCATGAAAACGCTGGTCTCTGTAGACGAGTCCTACAAAATTTGTCGGCATCTCACAGCCAAGTACGCCAAAACCTTCTACTTGGGTACTTTGTTGATGAGTCCGGCAAAACGTCAAGCTATCTGGGCAATTTACGCTTGGTGTCGCCGTACCGATGAACTAGTAGACGGCCCTGCTGCTGCCATTACCACACCGGAAACCTTGGACTTATGGGAGCAACATCTAGAGTCAATTTTTGCGGGTCATCCCGTAGAAAACTATGATGTAGCTTTGGTAGATACCCTAAAACGCTTTGACCTAGACATTCAGCCCTTTCGGGATATGATTGCCGGTCAACGTATGGACTTATACCGTAGTCGTTATGAAACCTTTGAGGAATTATACCTCTACTGTTACCGCGTTGCTGGTACAGTCGGCTTGATGTCAACAGCCGTCATGGAAATAGACAGCACCGCTAACACAGCCCCGTGGTATCAGCGTAAACCACCATATATTCCCACAGAAGAAGCGATCGCTCTGGGAATTGCCAACCAACTGACTAACATATTGCGGGATGTAGGTGAAGATGCTAGGCGAGGACGGATTTATCTTCCCCTAGAAGACCTAGCAAAATTCAACTACACCGAACAAGACTTCTTTAACGGCGTAGTCGATGATCGTTGGCGGGCGTTAATGCGCTTTCAAATCGAAAGGGCGCGACAGTTCTATACCAAAGCTGAACAAGGTATCACCTACTTAGCACCAGACGCACGCTGGCCAGTCTGGGCAGCCTCCATGCTGTACGGACAAATATTAGATGTCATTGAACGCAACGATTACAATGTCTTTAATCAGCGTGCCTATGTCCCGCAATTGCAAAAGTTATGCACTCTACCCATAGCTTGGATGCGATCGCAAGTGTTATGAAAATTAGTCATTAGTCCACAGTCCACAGCCATGACTAAGTGACCAATGACTAATGACTATTGACTATTCACGAAATAACTGCTAACATTATTTTTCGTGACCGTGGAGAGGTGGCTGAGTGGTCGAAAGCGGCAGATTGCTAATCTGTTGTACGGCAGGCAACTCCGTACCGAGGGTTCGAATCCCTCCCTCTCCGTTTTCAGACAAATAGCAACACAGAATCCCCCGTGTTGCAAAAGAATACGAATATAGGGGTAATCACTTCTACACCCAAAGGTAGATGTTATCATTTAACCTTTGGAGACTTGATATAAGATTGAGCTAACTTGAACATCTAGTTTGCATCTTGCTTTCAAGCTCCCACAGAATAGAGGAGTGGAAGTGATTATGACCAAAATTAGTGTTGCCCTAGCCTTAGGTTTAACTACCCTAGCAACTGGGTTTTTGATGGCATCTTGTACAACCACTGGTACTAGTGAAAGTGGAACTAATAACAGCACCACTAGCCCAACAGCTAATAACACAGCTAGCAGTGGCACAGGATTAAAAATAGGCTCTTTACTGCCAACCACAGGTGATTTAGCGTCTATCGGTCAACAAATGGCCCCAGCTGTTCCTTTATTAGTGGAAACAGTTAACGCCTGTGATGGTGTTAATGGTCAACCAGTGACTCTGGTAGCGGTGGACGACCAAACAGACCCCAAAGTTGGTGCAGCCGGGATGACGAAACTAGCAACCGTAGATAAAGTGGCGGGTGTAGTTGGTTCGTTTGCTAGCAGCGTGTCCACGGCAGCGGTATCAATTGCAGCCCAAAATCAAGTTATGCTGATTTCTCCTGGTAGCACTAGCCCCAAATTTACCGAGTTGGCACAAAAAGGTGATTTTAAAGGCTTTTGGGCGCGGACAGTTCCCCCGGATAGCTACCAAGGGCCAGCCTTAGCCGAACTCGCCATTAAAAAAGGTTACAAGCGGGTCTCTACCGTAGTTATTAACAACGACTACGGAGTTGGTTTTGAAAAGGCATTTGTTCAAGCCTTTGAAAAACTGGGTGGGACTGTAGTTAATAAGAATAATCCTGTCCGCTACGACCCGAAAGCGACTACTTTTGAAACTGAAGCAACTGCGGCTTTTGCAGGCAAACCTGATGCCGTCTTGGGCGTTTTTTATGTAGAGACAGGCAGCTTATTATTAAAATCAGCTTATCAGCAAGGTTTAACCAATGGCGTACAAGTCATGCTCACAGACGGCATGAAATCAGATGAATTTCCGGCGCAAGTAGGTAAAGCCCCAGATGGTAAATACATTGTCTCTGGAGTAATTGGTACAGTACCAGGTTCAGACGGTAAAGCCTTAGAAGCTTTCACAAAACTCTGGCAATCTAAAAAAGGTGGTTCTTCGCCAGGAGAATTTGCACCTCAAGCTTGGGATGCAAGTGCTTTGTTGGTGTTAGCTGCACAAGCAGCTAAAGAAAACACAGGTACTGCTGTGGCGAGTAAAATTAAGGAAGTATCTAATGCACCAGGTGTAGAAGTCACCGATGTTTGTGAAGGCTTAAAGTTACTCAGAGAAGGTAAAGATATTAACTATCAAGGTGCTAGTGGCAATGTAGATGTCGATGCTAACGGCGATGTCATCGGCGTTTATGATGTCTGGGCAGTACAGGACGATGGCAAACTGAAAGTAATCGACAAGGTTACTCCGAAGCAGTAAAAGGTCAAAAGTAAAAAGGCAAAAGATATTGAAACTTTTGCCTTTTATTATCATAATTCGGGATTAAGTAGCCGTCATCAACTGCGTATACAAGAAAACATGAAAAAGTCTTTCCCTTACACCCCTATACCCTTACACCCTTTTTCAAGCTAGAACGATTGGAAAAACCAAACTATGTGAAAAACAATCAAATAGGTTAAAGTTCTTCTGCCTAGCTTATAGGATACCGACGGCTACTTTCTCCTTCGTTATCCTTAGAATCCAGAAAAATTGTAGCCAACACCCACTAACAAACCGACATCTGTTTCATCAAAAAATCCAGCATTGATGGCAGCTGTGGCGGTAAATTGAGAGTTGAGAGGTACATCAAGACCACCAGATACCAAAAAGGCGGCTTGAGAATCATCACCGGTTTTAATAGCTGCACCTACACCTACATAGGGAGCGATCGCTAGTGGCTCATCAAACGGATCTACCTGTCTGAAGGTAAAATCGTAGGTGACAGGAATCAAAATTGTGGTGTTATCCCCAAATACAGCTGAGGGTCTGACTGAAATTGCATTGGTGAGTCCAATTTTGCTAATAGCAGCAAAATTACCATCACCCAAGGATGAATCACCGCCACCTATGCCAATATTGCCAGCCACACCAATATAACTGCTGCCACCACGGGTACGTCTACCGACATTAATATCGGATTGTGCCACTGTGTTGGTAGTAGGTTGGACAGCAGGAGCAGATGTTGTAGATTCAGGGGACAAGAGAGTGGCTGATGTAGTTGCTACTGTCCCTGGTATTGGTGTAACTATACGACTACTGACATCATCAGAGGTAGAGTTAACAGTTGTTGCACTGGGAAAAGAGAAGTTTTGTGCATCCGTCTCTAGTTCAGCACTTGATGGTGCGGGAGACATAGCGTTGGTAGCTGCCTCAACTGGGGGTACTGTTTGAGCATAAGCAGATAAACCAGTACCGACAAAAGCTACAGCAGCTAAACTAGATAAACAATAAACACTTTTACGAACAAAAATATTCTTCACATTCACTCCTAACAAGATGCTGCCGCAATAGATAAATTATGAATTTGCGTTTTTCGGGCAATATCCAAACTTTAGCACCAGAAAATCCCCTCATACATCCTGAAATGGACATAAATATTTAGTGTCCATTCTGCGAAAACTCACCAGTTAAACAGCTTGATTTGTACAGTGTTTACCCAACTTGCTCTAAATACTGGTTAATATCTTCAATCACCCGTACTAATTCAGTTTCTGTGGTCAAACGAATATTGACATCCCTCACAGTGAGTAATACTTTGGCTGCAAAGGGTGTAGGCCAAATATTAGGATTACAGAAAATTTCTAAAAATACCTCACCTGTATGACGATATTCTAATGGTGGTTGAGGAGTAACTTTACCACCTGTGCTGGGTTTAGTTGCAACTGCTTTCAGGCTTTCCATCAATTGATCAATCGCAACTTTCAATTCCCTCGCCGCTTGAGGGGAAAAACTAAAGCCCACAGAACCCTCAACTAGATTTAAGGTCAAAGGAGTAGAAGACATAAGCTACTTATTAAATTTGATTCATGTTTACTTCATGTTACTGGAGTCAGGTAGCAGAAGACAGAGACCGCTTCCAATGTGTGATTAAATTGGGTAGACGAGATCGAGCAAAATTGGAATTAAACACAAAAAGCATGAGTAATAAAAACTACTCATGCTAATAACAGTTGACATCTATTGTATCTCTAGAACCACAAAGCAAAATAAAAACGCCTTATGCCTCTGGCAGATGGAGATTTCATTTTTGCTTTCAATTCTCAGTCTAGAGAGGGGATAGTAGAGACGTTACATTGCCAAATCTCCACATGATTTTTTCGTAAATTTGTACTGTATCAACCACCTGCAACAGCTGGGACAATACTCACTTCATCTCCATCTTTTAAAGGTGTAGCCGTACCGTCCAAAAAGCGAATATCTTCGCTATTAACGTACAAATTCAAAAAACGTCGTGGCTGTCCATTTTCATCGCACAACCGCGCTTTAATACCAGGAAAGCTTTTTTCTAAAGACTCCAACAGTTCAGCAATATTGCTCCCACTAGATTCTAGAGCAGCTTGATTATTAGTGAAATTTTGCAAAGCGGTAGGGACTAAAACTTTTACAGCCATAGTTAATTAATAGTAATCAGTTGTGAATTTTTAGTTGCCATTAGTCATTACTTAAATACTAATGGCCAATGAATAATGACTAAACAAGAACTTGTTGCCATTCTAAGCGGTCTAAAGTCCGAGAACGCTCCAATGCACGTTCAAAACTATCGAGTTTAGCATCAATTGTCAAAGGTTCGCCAATATAGCCTTGTACTGCTTCTTGGGTTTTCAAACCATTACCAGTAATGTAAACCACAGTAGTTTCATCTGGATCAATCTTGCCAGCTTCTACCAATTTTTTCAGCACTGCAACAGTTGTCCCGCCAGCTGTTTCAGTAAAAATACCTTCGGTTTCAGCTAGCAGCTTGATGCCTTCGATAATTTCTGCATCAGTTACAGATTCAATATTACCGCCAGTTTTCTTGGCAATATCCACAGCATAAACACCATCTGCTGGATTGCCGATCGCAATTGATTTGGCAATTGTATTGGGTTTTACTGGTTTAATAAAGTCGCGGTCTTCTCTAAATGCTTGGGCGATGGGAGAACAACCTTCTGCTTGCGCGCCACTAAACCTGACTGACTTACCTTCTACTAAACCAACTTCTACAAACTCTTGGAAGCCTTTATAAATTTTGGTAAATAGTGAACCAGAAGCCAAAGGTGCAACTACATGATCTGGTAGCTCCCAACCCAATTGTTCTGCAACTTCAAAGCCTAATGTTTTAGAACCTTCAGAATAATAGGGGCGTAAATTGATGTTGACAAAACCCCAACCATGTGTGTTTGCAACTTCCGAACAGAGGCGATTGACTTGGTCGTAGTTACCTTTGACAGCCATCAGGGTAGGACTGTAAATCAAGCTACCCAAAACTTTACCAGCTTCTAAATCTGCGGGGATGAATACACAACAGTCTAAACCTGCATGAGCTGCGATCGCGGCTGTAGAGTTGGCTAAATTACCTGTACTGGCACAAGAAACCGTTGTGAAACCCAATTCTCTCGCACGGGAAAGGGCAACAGACACCACCCGATCCTTAAAGCTGAGGGTGGGCATATTGACCGCATCATTCTTTATATATAGTTTGTTAAGACCCAGGCGGCGAGCTAGACGATGGGAACGTACCAGGGGAGTCATACCTGTTCCCACATCAATTACATTGTCAGTTGCGACGGGCAGAAAGGGACGATAACGCCAAATGGAATTGGGGCCAGCTTGAATTTTTTCACGGGTGACGGATAGGCGGAGAGCATTGTAGTCATACTTCACTTCCAAAGGCCCAAAACAGAACTCACATACATGACTTGCTTTAAGTTCATATTCTGCGCCACATTCTTTACATTTCAAAGCACTGAAAGCGGCATTCGTGGCTTGGTTTGGTGTGGATACTGCCTGTGTCATAGTAACTATCTTTCCCTGTCTATCCGTCAACTGTGGCTGAATACTATCACGAGTAAAAATACCAGTCAAACATACCCGATAAATTTTATCGGGTATGCGTCAACAATCTGGAAATGGACAAAAACACCTTTTCATGTATTTGAGTTTCCGTATTACTGAATTGGAGTAGTAAATAAGTATAAAAACAACAAATGATAGGTCTTGTTGCCTATGTAATAAGACTTACTTGGTTGAGTGTTGAACTTTTTAAATACTCGTATTTCAACTGTTTTTGAATCAGATACGCTCGATCTAATGTTGTAATTATTACGATATTCCTATGTGCCAATCAATCAGCTCTATATTCAGTAACTCAAGCCATAACAGAATTCAGAACTCAAAAGTAAAAAAGGCTTGCTATTGAGCTTTAAGGGTGAGTTTGCGTAACGCACCCTAATGAAATCTGCGAAGGGTAAAGCAAAACCGTCGAACACCGACATAGTGAGCAAAATATCTTTGCCACAACTGAACTTGAAACTTTTAAGTGATTTTTATTGTATTGAAATCATTTATTTAAGAACGTCTCAGGGGCAGCGTTCATAATTCGTAATAATTTTTTTACTCATCGTTTAGCAGTGAATTGAGCCAAATTCTCTTTTTTGGCTAACTTTTTGCCTAATTCTGACCCAAATTAATCTAGCTAACTCTATCAAGCAACTACACCAAATGAAATCTCGCCCTAGAATAAACAAGACTAAAAAGTCTGGACTTTACCGTGCTTTCATTGCCACAGCATTCCTAGCTAATGGCATTTTCCAATTTGTCGCACCTGTACTGGCAGATGGAACTACAGCAGGAACAAGTATTAGTAACACAGCCACTGCTACTTACGAAGATCCCAATAACCCTGGCGCACCTCTTAATACAACTTCTAACACTGTGACCGTAACTGTTGCAGAGGTTGCAGGTATCACAGTTGACTATACAGGTTTAGCCGATAACAACGGCGGTAACGTTGAAGTTAATGATTTATTAATTTTCAATTACGCCATTACCAACGTTGGTAACGACCCCACAGGCTTCCGTATACCCAACTTGGCTACTACAACTGGGCCGGCCACAGTTTCAGGGACATTACCCAATGGTACGCCGAACAATCTGCAATATAGTATCGACAACGGTACAACTTGGCTAAACATCACTGGTTCTGAGGCTATCGTACCCAATATTCCTGTAGGGGGTCAGGTATTAGTTAGAGTACCAGTTACTGTACAACCAGGTGCGCAACCCAATGACGTAATTACCGTTAAGTTGGGTAATACCCCTGCCAATGCTCAAAACGTATTGAGAAGTCCTGATGGTGGTGACATTTATACTGTAGATAATCCAGATGGAACTCCTACTGATTCAGAAGTGGATGGCCCACCTGTTAATGGCACTAGAGAAGCTAGTGACACTTCTATTGATGTGAGAGTGGGTGCTGTAGTTAAGACATACTCTTTAGCCACAATTCTCAAGACTCGTATTGCCTACAGCAATTCTAATACCCCGAACTCTATCACAGATGATACCCTCGCCTATGGGTTAAGTTTGCGAGTTGAAGGCAACGATCCCACAGGACAAGGACTTACACCAGCAGCCTTAGAAGGTAGATTAATTAACCTAGATAATCCTACTCCTGCTAATGGCCCAAATGCCCAACGCATATTGATTTCTGATGCCATTCCCAGCGGTACAGATTTAGTCTCAGTCACTGCTCCTGTTGGGTGGATACCAGTCTACACCACAGATTTAGTTGCTAGTAACGATGCTAACGCCGCTCAGTGGACAACAACAGCACCAACAACGGCTGCTGAACGTGCTGCCGTCACCCGTGTTGGTTTTGTCAACAACCCAGCTACCATCACATCGGTTGCACCAAATCAAACAGTTATCGGTTTCGTAATTAGTTTAGCTGTTGAATCTAGTGCAACATCACCCCTTCAAGTTGGCAATATAGCTCAAGTATTTGGTCAAACTCCCGGTAATAACGCCCCTGTATACGATGAATCTGGTGATCAAAACCCCAGTAACTTTGATGGTCAAACGGGCAACATGACACCGCCTCCAGGTACAGATACCAATGGCGATGGTGTACCTGATACCCTTGCTGGTAGTGTTGATGATGGTTTTGTAGATAATCCAGGCAATCCCGAAACAGGTGTTGATGGTAATAACGACAACACAGGTGTGGGGACAGGCGGTGAAGCCAACATCTTTACAGTAGAAGTTCCTGTAGCTTCAGCAGTTCTCAATGGACCAGTCAATGCTCCTGGTGCTATTGGCCCATCGGGTGGAAACAATGATGACTTCACAAACAAATCTTCTTTAGTACCAGCAGGTACAACACCAGGTTCAACTGTTAACCCACAACCAGTAGGGTTCACTAACACTATTAGAAATAGTGGTACTGATCCCAGCAATTATTCTCTAGTTCCCATCGCACTTGCAAGTAATACGCCTGCGGGTAATAACAGTGACTTACCTGTAGGTACTTTAGTCACTATTACCTATGGTTCTGAATCTAGATCCTATGTTTGGAATGGAACTAATTTCCTCTTTGATGCAGATCGTGACCCTGCTACAACAGCTGATCAATCACCTATTGATGCTTTAACTGAGTACATTACCATTCCTAACGTACCTGCCAGTACTAATATTAACTACGGTGTGGAAGTTGACTTACCTGCTGGTACTCCACTATCCACGGATATTAACAGAGGTTTCCCCGTTCCTGTAACTGCTTTTGTGGATGATGCTACCCCTGGTTTGGGTGCAGAAACTGTTCGCAACACCAGTATTGACCGCGTATATACTGGCTTTTTGAAGCTGCTGAAATTGTCCAGAATCTTAGATCAAAATGGACAGCCAGTTGCAGGGGCAAATGGTCAACTCAGCGTTGATCCAAAACAACCTGTGCCGGGTAACATTATTGAGTATCAAATTCAGTACAGCAATATTTCTGAGCAACAATCAGGTAACGGTAACATCATTTTGAATGCTAGCAATGTGGTGATTACTGAAGATGGTGTAACATCTCCTAACAACTGGGCATTAGACAATGATAGTAACGGTGTCATTGACACTAGTAACATTGTCGGTTCAGCAGTTGATCCTAATGGCACAATTCAGTTCTTCAATGGTAATCCTGCTACTACCATTGGTACTGACCAAACAGGAACAACTGTAACCACCGATGTGACTAAATACATCAATACAGTCACTGGTCAAGTAGCACCTGGTCAGCAAAGGACGTTCACATTCCGCCGTAAAGTTAACTAAAGTTTTGCAGAGTTTGTAGTAAGCACTTGATACTGAGAAATCGCAGATTAAAGTCCTTACTACAAATATGGGAATCATAAATCTGAAAGTTTTTTGAGGCTAATGGGAATGAAAGGTGTTTTGAGCGCAGGGCTAGGGGCGTTAGCTCTAGTTATTCCTGTACCGTTTGTTGAGCATATACCGACTGCTTTTTGGTCTTCTAGCAGTGCGGTGGCACAAAATATTAACAACCAACCACAATTGCAGCTGCGTTTGGAAGCAGAAAAGCAAGTTGTGACTAAAGACCAGCAAGGTAAGCAAAAGGTTGCATGGCAAGCATTACAAGGTAAGGCTGTGGTGCAACCAGGGGATATATTACGTTATACATTGAGTGGGGAAAATAAGAGCGATCGCCCTATCAAAAATCTCACTCTCAATCAACCGATTCCCAAAGGCATGATGTATGTGCTGAATTCGACCAATATCAGCAATAAAGATGCCAAAATCACCTACAGCATTGATGGTGGACGTAGTTTTGTAGAAAATCCCACCATTAAAGTTACTCTTCCTGGTGGCAAAGTCGAAACTAAACCAGCTCCCGCAACTGCTTATACTCATATCCGGTTGCAACTTCCAGCAGTAGCAGCAAAGACTACAATCAAGGCTTTTTATCAAGCTCAGGTACGCTAAGAAAGCAGAATAAAAAGGTGATTGACTAGTTTTGCATAGCATTTGGGAAATATATATTTATTAGTCAGCCGTTGTTTTGTGTTCATTTTGCATCGGTTGACTAAACAATTCGTAGTTTCTAATTGATATTACCAACATAATAAATGCTTCATTGCATGAGGGTCTTGTCTTTGATTTACTAACAACGAATTTTATTTTTAGTGTTAGTTATTAGCTCTTTTAAACAAATGTTTTTATTAACCAGAGCAGAGGGTTGCCGAGGAGATAATTTCCAGTGATATATCCTCGTAAAAGAAAAAAAATTAAGTTTATTGGTAACTGGTATCAACGGTTAACAACAACTATGCTTTTGGGTAGTTTGTTGCATACTACAGTACTGATACCTGCTACTGCACAAGATGCTCGTGTGGTCAATCTGAGCAATCAAGCTACTTATACTTATCAAGATACAGCTAGTAATAATCGATACCGAGGCGTTACTAGCCAGCTTAACTTAAATCCTGAACCCCTGATTGATCCCTTGGGTAGAATTTTAGGTTGCGCTGGCACACTCTTGCCTGACTATACAGGATTTTCCGTAGGTGTATATGAACCAAATCCTAATGATCCAACGGGAACAGAATTAGGTCAATTAGCAGCTTTAACTCCTACAGAATTACCTGATATTCCTAATAATAATATTCCTGGTGGTAAAGCACCAAATATCAATAATAATAATCCTTACTTTATTACTAATAATCCGGCTGGTGTCTATAATTTTTTACTTGATCCCAATAAAGGTCAAACAGATCCAGGAAAAACATATATTTTTGTAGTTAATCCCCCAACTAATTCAGAATATCAACAACGTCGCATTAAGATTGAAATTCTCAACCGCACAGGTACAGCTAATAATAGTGTTGTGCGTTACGTTGCCACTTCTTTAGATGGTCAACCAATCAGTTTAACTGGAGAAACCAGAATAGAGGACACGGTAGTTTTAGTCCCGAACGCAGAGGTAGTAGGACTAGATTTATTAGCTTTTGAATTTACGACCAATATGTGTCAAGCCAGCCAGATGCAGATCATCAAAACAGGCGATCGCGCTGTGGCTGAACCAGGAGATACCGTGATTTATCGTCTATCAGTCCGTAATTTATCGGACGCAGCTTTAAATAATGTAGTGGTCACCGACAACTTACCTTTAGGATTTAACTTTTTATCCAAATCTATACGGGGAGAAATTGATAATCAGCCAGTTACCATCACTGCTACACACAATGGTAATACTGTGACTTTCCGTACAGATGTCAATATTCCCACAGGGAAAGTGCTAAATATTGCCTACGCTGTTCAACTAACAACCGATTCTCTGCGCGGTACAGGTCGCAACAGTGCTATTGTAAATGCTCTGCGTGCTGACAATCGATTCAGCATCAAAGACGGCCCAGCCACCCACCAATTAAAAATTCGCCCAGGTATAGTTTCTGACTGCGGCACAATTATTGGTCGTGTGTTTGAAGACAAAAACTTTGATGGGGAACAACAAACAGGAGAACCAGGAGTTCCCAATGCAGTGATTTTCTTACAAGATGGCAATCGAATTACGACAGATCCCAATGGTTTGTTCTCCCTAGCTAATGTCTTACCTGGAAGCCATGCCGGAGTATTAGATCTAAGTAGTGTTCCTGGTTATAAATTAGCCCCTAACAAGAAATTCCGCGAACGGAATAGCCAATCTCGCCTAGTTCGCTTAGAGCCAGGAGGCTTAGTGCGGATGAATTTCGCAGTCACTCCCATCTCGGAGGAGGCATTAGTTAAGCCATGAAACCCGCAACTAATTTTAATTTGAGATTAATGGGAGTGATGGTAGGAGCTTTTAGCTGTGTTTTACATCCAGCCATTGCTTCCGGCACATCTGCGACAAACGCTCATGCTGAAACTAATGAGCAACCAGAGCTAGAAAACCCATCCCCTAATCTTTCATCTAACAAGAGAGAAGTCTTAAATCTTCTTCCTTCCCTCAGTAGAGAGGAAATTCGACAGATAGATCAAACAGCTACACCAACTACTGAAGTAAACATTCCCGAAACACAGCAAGAATCATCCATTCCCAGCCAAGAGGAAGATTTTCAACTTTCGCAAAATGCCATCCCACCATTTCAACCATCAGCTGAGATTGAAGTGCCTAGAAGCTTAAGTAAACTCACAGTAGCAAGCCCAGCCAAAATTCAGGAAATCCCCACTTTCCAGCCAGTTGTAGAAACTCCTTTACCTCGCAACTTACGTAAGTTAATCGCAGCCGAAGCCAACAAGAATAACACTACCGCAGAAAAAACTCCCCAATCCCCAATCCTCAAAATTCTCACCCCCACTCCTGACAGTGTTGTCGATACATCAGCGACGACGGTAACAGTGCAATTTCCTGTTAGTAGTCAAGTTGAACTACGTGCGAACGGGGTCTTAGTAGATGCTTCTTTAGTAGGAAAAACCGCCACAGATGCGGATACTAATTTAGTAACGCAGACATGGTATGGAGTTGCACTCAAAGAAGGTGAAAATAGCATCTCTGCACAAATTGTTGGTAGTGCAGAACCACCTGTAACGGTGTCGGTAGTAGTCCGAGGAACAGCTAGTAAATTAGTTATTGAAACTGTTGAAGCTCGTATCCCAGCTGATGGACGTTCAATCGCCACCATTAAAGGTCAATTGCTAGATATCAATGGCAATCGCTCTAATCAAGATGGGGTGGTTACGATCATCCCGACGGCTGGAGAGTTAGTCGGGACAGACCTAAAGCCAGAACAACGAGGATTTCAGGTAGAGGTCAAGAAGGGGGAATTCAGAGCTAATTTACGTTCAGACCTCAATGCTCAAATTGTACGTATTCGAGCCTTAGCTAATGATTTAGAAGCCTTTACGCAACTACAATTTGAAACTGCACTGCGTCCTAGTTTGGTAACTGGGGTGATAGATTTGCGTCTAGGTGCGAGAGGGACAGACTATTATGGTAGTTTTCGGGATTTTCTTCGTCCTGATCAAGATAGAAGTACCCAATTAGATGTTCACTCAGCTATCTTTGCTACAGGTTCTTTTGGTGAGTGGTTGTTTACCGGTGCTTACAATAGTTCTCGCAGTCTCAATGAAGATTGCAACTGTGATAATCGCTTGTTCAGGAATTATCAATTTAGTGAACAAAACTATCCTGTTTACGGCGATAGTTCCAAAGTTGATGTCGTTACGCCTTCCATTGATAGTGTTTATCTGCGTTTTGAGCGTTCTAGTCGTCTTCCTGGAGTTGCTCCTGATTACGCTATGTGGGGTGACTACAACACAGAAGAATTCGCTCGTTCTTCCCAGCAGTTTACTGCTATAACTCGCCAACTCCACGGCTTTAAAGCCAACTATAACTTAGGAAATCTGCAAATTACAGGGTTCTATGGCAATAATTTAGAGGCTTTTCAACGAGATACTATCGCGCCTGATGGGACTAGCGGGTATTACTTTTTGTCGCGTCGGCTTTTAGTTCCAGGAAGTGAAAATGTCTTCATTGAGTTAGAAGAATTAAATCGCCCTGGTACAGTCTTAGAACGCAAGCAATTAAATCGTGGGCCTGACTACGAAATTGATTACGATCGCGGTACTCTCATCTTCCGTGAACCAATTCTGCGTACAGATATCGATACAACTGGACAAGTTCTAGTGCGGCGGATTGTTGTTAGCTATCAATACGAGGGTGATAACTCTGATAGCAATATCTATGCAGGTCGTTTGCAATATCATTTTTCCCGCATCCTTAACCAAGAAAGCTGGTTAGGTGCGACCTACTGGCGCGAAAACCAAGGGGTACGCGCCTTTGAACTTTACGGCGCAGACGCGATGATTTCTCTTGGTTCTCAAGGTAAGTTGACTGCAGAATATGCTCGTTCCAGCAATGATTCTGACATCATGGGAAACGTCAGTGGCGAAGCTTATCGATTAGAAGCCCAAGGAGAGATTTTTAAAGGTTTACAAGGTCGTGCTTACTATCGCTATGCTGATACAGGTTTTGCTAATAACGCAACGATCAGCTTTGTTCCTGGTCAGACTCGTTATGGTGGACAGTTAACTGGGAGAGTTTCAGAAACTACTAATATTCGGGTGCAATACGACCATGAAGATAACTTTGGGATTGCGCCCCAACCTCTAGATACCTTTGAAGAATTATTTTCCCCGCGTTCAGAAGCCTTACCCGGTAGTCAAGTGGATAATTCTCTCACCACCATTTCGGCGGGGATTCAACAAAGGTTGGGTAAAGCGACTGTAGATGTTGATTGGATTCATCGCGATCGCGAAGACCGGATTCCGACTAACCCCTTAGAAAGTACATCAGATCAACTACGTAGTCGTTTCACCTATCCCCTCACTAATAATTTGACTTTCCAAGCCCAAAATGAGCTAACTTTATCTTCCGAAAAAGATACTGTCTATCCAGACCGTACTATTTTAGGACTCAATTGGGCTGTTGTTCCTGGTGTGAACGTTAGCCTTGCTCAACAGTTTTACAGTAGTGGCCAGCTAGCCGGAAATTCCGTCACCAGCTTAAATATTAACGGTGAACACAAACTTGGTTCAGATACTACCTTAAATGCTCGTTATTCGATTATCGGTGGAGCGAATGAACTGACTACCCAAGGAGCTATAGGCCTAAATAACCGTTGGATGATTGCTCCTGGTTTGCGGTTAAATCTCGCCTATGAACACGTTTTCGGTAACTTCTTCAATCGCACCGCCGCAGGTCAGCAATTTGCTCACCCTTTCGCCTTCGGACAAAGTGCTGCTGCTATCGGGTTTAATGGAGGTAATAGTTACAGTGTGGGCTTGGAATACACGGATAGTCCCGACTTTCAAGCTAGCGCACGTTATGAACATCGCACTTCCTCTGGTGGTTCAAACACCGTCATTTCCGCCGCCGCAGTTGGTAAAATTTCTCCTGCACTCACAGCCTTAGTGCGCTATCAACAAGCCAATTCTGCCAATCAAAAGCTATCTGGACTGGGTGATACAGTCAACTTGAAGCTGGGTTTAGCTTACCGTGACCCTAAAAACGATAAATTTAATGCTTTGTTGCGTTATGAATATCGGCAAAATCCCGCCACTATTCCTGACACCATCCTCTTAGGTAGTGGTACAGGTTCTCAAGACCATACCTTTGCTGTAGAAGCTATTTATGCCCCCAATTGGCAATGGGAATTTTATGGTAAGTATGCGTTGCGTAATAGCACTTCCTATTTAGCTAGTGATTTAGCAGGTACAACTACGGTAAATCTCGGTCAATTACGTGCTACCTATCGCCTGGGATATAGCTGGGATTTGGTGGGTGAGGCGCGTGTAATTGATCAATCTAACTATACTGAGACGGGTTTTGTGGTGGAAGCAGGTTACTATTTGAATCCTAATCTGCGGCTGTCTGCTGGTTATGTGTTTGGTAAAGTGGATGACCGTGATTTTTCGGGTACACGTTCCGCCGGTGGTGCTTATTTGGGTTTAACGCTGAAACTGAACGAATTATTTGATGGGTTTGGATTGCAAAAACCAGCCGTACGCCCAGCTAAATTGTAGAGACCTAGCAATACAAGGTCTCTATCCGGGAATAAATATATTTGACTGATTATTTTATAACGATGTATTTATGAGAACTTTTCGGAAAAATATTCAAAAATTTGGCGGGTTGGTCATAAGTACAACATTCGTACTACAACCAACTTTAGCCCAAGCTCAAATCCAGCGATCGTTTATCAATCCCAGTTTTGAACAACCAACTTTTAGTAATAGTTGTTACATTCAAGTAGATGAAAGCCAGATCAATGGTTGGACAACAAGCCATAGTAGCAGACAAGGGACAGCTTCTTGTGTGACTACCGGTTTCAATACATTGGGCAAAATTATTGAAATTTGGACAAAAGGATTTAGTAGTGTTAACACAGCAACTGGTGCGGGAAATCAATTCGCTGAGTTAAATGCTGAAGAGAACTCTCAACTGTATCAGAACCTCTGTCTATATCAAAATGAAACGATTACCTTCTCTTTGTTACACCGTGGACGGTCGAGTTCATCAACTGCTGACGTAGCCAATTTTTTAATTGGACTTATTACTGATCCGTCACCTACTGTTTTTGGCCGATTCTCCACAACTAGTAATGGTACAGTTACTACACAACCAGTTGCACTGAATGGCGCAACTATTCCTACGGTCACTAACAATAACGCTGGTAATGGTTGGGTACGCTACAACGGTTCTGTACCTTACGCTGGTGCTACCGGCAATCGGCCTGTAGGATTTGCAGCTGTTTCTACAGCAGGCGCAAACAACACTATCGGTAACTTTTTAGATGACGTACAGTTTGCTGGTAAACCGGTGTTGGAGTTTGTCGCTAGTTCAGGAGGTGGCCCAGAATTAGAAACTAATCCCTCAACCAACCCCCCCAAACTCAGGATTGTCGGTTTAGTCCCAACCGGAGGGGTATCTGTGCCAATTGAAGTCAGTGGGACAGCAATTTTAGGTACGCATTTCACTACGACATCAGGCACAACCAACTTTAATGTCACTATCCCCGCAGGTAACTATGACGGTAGCAATGCTACTAGTGTCTTTACCATTCCCTTCACTGTAATTAATAACAATGTTCCTGAAGGGGTTAGGACAATCATATTTACTATCCAACCTTCATCAAGTTTTTTTGCTAGTTCTACCCTGACTTGTGGGGGCAGCCCAACTATCGTTTCCAACTACACAATTTATGATGATGATTTCATCAGTGGTAAGGTTTGGAATGATGCGGATAATAGTGCTAACAATACTTTTACTAATATTAATACTGGTTCGGAAACAGGTACTAATGCAGGTGGTTTGTTAAATGCTATTTTGGTTGATTCCAATAATCAGGTATTAAAAACATCGCCCGTTGCGGCAGATGGCACTTACACTTTTCTGGATGTTCCCCTAAATATCAATAACGTCAAAATTATCTTAAGTACAACGGCTGGAACCGTTGGTAATACTGCTCCTACACCATCTATTCCGTCTAACTGGGTCAATACTAGCCCACTCACAACTGCTACCTTTAATACTGGTACAAGTATTTCTAATAAAGACTTTGGGATTGAGCAATTACCGAATACTAATAACGTGAATGCAACTTCACAACCTAACCCCACCGGAACGAATAAAGTCCAAGTACCTGCATTCTCTGGAACTGATCCCGAAGACGGCACTCTTGGTAGTGGCAAAAGTTTTAAAATTTTAGCTTTGCCAACAAATGGGACGCTATATTACAACAACACTCTTGTTACAGCAGGACAGGTAATTACCAACTACGATCCTACTAAGCTCACTCTAGACCCCAACGATGGAATCATTACCGTCAGTTTTACCTATGCGGCGATTGATGCTGCTGGCAAGGAAGATCCCACCCCAGCAACAGTAACAATGCCCTTTACTGCTCCTCCTGTTTCTCTTTCCGGGATAGTCTTCAATGATGCTGATGGCACTAAGTTGCAAAATGGTACAGAGACAGGAACAAATGCTGGTGGATTGAATGCGGTTTTGATTGATGGCACAAATCAGGTAGTTGCTACCACCACTGTCGCTGCTAATGGTACTTATACTTTTAGTAATGTACCAGCCAATGCCAACTACACAGTACAAGTCACCACAGCCACAGCTACGGTTGGTTCTGCTCCTCCTTTCGTTATCTTGCCTAATAATTGGGTAAATACAGGCGAGAACATTAACAGTGCGAGCGATGGTACAGTTGATGGCAAACTTTCTGTGACTGTGAACACGAGTGATATTACAGGTGTAAACTTTGGGATTGAACAATTACCAGACACCACAATAGTGAATGGGACTTCGCAAACCAACCCTGGTGGTACAACAAAAGTACAAGTCCCAACGCTGGCGGGAAATGATCCTGAAGATGGTGTATTAGGAAGTGGCAATAGCTTCAAGATTACTACTCTACCAACTAACGGCACTTTGTACTATAACAACAGTGCAGTCACAGCTGGACAGGTCATTAGCAATTATGATCCCACCAAATTAACAATTGATCCTAATGATGGCAATGTAACTGTTAGCTTTACCTATGCAGCGATTGATGCGGCGGGTCAGGAAGATTTTACTCCTGCAACTGTAACTAAGCAGTTTACATCTGCTCCGACTGGAAGTGCTAATTTACTGCTTGTCAAACGCATTACGCGCATTAATAACCAAGATTTGACGGATATCGTCGATGGACTCAGTAGTGTATCTCCCACTGCTACTAACTATGTGGCGCCTTCAAGAGCTAATGATGATAATGATCCTAAATGGCCGATTGCTTATTTACGCGGTTTAATTAATGCCGGAACTGTGAAGCCTGGAGATGAATTAGAATACACTGTCTATTTTTTATCTAATGGTCAAAATGATGCAACAAATGTGAGATTGTGCGATTTAGTACCTGATAATGTCGCGTTTATTCCTGGTGGTTTCAATGGTCTGACTCCTAATGATGGCGGTTTAGCAGAAACTGATCAGGGTATTGCTTTAGCTTTGGGTTCTAGTACTCCTACAGTTTATTTTAGCAATGTCACAGATAGCGATCGCGGCACTTTCTATCCAGCCAATGATCCTAATACACCTAATGTATGCAATAACATAGGTACTAATACTAATGGAGCTATAGTTGTAGAAATTACTCGGCTTCTTGTTTTTCCCAATATACCCCCTGCAAGTGCTAGTGGTACACCAGCGAATTCTTACGGTTTTATCCGCTTCCGAGCTAAAGTGAGAGAATAGTCAATAGTTAGCTAATGGGCATTGGGGTAGAATTCCTCTTTGTCTTTCTTGTTTCCATGCCCCTACTTTAACCACCGCTAACGGGGGGAATTAACACTACTTCATCACCATCTTTTAAGACTGTATTGGGTTCAACAAAAATTAAGTTAATGCCAAAGCGGGTAATGTCTCGCCATTGGGCTAGTTGTGGGTGTTCGGTAATCAGGCGATCGCATACTGCGCTAACAGGTGTGCCTTTGGGAAACTCTAACACTAGTTCTGGTACACCGTAGGTTTCTTGATATACAGCAAATAATTTGACAGTAATACTGATGGCAGAATTGCACATATAATTCTTATCGTCCGGTTTTTACGGTACGAGCTTTGTTAACAATGCAAACTATGGTGAAAATGTTTCCAACGTTTGGATGATTATTTAAGGTGGGATTTCCTGTTATCACTAGCAAAAAAGCTAACGTTTAATTTTAACGGTCGCTATACCACTTTTTAAAAATTTATTTAATTTTTGAGGAAAATGCAACCAGAATTCAATTTTTTTCAGCATTGGTATCCAGTATCGCCCATTGAAGATCTAGATCCTCAAAGACCAACCCCTGTGACAATTTTGGGGTTGCGTTTGGTCATTTGGAAACCTCAATCCTCTGACACTTACCGAGTCTTTTTAGATCAATGTCCCCACCGTCTCGCACCCTTAAGTGAGGGACGAATTGATGAGAATACGGGGAATTTGATGTGTAGCTACCACGGTTGGCAATTTGATACTCAAGGTGTTTGTACTCATATTCCTCAAGCTGAGAATTCAGAAATCAAGAATCAAGATAATTTTTGTGTGCAGACATTACCAGCCCAGCAAGCGAATGATTTACTCTGGGTTTGGCCAGATGTTAGTTCCAAAGAATTGGCGGTTCAAACACCTTTACCTTTGTCTCCTCAAATAGATGCTAGTCAAGGTTTTGTTTGGTCTTCTTTTGTCCGTGATTTGGCTTATGATTGGCAAACTTTAGTAGAAAATGTAGCAGATCCTAGTCATGTGCCTTTTGCTCATCATGGAGTACAGGGTAATCGTAAACAAGCTACTCCCATCCCTCTAGAAATTGTGCAATCCACACCGGATTTAATTGAAGCCAGTGTCAATAGAAACCTGAAAAGTACAATTACCTTTGAACCGCCCTGTCGGCTAGAGTATGCTATCAGTTTTGGTGATCAAGGAAAACAAGTAGGATTGATTACTTACTGCATTCCTGTGTCTCCTGGAAAATCAAGAATCGTGGCTCAATTTAGCCGTAATTTCGCGAAAACACTACATCATTTTATCCCCCGTTGGTGGGATCACATTAACAACCGCAATCCTGTATTAGATGGAGATATGATTTTGCTGCTTCAACAAGAACAGATTCTCCAACAAAAACAATCAACGGAAAGCTGGAAAACCGCCTACCAAATGCCCACAAGTGCAGATCGTTTAGTTATCGAGTTTCGCAGGTGGTTTGACCGATATTGTCAGGGAAAATTACCTTGGCAAGAAGTGGGCATAAATATTGCAGAAGGAGCAATTATCCATGAAGATCGCTCTGTGGTATTGGATCGTTATAAACAACATACCCAGCATTGTAGTAGTTGCCGTAATGCTCTGAAAAATATCGAGCGATCGCAATTCATCCTTTTGGGATATTTTGCCATTACCGTCGCTGCATCTGCCATCCTTCCAGACAGCCTCAGACTGAAGTTAGGTTTACCTCTAGTCATTACTGGACTATTAGGTCTTGCTGCTTACGCTTGGTTGAAATTCAGACTGACCCCGAAATTCTACTTTGTAGACTATATTCACGCGGAAAGGTAGGGATTGGGGATTAGGGAGAATTTTTACCCTATCCCCTCCCCAGTCAACAAAGCGGAAATCAACCTGCTCTGCCTCTTCTGGTCACTAATGACTGTTTAATAATGAATAATGACTAAAAAATCTGTTCTAACTTTTGGAAGTCACGCTGTACTTCTTCCCATAAGGTTTTATTATGAGGGTCTGTTTTTAAAGCTTTTTTCAGGTAAACTCTGGCTTTGAGGAGTTGGTTTTCATTAATCAGGGCGCGTCCCCAAATTTGGTAAGCGATCGCTTGCCATTGGCGAACTTCTGCGTCTTTGGGTAACCGTGCGGCTAAGGCTTCGGCTAGGGCGATCGCTTGGGGAAATCGTCTTTCTCTTAAAAATCTTTGTAGTTGTTCGTATGTCTTCCACTTCAGACGTTGTTCAATTTCTGCAATGTTTGGCGGTTGAGTTGTGGATGGTTTCTCTGTAGTGACTGTGGCTGTAGTGGTTTTTGCTGAAGTAGTGGTTTTAGTTTCTTCGCGTTGAGATGAATAGGTAGGCGATGATGCTCCGCCCACCGTAGGTGATCGCTTTGTCTGTGGGTTTGTCTCCTCTGGAGGGACGACAGTCAATAGAAATCTGTATGCCTCAGTCAAGGCAATAAATTTATCCTTCGCTTTTTTATCACCAGGGTTAATATCCGGGTGATATTGCTGCGCCAATCGTCGGTAAGAGGTTTTAATGTCGGTAAAAGAGGCCCCCGACCTTAAACCCAATAAACGGTAGCAATCTCCGAGATCCATTTTGATCTATTAAGTAGTGAATATTCAGTTATCAGCCATTAGCTGTCAACCGAAAGTTTTAATAATAGTGAATAATCTTATATTTTATAGTTCATATTTGACAGATTTAGTTAAGTCTTGAGACATTGGGAATGGGGAATGGAGAATGGGGCAGGGACTATTGGTTAAATTTCTTCTGCTATTCCCTATTCCCTATTCCTTATGCTACACGCGTTCTTCAATCACACGGTCAATTAAACCATATTCCTTGGCTTCTTGAGCAGACATGAAAAAGTCCCGATCCATGTCTTTTTCAATCTTGGATAAAGCTTGACCAGTGTTATCAGCATAAATTTGATTGAGCTGATGACGAATTCGGACAATTTCCGCCGCTTCAATTTGGATATCAGTTGCTTGTCCGCGAGTACCACCGGAAGGTTGATGAATCATGATCCGAGAGTGAGGTAAGGCCAAGCGTTTACCTTTAGCACCAGCTGCTAACAGGAAAGAACCCATAGAAGCTGCTAACCCGACGCAAATAGTCACCACTTCGGACTTAATGTACTGCATGGTGTCGTAAATTGCCAACCCAGCGGTAACAGATCCACCAGGAGAATTGATATACAAATAAATTGGCTTTGTCTGATCATCAGAATCTAAATAGAGCAAGTAAGCGACGATTGCATTAGCTATACCGTCATCTACTTCCTGTGTTAAGAAAATAATGCGCTCACGAAATAGACGATCTTCGAGATCGATCCACTGCTCATAATTTCCGCCGGGGAGGCGATACGGAACTTTGGGAATACCAATAGGCATAGGAGAATTTGATTTGAGACTATAAGAATAGAAAAATTTTAGAAGTCAGAAGAAGGTAGTGTTTTGTCGGGGTCTCACACCACCCTTGTCAACGGTATGCTCCCCAAATGGGTCAAATACCGTTGAGTATTGAGAGATGAGATCAAATTGGGGTGGGGTTTGGTAACTGTTTGGTACTTTCCAGCACGCGATCAATCAATCCGTATTCTTTGGCTTCCTGGGGAGTCATATAAAAAATACGTTCACTATCTTTGGCAATTTTTTCCGTTGACTGCCCTGTGTTTTGGGAGAAAATACTGTGAATCAAGGCTCTTTTTTGCAACACCTCTTCCGCATTCACTTGAATGTCTGTTGCTTGACCACGAGTTGCGCTGCGGAATTGGGTAAGAGCAATACTGGAGTGAGGTAAACTGACTCGTTTCCCTTTCGCTCCAGATGATAGCAGCAAAGCTGCCATGCCAACTGCTTGACCCAGACAGATGGTGACAATTTCTGACTTAATGTACTGCATGGTGTCATAAATTGCCAGACAAGCTTTAATCGACTCCATTCCCGCCATTTCATTGGTCATACCAGCCATGACAGGATCACCCAAGGAATTGATGTAAAAGTAGATGGGTTTGCTCTGATCCTCTGAGTCAAGATACAGCATGAAGGAAATGAGGAAGTTTGCCAGGTCGGTAGTGAGTGGCTGGTTCAAGAAGAGAATGCGCTCTTGAGCCATCCGGGTATAAATATTAACCCACTGCCAGGAGGTACTACCAGGAATGTTATAAGGCACCCGAAGTGCTGCATCAACAGGCATAGAGATTAATGAGAAGGGGCTAGGGATGATTGTAAGTAACTTAAGCCATCATGGGTAAGGGCTGGGGCAGGTCTTTCATGCTGTCTAAGACACGATCTATCAGTCCATATTCTTTGGCTTGTTGAGGGGTCAGATAGAACATCCGCTCAGTGTCTTTGGCAATTTTTTCAGTTGTCTGACCAGTATTTTTGGAGAAAATATCTAGGATAGCTGCCTTGTTTGCTAAAACTTCCTTGGCGTAGATTTGAATATCCGTTGCTTGACCTTGTGTGCCGCTTCGGGGTTGGTTAAGTACGATAGTGGCATGAGGTAAACTAGCTCGATAGCCTTTGGTTCCGGCTGATAGAATTAGTGCTGCTGTGCCAATTGCCTGACCAATGCAAATTGTATGTACTGGTGTTTTGATATAGTTGATGGTATCGCAAATGGCGAAGGCTTCTGTTTCATAGCCGATGGCATCCCCTGTATACCAGGATGTCCCCGTTGAGTTGATGTAGAAAAATATTGGTTTGTCTGGGTTGTCAAATTTGAGATATAGTAACTGGGCAATAATTAGCTTTGTTACGTCAACACCCATTTGACGCTTGTATTCGTCTGGTGAAACCAGAGGCATTCCCAGATAAACTATTCGCTCTTTGAGGAGTAGAGAAGGTAAATCTGGTGGTGGAGTGCGGTAGAGGTTGTCGCCGTAGTAAGAGGCTTGCACAGCCTTAATGGGTGATCTTTCCATAGCAAGTGATAGCCTGAAAGTTTGCCGTTAACTGTATTACATCCTAGCGTGATGCT
The DNA here is from genome assembly GCA_015296085.1 of Trichormus sp. M33_DOE_039. GTDB lineage: Bacteria > Cyanobacteriota > Cyanobacteriia > Cyanobacteriales > Nostocaceae > Trichormus. The sequence goes on along the minus strand of DVDT01000108.1, from coordinate 12,658 downwards.
AGCTATCTTCAAGTGCGGTTTTCTCGCTCATGGCTAATATAGCTTGGCATCTGCCAACAGGTGGCTTCTAAGATATTCTGAATATATTATCTGAAAAATATTAATGGATTGCTTTAATTAAGTTTTCCGTAGCACTATTGTAGCGATTTGAAGTTATTCAAGAATATGTAATGGGTCAGGGAGGGGTATGAGGGTATAGGGGTATAGGGGTATAGGGGTATAGGGGATGAAATTTCTTACACCCTTACACCCGTTCATCTGACGCTTACGGCGTTCGCGCAGCGTCCCGCAAGGAAGCCTTACACCCTTACACCCTTACACCCCTAAACCCCTACACCCCTCTCTTGTTTGTGAAATATCCTTGGAAGTTTGGGTTATGAAAGTTAATTTACAGCCTGTTCTCAATGATGCTAATCTGGACGCGAACCAAGCCAACAGTCAGCGTCAGTTGGCAATTTCTATTTCAGCTGGTGCAGAACCTCAAGACCGTACTGTTCCCCTGAATTTATGCTTAATTCTTGACCATAGTGGTTCGATGAATGGGCGACCGTTAGAAACTGTTAAGCAAGCGGCAAATCAGTTGGTGGATAGGCTTAAACCTGGCGATCGCCTGAGTGTGGTAGCCTTCGATCACCGTGCTAAGGTCTTAGTCCCGAATCAAGCGATCGCAGATCCCGCACAAATCAAAAAACAAATCAGCCGTTTAGCCGCGGACGGTGGTACAGCCATTGATGAAGGTTTGCGTTTGGGGATTGAAGAGTTAGCCAAAGGAAAGAAAGAAACGGTTTCCCAGGCGTTTTTGTTGACTGATGGGGAGAATGAACACGGTGATAACAATCGCTGTTTAAAATTTGCTCAGTTGGCGGCTGGTTATAATTTGACTTTAAATACTCTCGGATTTGGTGATAACTGGAATCAAGATATTTTAGAAAAAATTGCTGATGCTGGTTTAGGATCTTTGTCTTATATCCAAAAACCAGAGCAAGCAGTAGATGAATTTGGCCGTTTGTTTAGTCGTATTCAAACGGTGGGTTTAACTAATGCTTATCTGTTATTCTCCCTCATGCCCAATGTCAGGTTAGCGGAACTCAAACCCATTGCCCAAGTTGCACCAGACACAATTGAGTTACCCGTGCAACAAGAAAGTGATGGACGTTTTGCTGTCCGCCTCGGAGATTTGATGAAGGATGTAGAAAGGGTGATTTTGGCTAATATTTATCTGGGACAGTTGCCTGAAGGTAAACAGCCAATTGCTAATGTGCAGGTTCGCTACGATAATCCATCCCAAAATCAAAACGGGTTATTTACGCTCAACACCCCCGTTTATGCCAATGTCGTTAGAGTCTACCAACCAGAACCTAATCCCCAGGTGCAGCAATCGATTTTAGCTTTGGCGAAATATCGTCAAACCCAATTAGCAGAAGCCAAATTACAGCAAGGCGATCGCGTTGGTGCGGCTACTATGTTACAAACTGCGGCGAAAACTGCTCTGCAAATGGGTGACACAGGTGCGGCGACAGTTTTGCAAACCTCAGCAACGCAACTGCAAGCTGGGCAGGATTTATCAGAAAGCGATCGCAAGAAAACCAGAATCGTCTCAAAAACTGTCTTGCAAGATACCCCTCCGAAATGAAAGTCCAATTGCTCTCAGCCTTAAGTGATCACAATCTTGATGCAGCTCAACTCAATAGTCAGCGTCAATTGGCAATTTCTATTTCTGCGATTGCTGACCAATTTGAGCATAATTTACCTTTAAATTTATGCTTAATTTTGGATCAAAGTGGTTCGATGCACGGTCAGCCTTTGAAAACCGTGATTCAGGCTGTAGAGCGATTATTAGATCGACTAGAACCTCACGATCGCATTTCTGTTGTCGCTTTTGCGGGTTCTGCTGTGGTCATCATCCCGAATCAACTGGTGCTTGACCCCGAAAATATCAAATCTCAAATTAGCAAGAAATTAACTGCTAGCGGTGGTACGGCGATTGCTGAGGGGTTACAACTAGGAATTACAGAATTGATGAAGGGGACAAGAGGTACTGTTTCCCAAGCTTTTCTCCTTACCGATGGTCACGGTGAAAGCAGTCTGAAAATTTGGAAGTGGGAATTTGGTCATGATGACGGTAGGCGGTGTTTAGAATTCGCTAAAAAAGCAGCAAAAATTAACCTCACCATCAATACTCTAGGATTTGGCAATCACTGGAATCAAGATTTACTCGAAAAAATTGCTGATGCTGGTGGCGGAACTCTCGCCCATATTGAGCGACCAGAACAAGCTATTCATCAATTTAATCGTCTGTTCACACGGGTACAGTCAGTAGGCTTAACCAATGCTTACTTGCAACTATCTTTACAACCTCATATCAGGCTAGCAGAACTCAAACCTGTTGCTCAAGTTTCCCCAGATATTATTGAGTTACCTGTGGACACAGCCAGTGATGGTAGTTTTGCTGTACGCCTGGGGGATTTGATGAAAGATGTAGAACGGGTAATTTTAGCAAATTTGTACTTAGGAAAGTTACCACTAGGAGAACAGGTAATTGGGAATGTGCAGATCCGCTATGATGATCCATCTATGGAGCAAGAGGGTTTACTGTCGCCAATTTGGCCAGTGTATGCCAACGTTTTGGAGGTATATCAACCAGACTTCAATTCTCAAGTGCATCAGTGGATTTTGGCTGTAGCAAAATATCGCCAAACTCAGTTAGCTGAGACTAAATTACAACAGGGCGATCGCTCTGGCGCAGCCACCATGTTACAAACTGCGGCAAAAACAGCTTTACAAATTGGTGATAAAAACGCCGCTACAGTTTTGCAAACCTCTGCTACTCGCCTACAATCTGGGCAAGAACTCTCAGATGCAGACCTCAAGAAAACTCGTATTGCCGCTAAGACAATTTTACAAAGTTCTTGATCCCATGAAAACTACTGGCATTCATCACATAGCAATTATTTGTTCCGACTACGAAAGCTCGAAAAATTTTTATGTAAATATTCTAGGTTTTGGGATTATTCAAGAGACTTTTCGACCCGCCAGAAATTCCTATAAATTAGATTTACGTATTAATGAAAATACTCAAATCGAGTTATTTTCTTTTCCCTTTCCTCCCCAGCGAGCAAGTAATCCAGAGGCGTGTGGTCTAAGACATTTAGCTTTTGCTGTTGAGAATGTAGAAGAAGCTATCAGTTACTTAAAATCTCATGATTTAGAAGTAGAAAATATCAGAGTAGACGAGATTACAGGCAGAAAATTTACTTTCTTTAAAGACCCAGACAATTTACCTTTAGAAATTTACGAGTGTTCATGATAGATAATTACTTCCAACAAAAAACCCCAACTTTGCAGATGGGGTGATTAGGAGAAGTCCGAATGACGATGAGAAACCTTAACCGAGTTTAAAATTTAGCTAACGCCCAAAGCCACTAAAACTAAAGTAGCAACAAGCAATGTAGCGTATGCGGCTTGTGATGCGTAGCTGCGTTGCTGCTCTTGGCTGGGGTATGTAGCATAGTACATTTCAGGTTCTTTTGCGTAGTTATTTAAAATGCCGTTTTCGTTAATGGTGGTATACATAAATGTTTTTGCTGTATTTTGTCAACTTATGTAAATAAATTTAACAAGTTTGTTACAAAATGTCAACCTGACTTGACAAGAAAAGACTGATAAAGGTAATAAACAGTCCTTATCAGGCGGTAGGTGAAGACATGTATAGAGAGAGTGATACCAGATTGCCCTGGAAAACTGAGTTATTGCAGCCTAAAATTATTTTGCACAGTATACTTACGTTGGCTTGTCGTGTTGCTGATTATGTCGATACTGCTCTTATCACTACAGGTAAGAAAACCTTAGCATTGGTGACGGAGATGGAGATTTCCTGTCTGGTTATATAAATTAGCTTTGCAGAAAGCACATCAAGCAAGTAACAAATTGAGTCCTGGAGATGCAATCTCAGTCTAAAATCCCAAAGTCGAAATGCTCTTAACTTCTAAGGAGAGAGTTCGGTTTTTTCAAAGACATTTTTCAAGAGAGTCAAACTGATTTCAATTTGTCTTATTTGTTCTGGTGTCAAATCATCTAAGATATCGGCGATATGAGCGCGAGTTTTGTCTTGGGACTGCTCTAAGAGTTGCTTACCCTCTGGTGTTAAATTAAGGACTATTCGCCGCCGTTCTTGGGGATGATCAGTACGTTGCACTAGATGGCGTTGCACTAGCCGTTCAATTGTTGTTGATGCTGTAGCACAGGTGACACCAAGATGATCTGCTACCTCAGATAATGAAGCACCAGGACGACGTTTCAGAAATGCTAGCGATCGCAATTGTGGTATGGAAAGAGAGTCAGCACTGTGACTTCGCATATCAGCTCGGATAAACCGCATCAATAATGGAATTGTGTCCATAACTCTGACAGCACATTCTTGGGAAGTTTTTCCGAGCTTCATGAAATCGTTATTCTCCTGATGACATCGCCACCTGTGCAGTAAATTGCCCACAGATGATACTTAAGCTTAAGTTAATGCTAGCAAGAGAATTGTACAGTCTATTCTAAACCCACAAAGATTAGCTCTGAAGCAGGTAAACTATTGATTGAGGTTGGGCATGGAGCATCGGTAATCAGGCAAATCTCTTTGTATTCATCAATCCCCAGTAAATTTTAGTTTGCTTTGTAACTTGTCCTTAATCTATCCTGATCAGAATATGAAAAAAGATTAAGACAAGTGGCGAGCAAAAAAATGCTGGAAAGCTTCACTGAGATTGCGACAAAATTAGAAATTAATTGGGTTCTGCTAAGTGCTGGCCTGCAATTTGCCAGTTGGGGGTTATTCTCCTTATTGTTATCGGAAATATTAAGGGATGTCTACCATGCCTTGTGTCACAAAGTTGCTTGGCTAGGTAAATTGCACAACAAGCACCATACGGCTTATCGGCGTGATTTATCCATAGTCTCCTTAAAAGCCTATCAAGAATCTCAGCTTTACCATGACACTTTAGAGTCAGGTATATTAGTAGCAGCATTATTGGTAATTGCCTTAGTTTTCCAGCAACCGGGATTATGGTTGGGAGTAGTTTACAACGTTATATTTTTGTCTGCTGCGTACCTGCGATATTCTCAAGGAACAATTGACACTGACTATAATCACAAACCAGGGCCTTTAGACACCGCCCCTTCTGTATGGTTGGTGAATCGGTCTTATCATTGGCGACACCATTTTGATGATGTCAATGCTTACTACAGTGGTGTATTTTCCTTAGTAGATAAGGTATTGGGGACGGCACTTTCTCTCAAAGGTAAAACTATTGCAATTACTGGTGCGTCTGGTGCTTTAGGACAAGCATTAACAGCAGAATTACTGAAGCACAATGCTAAGGTTGTAGCATTAACTACGAACCCAGATAAATTACCAACTGATAATGGTGCGAAAGTAATTCCCTGGCAATTAGGTAATGAAGCAGAACTCAAAGCCAGTTTAGAGAAGGTAGATATATTAATTATCAACCACGGCGTTAATGTTTATGGCGATCGCACGCCACAAGGTATTAACTCTTCTTATGAAATCAATACCTTTTCTGCACTGCGATTGATGGACATCTTTATCGCCACGGTGACTGGCCCACAAGCCAAAGCCACTAAAGAAATTTGGGTAAATACATCTGAAGCTGAGGTAAACCCGGCGTTTAGTCCACTTTATGAACTCAGCAAACGTACCCTGGGGGATTTAGTCACGCTGAAACGCTTGAATGGCAATTGTGTAATTCGCAAATTAATTTTAGGGCCTTTTAAAAGCCAACTTAACCCTTATGGAGTGATGTCAGCACCACAGGTAGCTCGTGCTATTTTGTTTTTAGCACAGCGCGACTTTCGCAATATTATTGTCACTATCAATCCTGTAACTTATTTACTTTTCCCTGTCAAGGAAGTAAGCAGTTGGCTCTACTACCGAATTTTTAGCAAGACAATCCAAAATTAAAAGATGACAAAAATTTAAATGTTTTTGGGGTGCGTTACTTTATTGCTAACACACCCATTTTTATGTCCCTAATGACTTCCGTTAGTGTAGTTAGACGAAGTCCGTTCTAACTGCATTTCCAATTTTTTAATCAAACAATCAAATAAATTTGAATATTTTCCGAGAAGATAGGAACTATCCTTGTAGAAATCAATCACAACATACTAAGTTATCAAATTAAAACTATAGAGGATAGATATGCGTTTACCTGTAATTATTAGTGCAGTATTGCTGCTCTCTTTAGGTGTGAATTTGCCTGTAATGTCTCAATCTACTGTCAAGGTCACACAAATATCATCCAATAAAAATCTTAACCTAGCATCAAAAAGGCTGAAGTTTAATCGCAGTTTATGGAATAGCCGGAATATTTCTAATTACCGTTATACCTTCAGCAATGGCTGTTTTTGCGTACCTGATGCTAGAGGGCCAGTAGTGATTGAAGTTCGTAATGGTAAAACAGTTTCTATTACTTCAGTAGCTACTGGTCAACCAGTTGATCCGCAATTTTTTCAAAATTACAATACAATTCCTAAACTTTTTAATGTAATTCAAGATGCTATTGCACGCCAAGCATCCAGCTTAACTGTACAGTATAACGCCAGATATGGTTATCCGACTCAAATTAATGTTGATTACAATGCTCAAATAGCTGATGAAGAAATATATCTAACGATTGAGAATTTTGAAATACTCCCGTAATTATCATTTTGTACTCAAAATATCTAGTCTGATCTTGCTCTGTATTTAGCAATTATATTTGAGTTTAAACTCCCTGACTTCTTTGAGAAATCGGGGATATTTTGATGAGAAATTTGTTGTACAGTATCCATAAAATCAAGAGTTAGAAATAATAACTAACAACACATATGGCTAGACAAATTCACATTCTGTTACAAACTACAATTCCCGCAGTTGAAGATGATTGGAATATTTCAAGATTTTCTCTATTAAAAGAATATTTAACATCAATTAAAGATGAAACCGGGAAACAAGTATTTGTAGTCACAGGACGCGATCGCCTCTCTGATGCAGCAGGGGATGATCCGATTTTAAGTAGTCTAGATCAATCAGATTTTGATCAATTATGGTTATTTGCGCTAGATGTCGGTGATGGGTTAACAGCAAAAGATATTGCGGGTATTAATGCCTTTAGAAAACGGGGTGGGGGGATTTTATCGACGCGCGATCATCAAGATATGGGCTGTTCTATGTGTGGATTAGTAGATATTGGCGATTTACATTATTTCAATACCAAAAATCCCGATCCTGATGATTCTCGCTGGACTCGTGATGATCCCCACACGGCTTATATTTCCTGGCCAAATTATCATTCTGGTGCGAATGGGGATTATCAAAAAATCATTCCTGTTGAGCCAATTCATCCACTATTACAGAATCCTGATTCACCTACTGGCTTGATTGAATTTTTCCCCTCCCATCCCCATGAAGGTGGGATAGGAGTTAAACCAGAGTCCTCAGCGAGTGTAATTGTGTTTGGGGAAAGTATATTTACAGGGCGAAAATTCAATCTGGTAGCAGCGATGGAGCATTACACAGACACCGAAGGAAACAGATTAGGAAGAGCGATCGCTCATTCCAGCTTTCATCACTTTGTTGATTACAATTGGGATATTGACAAAGGCTGTCCCTCATTTGTCGATGAAGCACCAGGAACAGGGATGAAAACCGAACCACAAGCTTTAGCAGATATCAAGACCTATGTGCGTAATGCTGCTTTCTGGTTAGCCGAATAATGCCATTTTTCTGAAATTGCCCAAAGATTTCATGAAAATCTCTTGCCCTTACACCCCTACACCCTTACACCCCCACACCCCTATATCCCCACTCCCCTTTTCGGTCATTTCCCAAAATTTAGTCAAGATGCCCCTTGGGTAAATTTGCTAGAGTGAACACACCAGGATTTTTCAGTCAAATCTCTGATCACGCCAGCAGACGAGGCTATTCATGCTTACAAATACGCTACTTCTTTCTAATCAACTCCCCACACTAAAATATTCTTCCACGCCAGAGCGATTCGATGAAACGTGGGCTGACCCCCTGGCTACTCTTTTGGGTTTAGGACGCGCAGCTGGTGCAGACTTTATAGAATTCTTTTTAGAACGTCGCAACTATATTAGTAGCTTGGCGGAAGACGATACTATTACTAGTATTTCACCCAGTTTAGCTACAGGTGCAGGAGTCAGAGTATTTCGTGGCAAAGCCGACTGCTACGTCAGCACTAATGACTTATCATTTTCTGGCTTAAAAGCAGCCTTAGAAAAAGGTTTGTCTATCTTAGGCTTACACCTACCAGCCCCCAATGCTTTTATCCCAGAAATTAACCTGGAATTATTCCGAGACTACGCCACCAAACGCGGTAAAGATGGTTGGCTACCTTTGTGTAGTTCTATCCGCGAAATGGGCGAAATTCTCTTAGATGGTACTGCTTACTTAAATCGTAAAGCTAATCATGTGCAGTCCCGCCGTGCTAGCTATTTCCGCGATTGGCAAGAAGTTTTAGTTGCGGCTAGTGACGGAACTTTTGCCCGTGATATTCGCCTGACTCAATCAGTTGGTTTTAACTTGCTTTGTGCTGACGGTGCAAATCGTGCTTCCATTGGTGAACGTGCTGGTAATACCAGTGATGCGAATTTTCTGAGAACTTGGGATTATCAACAAGCAGCTGAGCATATAGCAGAATCAGCAGGGAAAATGCTCTACGCTGATTATGTAGAATCAGGCACTTATCCCATCATCATGGCGAATCACTTCGGCGGTGTAATTTTCCATGAAGCCTGCGGACACCTACTAGAAACCACCCAAATCGAGCGCAACACTACTCCCTTTGCTGATAAAAAAGGCGAAAAAATTGCCCACGAAAGCCTTACCGCTTGGGATGAAGGACGTGCCGATAATGCCTTCGGTACAATCGATATGGATGACGAAGGGATGCCTGCTCAAAGAACCCTCTTAATTGAAAAAGGTGTTCTTAAGAACTTCCTCGCCGATAGAACCGGTTCTTCCCGTACCGGACACCCCAGAACTGGTAGTGGTCGCCGCCAGAACTATACCTTCGCTGCTGCTAGCCGGATGCGTAATACTTATATCGCCCCTGGTGACTACACAATCGATGATTTATTCGGCTCAGTAGATAAAGGTATTTACTGTAAGAAAATGGGTGGCGGTAGTGTAGGTGCTACTGGTCAATTTAACTTCAGTGTAGATGAAGCCTATTTAATTGAAAATGGCAAAATTACTAAGCCATTAAAAGGTGCAACCTTAATTGGTGAAGCCAAGGAAATTATGAATAAAATTTCCATGTGTTCCCAAGATTTAGAACTTGCACCTGGTTTCTGTGGTTCTGTGAGTGGCAGCATTTACACCACCGTAGGGCAACCCCACATTAAAGTTGATTCCATTACCGTCGGAGGACGCTAAGGAATTTTAGATTTTAAATTTTTGAGAAAATAGATCCCCGACTTATCAAAGAAGTAGGGGATCTAAGACTCCCATAAAGTTCAGTGAAATTCAAAATTGACTATGCCCAATATTAATGAGATTGCAAGTTATGCCAAGGAGAATGCAGAGAAACTTGGCATCAAAAAATTTGACATTTATGGCTCAACTGTAGATGAAACTAGCGTCCAAGTTGACCAAGGCGAACCAAAACAAGTTAAAGCTTCCAATCGCTCTGGTGTGACTGTGCGTGTTTGGAATGAAGATAATACCATCGGTGTCACCAGTACCACCGATGTAGATCCTCAAGGATTAGAATTAGCATTAAAAACTGCTTACGAAGCTAGTTTTTTTGGTGTGAAAGAACACGTACCAGATTTTAGTCCAGAGGCTACTGTAGAATTAGCCAAAATACTTGATGAGAAAGCACCCCAAGCACCAGTTTCGGAACTCATTGACAAACTTCTAGTAGCTGAAAAAGAATTACTAGCGTCTCATACAGCAATTAAAGGAGTTCCTTATAACGGTTTAGCACAGAAAGATATTGATAGATTTTATCTCAATAGTGATGGTGCTTTGAGAAAAGATTCCCTGTCTTTATCTTCAGTTTATCTATATAGCAAAACCGAGGAAGAAGGTAAAAAACCACGCAGTGCAGGTGCTTATAGAGTCAGCCGCAGTGTGGCAGATTTAGATATTAATGGTTGCATCCAAGAAACAGTTGACAAAACTATCAGTCATTTGAACTACGAAAAAGTTAAGACTGGTAAATATCAAGTAGTGTTCTCGCCAGAGGCTTTTTTAAGTCTCTTGGGTGCATTTTCTAATTTGTTTAATGCTCAAAGCATTTTAGATAAACAAAGTTTGTCTACTCCCGATGATTTAGGTAAACAAATCGCCACACCTCTGCTTTCTGTATATGATGATGCCTTACATCCTGCAAATCTAGGCGCAGAAACTTTTGATGGTGAAGGTACGCCTACTCGTCAGATTAAGTTAATAGAAAACGGCATCTTAACCAGCTTTCTGCATAGTGCTGGTACTGCTAAAAGGTTAAATGCTCAACCAACAGGTAATGCTAGTATTGGGGCAAAGGTGAGCGTCGGCCCGAATTTTTATCATGTGTTTGCAGCCCAAAATTCTGAGCAGGAATTAAGCTTAGATACTGTTGAAAATGTGATTTTAATTGATGATTTACACGCTCTCCATGCTGGTGTGAAATCTTTACAAGGCTCGTTTTCTTTACCGTTTGATGGTTGGCTAATTAACAAGGGCGAAAAAATCAGTATCGAATCAGCAACGGTTGCTGGTGACTTCTTGGAACTTCTGAAATCAATTATTTGTGTAGAAAAAGAAGTGGAGTTAACTCCTGGTGGTGTTGCTCCTAGAATTTGGGTTGATGGTTTATCAATTACTGGTGAGTAAGGTGATTTTATAGTTTGAAATCAGAACTTTAGTCCTCTGACAATTTGAGTATCAGGACTAAAGTCCTTACTACTAACTCATAACCCTGCTTTCTCGGAGAAAGTAGGGTTTTTTAATTTAATGAGAAACTTAAGACTTACATAATGAGAAATTAATTTAGTTTTAACGTTTGGTTTCTAGCCTAATTCAAGTGTTTTTACTGAAACTTATTCAGTAGCTCAACTTCATGACCAATCAAATAACTGTTCCACTGAAGTAACTTAGCTACTTTAAGTAATTTTCCTGTAACCAAATACTTGTGAGGAGAAATCATGCGGCATTTCTTGGGAGCATTTTTGCTGGGAATGGCTACAATAACTGTTATGCCTACAGAAAAAGTCCTAGCAGCAACATTGACAGGTCAACCCCCCATTGTCATCGGACATAGAGGTGCTAGCGGTTATCGTCCTGAGCATACTTTAGAAGCTTATAAACTCGCTATTGAAATGGGGGCTGATTACATTGAGCCTGATTTAGTTGCTACTAAAGACGGTGTTTTAGTGGCGCGTCATGAAAACGCATTAGCAATTCTCAATCCTGATGGTACTATCAATGCTACAGACACCAGTACTGATATCTATCTACGTCCAGAGTTTGCCGATCGCAAAACCACTAAAGTCATTGATGGGCGTACTATTACAGGTTGGTTTACAGAAGACCTTACCTTAGCTGAGTTGAAAACTCTCCGTGCTGTAGAAAGAATCCCTGATATTCGTCCTGCTAACACAGCTTTTAATGGACTGTTTGAAGTTCCCACTCTGCAAGAAGTCATTGATTTAGCCAAGGAACAAAGTTCACTACTGGGACGGACTATTGGTATTTATCCTGAAACTAAGCACCCTACTTATTTTGATTCCATTGGTTTATCAATGGAAGAAATCCTGGTAAGTGTTTTAAATGCCAATGGCTATACTGATGAAACTGCCCCAGTTTACATTCAGTCTTTTGAAGTTGCCAATTTAAAAGACTTGAACACACTAACTAATGTTTCTCTAGTCCAACTGCTCAATAGTGGTGGCAGACCCTATGATTTTACAGTGAGTGGTGATTCTCGCACTTATGCTAGTTTAGCTACTCCTGAAGGTTTGGCAGAAATTGCTACCTATGCTAATGGGATTGGTGCGAACAAAAACTTAATTATTCCTAGAGTTGGGGGGAATTTATCGTCTCCTACAAGTTTAGTTGATGATGCTCATGCAGCTGGTTTGTTCGTTCACGCTTGGACATTCCGTGACGAAGATGTCTTCTTACCTGCAAATTTACAAGGTAATCCCGAAGAAGAATACAGACGCTTTTATGCAACTGGTATTGATGGTTTATTTAGCGATAACCCAGATACAGCAGTTGAGGTTCGTTCTACTTTAGTTCCTGAACCTAGCGCGATGTTGGGATTGGGAATTTTACCTCTATTGGGATGCTTATTCCGTCGTCGAACTAAGTAAATGTGAGTAGATCGCACTAAAAAATCCCTCTCCAAACCTCTTTGCGCGTCGGGGAGAGGCTTAAGGGACTTCCAACTAAAAAAATATACAATCGCTTTGGTGAGCAGGCTACGGTGTACACACAAGTCTTATAACCTTGTCCCACACAGTTTTGATCCCCCCTAACCCCCCTTGAAAAAGGGGGGAACAAGAATCAAAGTCCCCCTTTTTAAGGGGAGCCACTGCGTTGGAGAGACACTGCGTTGGGCGGGCAATGCCCGACTTGTAGCAAGTGTCGTCGGGTTTCCCG
>DVDT01000012.1 GCA_015296085.1 Trichormus sp. M33_DOE_039 | reverse complement strand
AGGTGCGATGGAGTTTTGGGCTGATTTAGCTCATGAATTCATGCGTTTAAAGCCCAGTAAACTACTCTATTTCCAGAAAGGATTACATGCTATGCACTTTATACAGTCTGCTTTGTAACCTCTTTGTCACCCCTTCAGCTCTAGAAGATTACAACTACAAAACCCTAGTAGCTAATGATGGCATTGAGGCGATCGCTCTTTATGCACAGTACCAAGAACAAATCAGTATAGTCTTGCAAGATATGCTCATGCCCAACATGGACGGATTCACCACAATCCGTACTATGAAAGCCCTTAACCCGCAGGTCAAAATCATTGCTAGCAGTGGCTTACCTGCCAACCAACAGAAAGCGATCGCTGTTGGTGCGGTGAAATTTATCTCTAAGCCATATACAGCGATAGATTTATTGCATACTTTATCGGATGTGATAGGAAGTTAGGGAATTGGGCATTGGGCATTAAGTCAACGCTCTTATGCTTTTTCTCTTGCTCCAGTTTATTCTCTCTGTAAGTCTGGAGTCTGAGAAAGTTGCCTATCATACAGCAATACCAATAATATGCAATCACTAGGATATCTGCACAGTACACTGCTTCTTAACTTGTTTGTAAATTTTTTCTCATAGTTGTAATTAATTGTAGGTTATATGAAAAAATAAATATTATAAGAATTGAATGTTTGCTGGTGTAAAAATTTTACCAATATCCAATTGTAAAAAAAATTAGACTATATTAAATATATCAACAAACGCAATTAAAATAAAGACTATTTTTTCAAAAAAATCTGAGATTTAACTGAATAAATTTGCAGATTTTAAAGATAGCATTAATAGTAGCTTTACGGATGAAAAAGCAGCAATTGAGGCAGTTAAAATAGAGATAAATGATATTCAAAAAAATAAGATGTTGCCAGAGCAAAATATTGATGATGTGCAAGAACCAATTCTGAACGCACCGCCAGAAGTACGACAGATTATAGAACAAGTCTGGCATCTAGAAAAAAATCGCCTAGATAGAAAAAGCAATAGCCCCATCAACGATGAGATTTTGAATATCGTGAAGGGAGCAGTACAATGAAACTCACGTCCATTAAATTGTGTAACTTCCGCTCTTTTTATGGCAAAACACCAGAGATCATGATTTCTGGGGGAGATGTTCTCAATACAACGATTATTCACGGCAATAATGGAGCGGGTAAAACCAGTTTACTGAATGCCTTTACGTGGGTATTGTATGAGAGGTTTAGTGCTGCCTTTGCCTCAACAGAACAGTTAGTGAATAAAAGAGCGATCGCAGAAGCACAATCAGGACAAGCTGTAGAATGTTGGGTAGAAATTAACTGGGAACACGAAGGTAAACGCTATAACGTCAAACGCCAATGTCGCGGTTATAAAAATAAAACTGACTTTGCTGTAGGTAAAACCGAACTACTTATGCAAGTCGCTGGAGATGATGGTAGGTGGTATTTCCCCCTCCAGCAACCAGAAGAAATCATCGGGCAGATTTTACCAGTCAGTCTACACCAATACTTCTTCTTTGACGGCGAACGCATAGAAGAAATAGTGCGTTCTGATAAAAAATCAGAAATTGCTGAAGCCACAAAAATTTTCTTAGGTGTAGAAGTCATTAACCGTTCTATTAGACATCTGGGAGAAGCGAAAAAAAGTTTAGAGAACGAATTAAAAGCCATTGGTGATTCAGAAATCAAACAGCTTTTAAGGGAACAAAACAAACTCGAACAAGAAATAGAGCAAATCAACACCCGTCAAGCTGAAATTAAGCAAGAATTAGAATATCAGCAAACCTTTAGAAAAGAGACAGGTAATCGTTTACAAGAACTAAGCGCAGCTAAAGACTTACAAGAAAGACGACAAGAATTAGAAAATCAAAAGAAATTAAATCAAGATAACTGGCGACAGACTAAAGAAGCTTTGAAGAAAATTATTTCCTCAAGAGGTTATACAGTATTATTATCAGATACTACAGCCCAATTTCGTACTATTCTTCATGATTTAAAACAACGGGGTGAGTTAACTTCTGGAATTTCACGGGAATTTGTCACAGAATTACTCAATTCTCAACGCTGTATTTGTGGTGCGGAATTACATCCAGGTAATCAGGCCCACACTCATGTGAGTATATGGCTAGATAAAGCAGGTTCTTCATCAGTAGAAGAAACAGCAATCCGGATGAGCGCACAGGTAGACGAAATTGATAAACAAGCCGCAGCTTTTTGGGAAGAAGTGGACAGAGAACAAATCAGAATTAATCAATTACGCCAAAACATCTCGCAAATTGAAAATGAATTAGATAATATTCAAGAACGCTTACGCAAAGATCCCAACGAAGAAATCAGCAATTTGCAAAAACGGCTCGATGAGATTACAAGTAAAATTGATGAATTAAATCGAGAACAAGGTGCAAATCAACAAAAAATTACTCATCTTAAAGTAGAAATTGACGCTTTAATTAAACTAATTGCCAAACAAAAGCTTAACGAAGATAAACAATTATTAGCACAAAGACGCATCAACGCAACCCAAGATGCTATTGAACGCTTAACGGAAGTCAAAAACCGCCAAGAAAAGCAGTTTCGCTTACAATTAGAAAAGCGATTACAAGAAATATTTGCGGCTATTTCCTTTACACCTTATATTCCCAAAATTAGCGATAAATATGAATTAGCCTTAGTAGAAAATACCTCTGGTACAGAAGCATCAGTCGCAGCTTCTACAGGGGAAAATCAAATTCTCAGCTTATCATTTATTGCCAGTATTATTGATAAAGTCAGAGAATGGAGTGCCAAACGGAAAATTCTCACCGTTCCCGATAGTAGTACCTTCCCCATCGTGATGGATTCCCCCTTCGGTAGTCTAGACGAAACCTATCGTCGTCGCATTGCTCAAACTTTACCGAGATTAGCAAATCAGTTGATTGTGCTAGTCACTAAAACCCAATGGCGCGGTGAAGTAGAAGCAGAAATCGCCGAAAGAATTGGTAGAGAATATATATTAACTTATTACTCCTCTAAACCTGACTGCGAACAAGATTATATCGAAATAGCCGGAGAAAGATATCCCTTAGTCAAACAAAGTCCCAATGAATTTGAATATACAGAAGTGATTGAAGTTGAAAGAGATTGGTAATCATAAAACCCTGAATTGTTATTCAAGACGAGTGCATTCTTTGCGTAACTTTGTGTTTACCTCTGCGCTTAAATTCTCACTCTTTCTTCATCACTAAAATCCAAAAGATATAATTTTTTTGTAACAAACCATAGATCAACAAGGATGAGTTATGGTTGCAAATCCTGACCGAAATTATATATCTACTCAAGAATATTTGGAGTGGGAAGAACGCCAAGATATTAAATATGAGTATGTCAATGATCAAGTCTTCGCCATGACTGGGGATATTTCGATTTCCAATATCTTTAGTTTATGAGGATGTGTTTTTGGGTTAATTTTCACGCAGAGACGCATCTGTAACACAGGCGATCGCTCTCTTACTTGGTATAAAATAGAGATTAATGAATACGCTGGAATATCTCTACAAAGGCGATCGTTCTTTTACTTGGTATAAAATAATAAAGCTAGGCGTAGCCAAATCTAGGCATCGCTTGTACTTTTCAGTTAATATAGCGACAAAGCAATTATCAATATCATGGCTGCAAACAGAATCAGGGTTGCGAAAGATAAAGCTGAATTGGTGAAATCATTAGTTGCATCAAAAGACACAACAGGGCCATTTCAAACTTATGTAGAAGTGATAGTTTTTGCAGCAGCTTTGGGCGTTAGATATAAAAAGCGTATAGCTCTGGGCGAAACTACCAAAAGAGAACCATCTCCCATTCCTCAAGAAAACTTTGCATCATTGGGATATGAGCTGATCATTAAATTATTAGCAATTAATGAGACACAAGATATAGAAATCATTGCTTCACGAGAAGATTTATATGAAGATAAACGTACTGAGATATTTGAAGAATATGCAAATGGCGGACTTGATATATTAGAAAAAGAGTTACGAGGGGCAGTAGATTATTCAGAGCGTATTCTATTATTCTTAATTTCCGAAAAATATACTCAAGAAACACTAGAAGAAGACTTTAATTTGAGTAAATTTTTAAATTAATTATTTTAACTGAAACATATTTAATTATAATGAAAAATTTATATTACTATTGTCAGCTTTTCTCCCATTTAAATGTTAGTAATAGTAGCAAACGCGGCAATGCTAAATATAAACCAATTCTGATTCTATCTGTAATTGATTTAATTGCACAAGGTGTTATCACTCATAATCAGATTCCAGTTTCTGACGAATTAATTCAAACATTCGATAAATATTGGAACACAATTGGTTCTCATTCGTACAAGGGTGGTTTACACTATCCTTTTTTTCATCTACAAAATGAAGGGTTTTGGTATGTAGTAACTAAGACTGGTTTTAATGGACTACAACCCAAAACAACTAATAAATTAAAAGAAGCAGTTGATTACGCCTATGTAGATAATGAATTATTTCTTCTTTTACAAGATGATTTTTCCAGAAGAGAATTAACTTATGCACTTGTAACATCTTTTTTTCATGATAGTCTAAATGAATTAGAAGAAATTCTCCAAATTAATCAGGATTTGCAAGATGATGCAATACAAAATATAGCCGCATCAGAAAACTTAGAAAATAATCCAAAATGGACTTTCAGAAAAACCGTTATTAGAAATGCTTTTTTCAGAAAGTTAATTATTCATGTATATGATTACAAATGCGCCTTCTGTGGTTTGAGAGTAACCAAATCATTAAATCAAAATATTGTAGACGGCGCACATATCAAACCCTTTGCACAGTTTTGTGACAGTAGAATTCATAATGGAATTGCTCTTTGCAAAAACCATCATTGGGCATTTGACCGTGGTTGGTTCACTGTTGATAACCAATATAAAATCCTTATTAGTAAGGGTTTAGAAGAAATATCTCCTCATGCTAAACCAATGAAAGATTTTCATGGAGAACAATTACTGTTACCCCATAAAGAGCAATATTTTCCATCACTAGAAGCACTGCAATGGCATCAACAAAATATATTTCAAGCGTAATTACAACATAGGTGGTAGCCCTACTTCCTTTGGTTCTACGAACTCACCATCAAAATTAATTGTTTTATTTTCTACAGTTCTAGCATTAGCCAAAGCCTTGCGAAGTTCCGCAACTTCTATTGGGTCTTGAAGTCCACCCAAAATATAAATTAATAACTTAGCAGCTAAATCTCTACCCGCCACCTGTACCCGTTTTTTATTCGGGTCATATAAAACCCCATACCACAGAGACTGGGGATACTCCATACCAGAAAAGCCACCTTGTTGGTCAAATTTCCGCAACTTCTTAAAAATGCTAGCTAAGGAAAAACGCTTTTTGAATACTAATAATCCTAAAGCTTGGGCTATAGCAACTTGCGCTACAGGACGGAAAAGTATATTTGCTTCACCACCACCCTTTTCAAAACTAAACCTTCTTAAAACAGGCGTATCCTCATGTTCCAAAATTTTCAAACTAGGTAGGCTTGCCAAATTATCGAAAAGTTTTCTGAATTCCTCAATTCCCTGTTCAATTTCCTCATTTTCTGGACGCATGGGAATTAAACCTTTCTCGAAAGGTTTCCATTGGGAGAACTTTTGACCCAAGTATCTGTCTGACATATCTTGTAATGCTTGTAGCGTCGTCAAAACTGTAGAGTTAGTTGCTACTGTTGCACTGTTCCAATTAACGCGAGGGTTACGATTTGGTTTTTGTTCTAAAAGCGGATGAGTGACAGCAATTTTTCGCGCTACAATGGCAAAACCATCATCTTCATTTAGCTGTGCTAACTGACCTTTAGTTAACGGTGCAGCCATCAAGTTAACATGAACAAAAACTGACCTCACTCTCCGTCTGGCTTCGGTGCGAGTTTCCCCAGCATTCACCGCACAAATAAATTCAATCCCGATTTTTTCTTTGAGTAAGCTTTGTAAATAAGTGGGGTCTACTTGATACTGCTCTGTTAAATCTGACACAGTGATAAAACTATCATCAGCAGTTTTATCCTTTTTGTATCGTTGGAGTTTACCAGTTTTGATTAACTCTATTAACCCTTGTACCCCCATCAGTCGGTGTTGACCATCTAGTGCATAAATGGTGACGTTCTCTTCAGAAACACTCAGTAATCCGACCTTACCATCTTTATCTAGAGGGGTGAAATCAGTAGTAGATTTTTTCGCACGTCCTTCACTGTCCCACTCAGAAGCTTTGGGGTCATCTGCCCAAGGCTGATTAATTACCACCAGCACCGGCGGAAACTTATGATTTTTTCTAGCTGCTAAATACTGAACTAACGGTGCTTGACGCGACCAGTCGAGAGGACGCTGTTGAATTTCATCAATACTATCTGCATCAATTTCAATATTATCAGTTTCTGGGTTGTACTTTTTTTGCAGTAGAGGTAAACCAGAGGCGAAGTGAACCCGACCCGCAAACCATTCTAAAGTTACAGAACCCACATAAGCCTCAGTCCCACCCATTTCGGTCTTTTGAACCCAAATATGGTCTTTCTTATCTAAAAAGTTGCTTAAAAGTAAAGATAAGACTTGTTTTTCCTTGTTTTCGCGTTCTAAATAATTTTGAGTGATCTCATTAGTTAGATCAGGAGTACTATCTCTCATATTAATTTTTAAAAACTCATTAAAATAATGTAGCTATATTGTCCAAAAAATTAGATACTAGTAGACTAGTTTTTAAAAACTCTTTACTAACCGCACAGGTAATTTTTCTTTGTGTAGACGCGAATTTCATTCGCCCGGATAAAAAAATATGGGGTAATACTCATATGTCCAGAGGTAGGAATCAATGACTGAAGCACAACAACTAGAAAATAAAGGTCAGCAGACACGTACTGTAGCAGAGTTGGTGGAGTACATCCAAGCTCTGACTGCTGAAATTCAAGAATTGTATTGTTTTGATGCAATACCTTGGGTGGTCGGTTATTCGGGAGGCAAAGACAGCACTGCTACTTTACAGATGGTCTGGAATGCGATAGCTGGACTCCCACCGGAAAAGCGAACTAAAAAGGTATATGTTATCACTACAGACACATTAGTAGAAAATCCTATTGTTGCTGCTTGGGTACGTAATTCTCTAAAACAGATGAAATTGGCTGCTAAAGAACAAGGTTTGCCAATTGAACCTCATCTACTACAACCAGAGATAAAAGAAACTTTTTGGGTAAGTTTGATTGGTAAAGGTTATCCAGCACCGCGAGGCAAATTCCGTTGGTGTACAGACCGCCTAAAAATTCACCCCTCTAACCGCTTTATCCGTGACGTAGTTAGAGCCAAGGGAGAAGTTATTCTTGTTTTGGGTACGCGTAAGAATGAAAGTGTCAAGCGTGCTATCTCGATGGAAAGACATCAAGCAGGTAGTCTAAGAGATCGTCTCAATTCTAATGTCATTTCACTTAGTTCCTTCATTTACCATAGTTCTAGCCTACCTAATTCTTTTATTTATAGTCCTATTGAAGATTGGCGAACTGATGAAGTTTGGATTTATCTTAATCAATGGCAGAATCCTTGGGGATGCAGTAATAAAGATTTATTTGTTATGTATCGAGGCGCAACAGCCGATAACGAATGTCCTTTAGTTGTTGATACCTCTACTCCCAGTTGTGGTGATTCTCGTTTTGGTTGCTGGGTTTGTACAATAGTGAGCCAGGATAAATCAATGGAGGCCATGATACAAAATGATGAAGAAAAAGAATGGATGCAGCCTTTATTAGATATCCGCAATGAATTAGATAATGACAGTGACCAAGATAAAAGAGACTTTCGCCGCCTCCGAGGGGTTGTTCAACTAGTTGAGCGGAATAAAGATGGAAAGCCCTGTGTTGAACCAATTTATGGCCCATATACTAAACATTGGCGCGAATATTGGTTAACACGTTTATTAGAAGCGCAAACCCAAATTCGTCAAACAGCACCAGAAAGTATGCGTGATATCACATTAATTTCTTTAGAAGAACTAAGTGAAATTCGCCGTATTTGGTTGGAAGAACGACACGAATTTGATGATAGTCTACCCCGCATTTATCAAGAAATAACAGGTGAAGTATTCAAAGATCCTCGTCCTGGTGCTGACCATAAACTACTGGGTAGTGATGAATGGTCTGTGTTAGAAGAAATATGTGCAGATGATGGTATGCACTTGGAACTGATGGCGAAACTTTTAGATACAGAACGCCAATTTAGGAAGAAAAGCAAGCGCGTAGGAATCTACGAAAGCTTAGAGAAATGTTTTGATACCAGTTCCCGTTCCCCAGAAGAAGCGATTAAAAATGCTCATTTAAAGCGTGACTTGAGAGAAGCTGTTAGTCAAGGTGACATAGCCACAGTAAAAGAAAAAGTCAAGCAGTTGACTTTGGGTGATGCTGTCGATGAATCTCAAAATGAAACTGATAAGCAATTAACTTGGGCAAATATGAAATTTAAAAAATAAATAAGTCAAGGGCGATTAGAAATCGCGGCTATACAAACAAAACCCGCTTGCGTGGGTTAAATATTTTTACTTTCTTAATAGTCCGTGTAGGGGGATTTCTCTGCGAGACGCTACGCGATCGCCTGTGTAGCCGCGAATTCCATTCGCCGTGGACTGTTTAGCTATAACCATAAAGACAAATGATATTTCTAGAACTCGTATTACAAAACTTTGGACCTTACTCTGGCAGACAAATAATAAATCTTGATACAAGAAGTGAAGAAAACCACCGTCCAATTATCTTATTAGGTGGAATGAATGGTGGTGGAAAAACCACACTGATGGATTCTATCCGCCTTGCTCTTTATGGACAACGCGCTCAATGTTCTACTCGTGGTAACTTGAGTTATAGTGATTTTTTAACTCAATGCGTTAACAATAAAGCAACCCCTGCGGAAAAAACCAGAATTGAATTACTATTTGAACACATTGAAGACGATAAACCAGTCAAATATCGTATTGTCAGAACTTGGGAAAAAAATCCAAAAGATGGTAAAGACACATTAGGAATTTTAGGTGATGATGACACCTGGCCTGTTGACTCTCTAGTGAATATCTGGGATGACTATATAGAAAATCTGCTCCCATTAGGTATTTCTAATTTATTTTTATTTGATGGTGAACAAGTTAAAGAACTTGCAGAACAGGAAACACCACCGCCTATAGTTATAGAAGCTATTCGCGGACTTTTAGGTTTAGAATTGGCTGATAAATTGGCGGTTGATTTGGAAATCTTAGTGAACCGCAAGCGTAAAGAACTCGCAGAAACTAAAGATTTAGCTAATTTAGAAGAAATTGAAACACGATTAATACAATATCAGCAAGATTATCAAACAATAGCAGCAGAATTAGAAACGCTGAATAATCTAATTGAAGAACTAGAAACTCAACAGCGAGAAGCTTTAGATAAATTCATTTCTGAAGGCGGTAAAATAGCTGCCGATCGCAATCATTTAGAACAACAGCAAAAAGATAAAATATCTACAGCAGAAAGCCTCAGACTTTCCATGTGTGAATTAGCATCTGAGGTTTTACCTTTAGCACTCATCCCCAATTTACTTAATCAAGTCCAAGCGCAAGGAACAAAGGAATTTCGCTATCAACAAATCCAATTAGCTCAGGATGTCTTAATTGAGCGAGATAAACGCTTAATTAATTGGCTGAGTCAATTAACCATTGATTTAGAACAGGTGGAAAAAATTCAATCTTTCCTTAAGGAAGATGCTGAGAGTTTGTATACAGCTAGTTCTCCATCGGAAGCACCTTGGTTATTAGCAGATGAGGAAAGTTTGAGCCAACTGGATAATGTGAGATATCATTTGCAAAATACTCAAAAGTTAGCTCAACAACAGTTAGCTAAATTGAAAGATGTGGAAGAAGAAATCATTACGTTAGAAAGACAAGTGCAGACAGCCGCAGAACCGGAAGCATATAAAAAGCTGAGAGATGCGGTAGAAGATGCACAAAATCAAGTTTCTCAAGCTAAGGCTAAATATGAAATAACCCGCCGCAAATTTGCAGAATTAACAGATGTGATTGAACGGACAAAGAAAGAATTAAAAGAATATACAGATAAAAATCTTGATAGTAAAAATAGACAACATATCATTACAGCAGCCGCGAAAGTCCAAGAGACACTGAAACTTTTTCGAGAAAAATTAACTTTGAAAAAGCTGAATAAATTAGAAGAGGAAGTTAAACATTGTTTTCTCTATTTGCTGCATAAATCTGATTTAGTGCGTACCATCACCATTGATACAAAAACGTTTAGTCTGTCTCTTTTTGATTCCAACACTCAACCAGTTCCCAAACATCGCCTGTCTGCTGGGGAAAAACAACTACTAGCGATCGCTTTCCTCTGGGGGCTAGCCAAAGTCTCAGGACTCCGCCTACCAGTAGCCATTGACACACCCCTCGGTAGACTCGACTCCTCCCACCGCAACAATCTAGTAGAAAAATACTTCCCCGCAGCCAGTCATCAAGTTATCTTGCTTTCCACTGATACTGAAATCGGTAAACAAGAAGTTGAAACACTACGAAAAAATGAAGCAATCGCCCGCGAATACCTCCTCAAATACGACTCTTCAACCCGTCAAACGACTGTCATGGAAAATCAATATTTTTGGTAGGAGAAAATGAGTGGTGAGTGCTGAGTGTTGACTAGCACTCACTACTCATCCTATTTTGCTGCTAGCTGTTGCAAGGTTTTCAACGCCTCTTCAACGTGTCCTTGGAAGTTCAACATGGAATCAAATACATACTGCACAGTTCCCTGCTGGTCAATAACGTAAGTTACACGACCGGGAAACAGACCAAAAGCAGCTGTTGCACCGTATAGCTTCCGTACTTGGTCGCCCTTATCGCTTAAAAGTGTAAAAGGCAAATTGTACTTAGCCGCAAATCGTTGGTGAGATTCACTAGAGTCGCCACTCACACCAATCACTTCCGCACCAACACTTTGAAAAACTTCATATTGGTCACGAAAAGCGCAAGATTCTGCTGTACATCCAGGTGTGTCATCCTTAGGGTAAAAGTACAACACCACGGATTTTTTGCCTCGAAAATCACTCAGACTCACCGATGAGCCATTTTGAGCAGGTAGAGTAAAATCTGGGGCTGTGTCTCCAACTTTAATAGGCATAGATACTAACTAGATAGAACTTGTGTACATTTATTAATTATTTGTCAAACTGTCCTGAATCTGATCTCATTTATTTGTTCGGTTATCTGTAAAGACTTGTTCAGAACCAAGGGGTAGAGGTACGATGGGCTACGCCCCACGATAGGCGATCGCATCTTCAAGATGAATCCCTAAAACTTGCCTAATCGCCCTAAAATCACAATTTCTGGTGCTGGAGAAAATTAATTTTCTATTTTTTTAAGTATTATTAGGGATGACAAATCATAACTTGTGATATGGACACACTTTGTAATCTAGTTTTCTCAGTAGATAACGAGAATGAAGCGGTTATGAAGAACTTATTAAAATCCCATTAATTCTGCTTATTATAGTGGTCAAAGGGGAATTTAGGTTCTAGAATCGAATCGTAATCAACTATACAGAACAAATTATAGTCTACCACCTATAGTCACCCCCTGATTGCTAAAGTAACGCCATCAGGGGGTATTAATTTGAGGATCAAAACAAGAGTCAGGAAATCGTTAGCCGGAGTTCAGCATTTTGGGACAAAGAGCTTCGCTTTTGGCTTAAGAAAGGGGTGTAGGGGTGTAAGGGTGTAGGGGTGTAAGGGTGTAGGGGTGTAGGGGTGTAAGGGTATAGGGGTGTGAGGGTATAGGGGTGTAAGGGAAAGACTTTTTCATGTTTTCTGATGTACGCAGTTCATGACGACTACTTGTAGAAAACCTGAGACTGTGGTTGCTCAGATTCATCTGTCTGTAAAGAAATGTTGAAATTATTAAAACCAATATCGATATTAGCTAAACTTTGATCATTCTTTAGATTCTCTTAACAATTAAATTTTGTACTTCTCATCAAGTCTGCTGCGAATACGCATAACCGCGACATATTAGCGTAGTTTTGAAAGAACTGTTTTTTGATGGACTCTGAATTATTGATAATCTTGGGGAAGCTTCTATGACTATTATTCCAGGTACACTTGTAAAACTTCCTAACGGTCGTAATGGTCTGGTTATTCCTTCTTCTTGGTGGCAACCTGGACGTGTATTAGTGAAGTTACCACGTGGTAGAAAGCGATGGTTCAAGGTAGATGAGTGTATTCCTGTTTCATTAAAATAATTTCCTCAATCACCGCACCATCAACGCCAACCCAAAAGCTTTAATCCGGGGACAATTAGGTAGTAACTTACACCTAACCAAAAACCCATAAAAGTACCAACAGAACTGAAAAAAGCTATCGGTAAGGTGAGTTCTGACCACAGGGGCGTGCTAGAAAATTGTAGGACGGTGGTAGGAAATCCTAAAATCAGCAGTGTCGCAAAACCCATTGCTGCACCAAAGCCTCCGAGTACGGCATAAACTATGTGGTGACTACGAAAACCTGTACTGAGTGCCACTAGAAATACAGCGATCGCCACGGCTGCTACTAAGCCTTCACCGCGATCGCTTGTTGATGTAATCACCTGCCACAATAGCCAGCTAAAGGCATAGCTAATTGTACCCATCGCAGATGTGACCAACAATCGTCGCCGTTGACCAAAACACCCAGAAACGGTGATTCCCCAAGCTGTACCTAAACCGGCGGCGGCAAATACCAGGATTTCTGCACCCACAGCAGACTGAGAGTTAGTAGCTAATTCTGGTAGCTGCGTTGAGATAAATTCGACAAAGCGATCGCCTAAATTAGTGCGATAGGCCAAAATAAAGCCAAAAATTGTGCCGACACCAGCACCCAAGCCTGTGAGTAGCATTGCCCAAATCGTAGCTAGACAAGCTGTAAAAATGTGGAATATAGTCTTAACTATCCATAAACATAGTTTGCGAATAGTTTTCCCAAAGTTACCTAAAGCTTGTTCACTCCCTTGCACTAGGATTTGAGATTGGTTAGCAAGTTGATTCAAAAATTGCTGCCAACTGGTTGACAATGATGATGAATTTGGTTGAGTCATTGTGGTTAATCGTTTGAGGATAATCGCAGCACTAACTGGACGCGATCGCACATCCTCATTCACCATTTCATCCAATAAATCTGCTAACTGGGAATTGATATTCACTCGATTACGCCATTGCAAAATCCCAGTTTGTGGGTCTTCCAAATCTGGGGGATATTTCCCTGTGAGTAATTCAATCATCGTGCGACCAAGAGCATAAAAATCAGCTTCTGGCCCGATGTTTCCTCCTGTCACCTGTTCTGGTGGACTGTAACCCGACGAAAATAATCTGGTCGAACTAGATTCTTGTCTTAATCTCGCCATTTTGACGTGTTTTGCCCCACCAAAATCAATTAGCACCAATTGTTCCCAGCCCGTCCCCCCTTGATTTGGCAGTGCAGTGGAAACAGGAGTCCGCAACATTAAATTTGAAGGTTTGATATCGCGGTGAATAATTTGGCGTTTATGCAATTCCTGTAAAATTTTGAGTGCTTGAGTCAACCAGTTGACCACAATCTCCTCTGGACAGCCTTGAGGATAATTATCTAAAATCTCCGCCAGAGTCGGCCCGTTAATTTTTTCCATCACCAAACAAGCTAACTGGCGTGATTTGGGATTAGACAAATTAACTTGAAAATTTCCATCAGCTTCGACTTTAGGTACACCTGGATGTCGTAAACTCACCAAAACCGCCGCCTCTTGCGTAAATAATTCTAGTGCCTTGGGTGATTCTTCTACCAACACTTTCAGCACTTTTTCGGTTTGTGTCACTTCATCCCAGACTGTGTAAATTTGAGCAAATCCCCCTGAACCTAGAGGCTGAATTGGCACATAACGATCTAACAGATGTAGCACCGCGCCACAGCTGTTACAAAACTTGTTACCCCAAGGTTGGGGATAGGGACGTTGACAGTCAGGATTTATGCAGTGAACCGCAGTCTTACCGATGTGGGACACAACCGCTACATTACAGAGACTGACTCGATTTTAACGTTTATTGGAGATAAAAGGCAGAAGGCAGAGAGCAATGCAGTCTGCGGAGGGGCAGGAAAAATAGACAAGGGAGGCAAGGTTGAATTACTTCCAAATCCCCAGTCCCTATTGAGTAATAGACTGGCTCATGATGACATTCATCAAGGTATCTAGCAGGCGATCGCGTGATAAAGATGTTAGTTCTTTGCCGTGCAGAATTTCTTGGACTATGACATAGGATACTAGTGAACCAAAAAAAATGTGTGCCATCGCTTCCGGGTCGTTAATGCCTAATTCTGGATGCGCTGCAAAATACTGACTGAGGATTTGCCGACCTCGCTGCACAACGGTTTGATTGTAAAGTTTGGCTAGTTCGGGAAAGTTTTGTGATTCGGTGATCATCAAACGCAACAATCCCAAATAATCAGGATTATCAGCAACTTTTGTTAAATAAATCTTGGCGACTTGACGCAGTAAAATTGCTGGTTCACCATGTAATTCTGTATCAGCAAATATGCTCTGGAAACACGCCAGCGTCAACCTTTCCATCAATGCTTTAAACAGCCCTTCTTTATCTTGAAAGTGACTGTATATTGTCTGTTTCGACACTCCAGCCGCCGCACTGACCCGATCCATACTGGTTCTAGCGTAACCCTCCTGCAAAAATACCCGGATAGCCCCTTGCAATATTTGCTCCTGTTTGGGCGTGATGGTCAAAGACCCGCCTTTGGCGATCGCAGATAAAGGTTGTTCTAGAGGGAAAGTAGGAGTTTTAGGCATGAAGAGTAAACTTTTTTGCGTAATATCTTGCTATATCATACTGGACAGTCTAGTATGATGACAAAAATATTTGTCGTCATCTAGGGTGCAAATATGACACAGACTGCCCCAATCCCACCAGAAAATCTTACTGATACCCCCTTATTAAAGAAGCCGCAGCAACGCAAACCACCAGTGCCTTTACTGATAGGGGGATTACTCCTAGTAAGTGGCATTGGCTATGCTTTATGGCGTAGTCAACCACAAGGTTTAGCGAATGCACTCAAAGTCAGTGGCAGGATTGAAGGTTATGAAACTGAGATTGGGGTCAAACGTGCTGGCAGAATCGAATCAATAGCTGTGCGAGAAGGGGCAGCAGTCAAGCAGGGACAAGAGTTAATTAAATTAGACGACACAGACGACCAATTACTGCAAGAACAACTGCGTGGTGCGGAAGCGAGAGTGACAGCGGCTCAGTATGATGAACAACAAGCAATTTCCGATGTCGAGCGAGTCGCCAGAGAAATCCAAGAAATTAACAGTCAAATTAACGAAGCTAAACTGAATTGGCGACAATCTCAAGGGGATAGTACAGGCAGAATTGCGCAGGCACAGTCAAATGTAGCAGCAGCGCAAGCGACCTTAGTGCAAGCACAAGCGCAAGTAAAACAAGCAGCAGCCGAGGTTAATTTAGCAAAAATCAACCGCGATCGCTATGCCCAATTAGTCAAAGAAGGGGCAATCAACCAACAACAATTTGACCAAGCACAAACCACTCTAGACACAGCCATAGCCACCCTAGAAGCACGACAGGCAGCAGTGAATGCCGAACGCCAACAGTTAAGTGCGGCATTAGGCGCACTGACGCAAGCTAAAACCACAGGTTTAAATCCTGATATTCGTAATACCCAATTCGTAGCATTAATTAGAAGGCAACAGCAAAGCTACGCTCAACTCAAATCTGCCCAAGCTAAAGTCAAATCTGCTCAAGCTAAAGTCAATGATGCCCAAGCATCCAAGCAACAAATCCTCACCCAGATTGCAGACTCCAAAAAAGATTTAAATGTAATTAGTCCCTTAGATGGCGTAGTCACTGCCCGTAGTGTTGAACCAGGAGCAATAGTTAGTAGTCAGACGAATATTTTGACTATTGTTGACCCCAAAACAGTATATTTTAGAGGTTTTATTCCCGAAGGCGATATTGGTAAAGTCCGCCTGGGACAAACAGCGAAAATTTTCATTGATTCCGCGCCGAACAAACCCCTCGAAGGTAAAGTAATTGCAATTGATCCGCAAGCTTCATTCACACCAGAGAATATTTACTTTCAAAAAGATAGAGTCAGACAAGTAGTAGGAATCCGCGTCGAAGTTCAAAATCCCGATGGTTGCTTCAATCCCGAAAATCCCTATACAGGCTCAGATTTTCCATGCGCCAAGATGGGAATGCCAGCAGATGCGGAAATCGATTTGGAAGCAGGAAGCAAGAGACAGGAGACAGGAGATTAAGAATAGACTTCTTGCAACAGTCATTATTTTCGTTTTCTCCTTTGCGTCTGTACCTACCCTGCATGAAAGCCAAAGGCGAATGCGTGAGAAAAAATCCTAATTTTCAAAATGAAACAATCACTCACAAACTTTGCTGCAAACTTACCGCCAGCATCTACTCCCTCAACTACAGCAATCAAAGTTCGTGGTTTACACAAACACTATGGAAAATTAGCCGCTGTACGGGGAATTGATTTCAGCGTTCAGAAAGGCGAAATGTTTGGACTAATTGGCCCCGATGGTGCGGGTAAAACTAGCACTTTTCACATTTTAGGTGGAGTCATGGAAGCCACGGCGGGAGAAGTGCAAATATTTAATCAACCTGCACGAGATGCAAGGTTAATGACTGGCTATCTGACTCAACAGTTTTCGCTGTATTTGGATTTGAGTATTGATGAAAACTTGCGTTATGCAGGTGGGTTGCGACAAGTAGCAGATGATTTATTACTGGAAAGGCGCAATAAATATTTAAGATTAATGAATTTAGAGCGATTTGGCGATCGCCTAGCGGGACAACTTTCGGGTGGGATGAAACAAAAACTGGCTTTATGTTGTGCTTTAGTGTCACAACCAGAAGTTTTGTTACTAGATGAACCTACTACGGGTGTTGATCCTGTTTCCCGGCGGGAATTTTGGGATGTGCTAGCAGAATTATCAGCCGAGGGAATGACAATCGTAGTCGCCACACCATATCTAGACGAAGCCGAACGCTGTCACCGTGTCGCTTTAATGTACAGTGGACAAATTCATGAAGTTGGTACCCCCTCAGAATTAAGAGCTAATTTAGGCTTGCATCGCTTAGAAGTACGCACAGTAAACTTAGAAGCCGCAGAAAAAATACTCTCTCAGACTAATCAGACAAATATAATAGATGTGCAGATATTTGGCGATCGCTTAGATGTCCTTGTTCCAGATTTAGATGTTGGAGAAAGCGAAGTCCGCAAATTACTGCAACAACATCAATTACCCTCCCCTACCATTGAATATGGTGAACCCACATTAGAAAACGTCTTTGTCACCCGCCTACGCCAACAAGGTTCTGCACCGCAGTTTTTTCCATTTCCTCGTTCGCGAAAGAGAGGATTAGGGACTGGGGATTCGGGAACAGATGCTTTATCCAAGTCTTTACCGGCGATATATGCACACAACCTGAGTCGAGTGTTTGGTAAATTCCAAGCGGTGAAGAATGTGAATGTTGAGGTGCGTTATGGCGAAATTTTTGGGTTGTTGGGTGCTAATGGTGCGGGTAAAACCACCACGATTAAAATGCTGTGTGGGTTATTAGCTGCAAGTGGTGGTGAAATTTCTTTAGGTGGTGAAACTGGAAATCTACGCAGTGCAGATTTGCGACGGCGCATTGGTTACATGAGTCAAAAGTTCACCCTCTACGATGATTTAACCATTTTGCAAAACTTAGAATTTTATAGCGGAGTTTACGGTGTACCTCGCAAACTAAGACACGAAAAAATTGATTGGGTAATTGCTACCTGCGGCTTAGAAGGGCAAGAAAATATGCTTACCGGACAGTTACCAGGCGGTTGGAAACAACGGGTAGCCTTTGGTGCTTCCGTAATGCACGAACCAGACATTTTATTTTTGGACGAACCCACATCAGGAGTCGATCCCTTAGCGCGTCGCCAATTTTGGAAGCTTATTAACGATTTTGCTCGCAATGGTACAGCGATTTTAGTCACAACCCACTATCTAGAAGAAGCTGAACAGTGTAACCGCATGAGTTTTATGGTTGCAGGGGAAACCGTCGCCGAAGGTTCACCCAGTTCTATCAAAGCCTCGCAACCAGGACAGCTAATAGAAATCATCGTCAATCAAAACCAAGCTGCTTCTAAGCTACTCAAACAACACTTTGAATCGTGGCGAGTTTCTATCTTTGCAGATAGTTTACATATTGTCCTCGACAATCCCGAAGCAGAAATCAATCAATTAACGCAACTTTTAGAATCACATCAAATTACCATCAATTCCCTACGTCCCATCTCTTTTTCTTTAGAGGATGCCTTCATCGGCATAGTAGAGCGATCGCAAAATAATTAAAAATTAACCCTGTCACCTGTCACCTATTGTATGAAAAGAATCCTTGCTCAATGTATTAAAGAAATAGCACAATTTCGCCGCGATCGCCTTACCTTAGCATTAGCATTTTTACTACCATTTATTACTTTGATAATTTTTGGCTTTGCCATCAGATTAGAAAGCAAAGATATTCCGTTAATTGTACAAGATTTCAACCGCACCAACTTAAGTAATAGTTATATAGAAAGATTATATGCAACTAATCAATTTATACCCAAAAAATGGTCAGGTCGTAATCCCATACATGATGCTATAGATAAAGGAATTGCCAAAGCAGCCGTCATTATTCCGCCAGAATTTAGTAGAGACATTCAAGCAGGTAGAAATACCACCGTGCAAATATTAATCGATGCGACAGATGTTAATAATGCTCGTGTAATTAGAGGTACTATTCAAAGAGTCACAAACTTTTTCATGCAAGATCATGGGCTATTACCTGCGACTAACACTATCACAGCCAGAATGCGTTTATGGTTTAATCCTGGAAGATTAGAATCACTGTACATTGTGCCGGGAGTGTATGGAGTTGTCCTGTGGATTTTTCCCTCATTATTAGCTGCGATCGCAATGGTCAAAGAAAAAGAAAAAGGGACAATTTTACAAGTCTATACTTCTAGTATTAGTGCCACTGAACTATTACTTGGAAAAGGATTAGCATATCTATTAATCGCCATTGTCGAGACATTATTAGTCATGGGATTAGGCTCAATTATTTTTCAAATTGGTATCGTCGGCAACCCTATAACTTTACTTTTGGGTACTTTATTGTTTCTCATAGATAGTGTTTTCTTTGGGTTACTGTTAGGAGTCCGTAGCAGTAACCAAAATGCTGCTGTACAAGGTGTTTCTCTCATAGGTTTTATTACATCATTATTACTTTCAGGTTTTATCTATCCCCTCAATAATATTCCTTTCCCCTTATCGCTAGCACCTAACATAGTTCCTGCACGTTATTACATTAACGTTACTCGTGACGCGTTTGTACGCGGTACAGGATTTGCTGGGGTTTGGTTTGATTTAATTATGCTAGCAGTTTTGGGATTATTCTTTTTCAATGTGTCGCGCCGAGTTTTAAGCCGAATGCAATTACCTAATTAAAATTAAACGCAGAGGAGGCGGAGTTTTAAGAATAGATATTTCACTTAATATATTGAAGAAATTGGAATGCACTCTTACCTAGTACCCATTACCCAATCCCTAATCTTTATTTATGAAACTTATTCAACAGTTATTTAATAGTCCATTTTGGGCATTGGTACGCAAAGAGATTAATCAAATATTACGCAATAAACAGCTAATTGTTTTGTTAATTGTACCGCCGACAGTACAACTATTACTCTACGGCTTTATTCTGAATCCTGATGTGCATAACTTACGCTTAGGGGTCATTGATTATGCCAACATTAGTGCCAGTCGTGAGCTAGTTTCAGCTATGACATCCAATCGGATTTTTACTTTAGAATCTGTACCGACTAGCGAAAAAGAATTGAGTCTTCAGGTAGAAGAAGGAAAGTTAGATGTTGGAGTGGTAATTCCTCCAGATTTCCCGCGCCAACTGGCAAAAAAATCAGCAGAAATTCAAGTATTTATTGATGCTGTCAATGCTAACACCGCCGGGATTGCTGGAAATTATATGAATCAAATTATTCAGCAATATAATCTGCAATTAATTCCAGGTAAAACTAGTCCCCCAATCTCACCTGAAGTTGTGTTTCTTTATAATCCTGGACTGACTAGTAGTTGGTTTTTTGTACCGGGGGTTATGGGTTTAGTTCTAACTTTAATTGGTACATTAGTATCAGCAGTTACTGTTGTTAGAGAAAAAGATACAGGCACTTTAGAACAATTATTAATGACCCCGGCAGAGAACTGGGAAATATTATTATCTAAAATTGTCCCCTTGGCATTTTTATTAATGGGAGATGTTTTACTAGCTATTACTTTAGCCACAGTCATCTTTCATGTCCCATTTCGCGGGAGTTTTCCGCTATTTTTTGCTTTATCCAGTATGTATTTATTTGTGGGTATTAGCTTAGGAATTATGTTAGCAACTATAAGTAGTTCCCAACAGCAAGTAGTCCTGACATCTTTCTTTATTAATTTACCAATGGTACAGACTTCTGGCGCGATCGCACCCATTGAAGCCATGCCTCCTTTGTTCCAAGTCCTATCCCTACTCAATCCCCTGCGTCATTATATTGCGATTGTGCGCGGGATTTTGCTCAAAGGTGTGGGTTTAGATGTCCTGTGGATGAATGTTTTAGCATTAGTAGCCTTTGCTGTGGTTTTATTAACTATTAGTATTAATAAGTTTCGCAACCAGTTAAGTTAGGGGTGTAGGGGTGTAGGGGTGTAGGGGTGTGAGGGTATAAGGGAGTCATAATTTATATTCTCTTCCTTATACCCCCATAATTCTATTCAACTATAGCCATCCCAAATTACAGGGAAAGTGTAATCTGAAAACAGAGAAAAATTCGGAGTTTCTGCTTTGGTTTCCGTGTCGAGAACTTTGATCACTTTGTTATAGATATCTTCTGCTTGTTGGGGTGAATCACCAATGCTAGTTAATCCCAACTTGCCAAACTGGGACAGACAACCCATCAGATGAAATACTGTGCCGGTTTCTGTGCAACTATCGAAATGTAATCTGTGGTGGGCGATGATATCCATTAAATCGTTAGGTAATAATCCCCGATAGCGGTCTTTTTGGAGGTTATCAGTAGCGATGTAATATTTGGGACGACCTTGTTGACTATAAAATAACCCCGTAGATAGGTCATAACGACCATTGGTCAATAATTTTAAAGTCATGAAAGGATGAGTAGTCCCGCCTTTGCGGAGGTTGATTTCAATAGATTGAATGTCCCATTTGCCGTTACCTTGGTCAACTGCAATAAAATCTACGCCAAATCTTTCTAAAGCACCTTTTTCTGCTAACTTTCTGCCAACTTTTAACCCTAATTGCTGCAATTGCAAACGGTAACTTTCATCGGCGGGAAAACGACAGCCGAGATAAATTTGTCCATCGGGGCCGCCGAGGATTTGGTCATGGGTGGAGAGGATTTCGACTTCTCCAGTAGGGGTGATGCGTCCTTGAACGCTGGGAGAACGCTTGATTTCTCCTTCCACAAAAGCCTCAACAATTGCGCCTAATTCAACAATTCGTCCTGAAAAATTCAGCCAATTTTCTTGTTTAGCTTGAAAGCGCATAGTAGAAAAGCGATCGCTAATTGCTGCTACTCTTTCCAAATGAGTACTTTGTCCTGGTGCTGTGTGCATGATGGGACGCAAATCTAGGAGTGCGTTTCCTTCCCCAGAAATCCCTTCATTGAGTTTGACTACCATCCGTTGTAATGTCGGCTGACGTTCCCATAAATTACTAGCTGCTACTGCTAAATCTTGAGCATTCCAAACTAATCCACTCCCGTCTGGATGGGGAACTCCACTTTCTGCAAAAATTTGCCGACTCCCGCTTTTTGTCCCCCAAATTTGCAACTCTGGTGCAGCCGCATATAATGGCACATCTAATTTTAAAGATAATTCTGCTTCTAAATTGGTGGAGTTATAGCAGACCATCAAGGATTTTTCTAACCTGATTGCTTGGCGAATTCTTTCTATTAATCGCGGACGTTCTAAAATTTTTTGACTCAGGGGTTTAGGTGAAGAATCGTAAGCCGAAAGTAAGAGTAAACGATTACGAGCATGAGAAAAAGGAATACCTGGGAGTAATTGTAGATAGTAATCAATAATGCTGGGATGTAACGGCATTGATGTGACATAAATTAACCTCGTGCGGGGATTTCTTAACCGCATCAAAGCAAAAAGTAATCTTTCTTCATAATGTTCAAAACCCTCAACTTTTTGGATTTCGCGCTGGTCAATACTGAGGGAAGGAATGACGATCACATCCGCTTCCCCAGTATCAAACAGTTCGATAGTTTTCCAGCGATCGCGCAAACTTAATTGCAGACGATGAAACTGATCAACCTGTTCTAATTCCGCAACATTTACTGTCACCATAATGCCTACCCCATCGTGATCCCCACGCAGCCTACAACTCTTGTATATCTCAAAGCAACTGCCATAATGCGGATATGCAATACTTCTTTGAGCGAATGGCTGTAAAAACTTTAATAAAACTCAAAAAAGCTGCTTTTCCATTTCCCATTCCCTATTTCCCATTCTCAATATGTATAGAGATGTTGCACAAATGTTTGTGACTGATTTACTTTTGCAAAACCCCACTAAAATAAGAAAACATTCTTTGCGAATTAATTACTGAACTTGCTTGTATCGGGGGGTACGCATGAGCCGTCCAATAATTCTTGGTATTGTTGGTGATAGTGCTGCTGGTAAAACTACACTCACTAGAGGAATTGCTCAGGTACTTGGCCCAGAAAATGTCACGCTGATTTGTACAGACGACTACCATAGATACGATCGCAAGCAACGGGCAGAAATTGGCATTACAGCTCTGCATCCAGACTGCAATCATTTAGATATCATGCAGCAGCATCTATCCCTGCTTCGCACAGGTCAACCAATTCTCAAACCAGTTTATAGCCACAAAACCGGCACTTTTGAGCCACCACAGTATATTAAACCGAATAAATTTGTAATTATTGAAGGCTTACTTGGTTATTCTACCCGTGCTGCCCGTGATTGCTATGATGTAAAAGTTTATCTTGCGCCTCCAGAAGACTTACGCGCCACATGGAAAGTCAAACGGGACACTCTCAAACGAGGCTACACTCCAGAACAAGTATTGGCAGAATTAGAAAAACGCGAACCAGATTCAGATCAATTTATTCGTCCTCAAAGACAATGGTCGGATATAGTAGTAAGTTTCTATCCACCAGAGGGCGAAAGTGATGAAACTAACGGACACCTAAATGTGCGTTTAGTCCTGCGTCCGACCATTCCTCACCCAGATTTTACCCCAATTATCAACTTGACCAACGGTAATTCCGGGTCAGCGATTCGCCTGGGATTAGATAGAGATATGAGTAAACCCGTAGATGTTCTAGAAGTAGACGGTCACGCCACCTTAGAACAGGTAAATAAATTAGAACATATTATCTGTTCGGATATGCCACACCTAAAGAGCGTATGCGATCGCGAGAGCAACCCCGAAATTGGTAAAATCGCCGGTACGACAGGGGAAACACTGCAAAGTTATCCCTTAGCTTTGACACAGCTAATTATTACCTACCATATGCTCAAAGCAACGCAAATGTATCAATAGGAAGGGGAACAGAGAAAAAAGTTCGCTGATTGATGACAGTTGACAGTCAACTGTCATCAGGAAAAAATTATCTTCACATCCAAAAGTCTTGAGCTGAAGGGGTGACAAAGAGGTTACAAAGCAGACTGTATAAAGTGCATAGCATGTAATCCTTTCTGGAAATAGAGTAGTTTACTGGGCTTTAAACGCATGAATTCATGAGCTAAATCAGCCCAAAACTCCATCGCACCT
>DVDT01000041.1 GCA_015296085.1 Trichormus sp. M33_DOE_039 | reverse complement strand
TATTGCTTTTAGCAAATCATCGCTTTGTATCATTGGAGACAACAGGGAAAAATCTTTGAGATGCACTACAGTTTACTTTCAGTCTTGATTACAACCCTTAATTTACACAACTTTGCGCCTTAACTGAACCGTATTGATATTTAGACCATAAATATCTCTTAAGAAGTAAGTAATTTTTCTTGAACAGCAAGAAAATTTTAATTAAATGATTCTTAGTTTTTATCAAAATTATAGTATTTATGATTTGGTAATAAAAATGTTGTTCAAGAAATCACTTGTAAAGTTTTTATTTTTGCTTACTTTGTCTTTCTTATTATTTGTTAATGTAGGTAATTCCAAAAATGATTTCTATTTTACTGGAATAGAATCTTCGAGGAAAATACCGCAAATAACAACAATCAATGTTAACGAAATTGCCAATCAACAACAATTCCAGAATCCCAAAACTCTAAGTATAGTCAACCAGCCTAAAGAACAGAAAGGGTTAAATATTTTCCATATTTTTATGGGTGTAATGGCTGGTTTAGTACTGTTTTTGTATGGTGTAAGCAAAATGGCGGCAGGTATGGAAGCACTGGCAGGCGATCGCGTCAGAAACATCCTTCGCAATTTCACTACCAATCCCTTAGCAGGAGTGATGACCGGCACAATCGCCACGACAATTTTAGATTCATCATCGGTGACAATTATTATTGTAATTGCGATGGTGAGTGCAGGGTTATTAACTTATGTAGAATCTCTGGGTGTAGTTTTAGGTTCTAATATTGGTACAACTTTCGGAGTGCAAGTTGTTGCTTTTAATATTGATGAATATGCACCTATAGCATTATTCATCGGATTTTTATTATTTTTGGTAGGAAAAAGTGAACGTCTCAAACAAATAGGTTTGATTTTACTTGGTTTTGGCTTCCTATTTTTCGGTCTGGGTTACATTGAAGATGCTACAGCACCATTTAGAGATTATCCAGAGTTTATTAATTGGATGGAGAGTTTAGGGCATAACACCTTACAGGGTGCTTTAGTGGGATGCTTATTCACGGTGTTAATTCAATCTTCCTCTGCCACTGATGCCATTGTTGTCACTTTAGCTAGCCAAGGTTTGATTTCATTACCCACAGGTATTGCGTTAGTTCTTGGTGCTGAAGTTGGCACTTGTGCTGATACCCTCGTTGCTACCATTGGCCGTGAACGTCCTGCTATTAGAACAGGTGTGTTTCACGTCCTATTTAATCTGGCTTCTGTTGTCGTGGGATTGTTGTTTGCCAGTCAGTTGGCAACATTTTCACAGTGGGTTTCTGCCTTGATGGGGGCGGGGGATGATGTAGCACGTCAGATTGCTAATGCACAGTTAATCTTCAATTTGCTGGGAGTATTATTAGTTCTAGGGTTTTTACCTTGGGTTGCCCGTGGATTAGAACGATTGATCCCAGATTAATCAGCTTGTTTTGCTGTCAGGGTTAGCACAGATTACCGTAGGTATCGCTACATTAAGAATAGAGAAAAATTACACTACAATCGTTGTTTATCCATCAACTGCTGCTCAAATAAAACCATGAGTGCAAATACTACTATTCCCGAAAATCCCCTACTCAAAGGTTCTGGCTTACCTCCGTTTGCCGACATCAAACCAAACCAAGTAATACCAGCCTTTGGGCAGCTGTTGGCAGAACTCGACCAACAACTTACCACTTTAGAGGCTAATATCCAGCCCACTTGGAATGGTTTAGTAGAACCTCTAGAACAGTTAACTGAACAACTGTCTTGGAGTTGGGGTATAGTTAATCATTTAATGGGTGTGCAAAATAGCCCAGAATTGCGTGAGGCTTATGAAACTGTACAACCTCAGGTCATACAGTTCATCAACAAACTCGGACAAAGCCAACCTATATACAATGCTTTTAAACAACTCCGCGCCAGTGATAGTTGGCAGACTCTAGAGTCAGCACAACAAAGAATCGTTGAGGCTGCTATCCGTGATGCTGAACTTTCTGGTGTGGGCTTAGAAGGCGAAGCACGGGAACGTTTCAACGCTATTCAAATGGAGTTAGCAGAACTTTCTACTAAGTTCTCTAACCATGTCTTAGATGCTACTAAAGCCTTTAGCTTAACCTTGACCACTAAAGACGAAGTTGACGGTTTACCCCAAAGCTTACTGAGTTTAGCTGCACAAGCAGCCCGCGCAGCTGGAGAAGAAAATGCCACGTCGGAAAATGGCCCTTGGCGTATTACATTAGACTTCCCCAGTTACACCCCTTTCATCCAGCACAGCACCCGCCGCGATTTACGTGAAAAAATCTACAAAGCACACATCACCCGTGCGGCATCGGGTGAGTTAGATAATAACCCCCTCATTGAACGGATTTTAGAGTTACGGCAAGAACTGGCAAATCTATTGGGATTCCCAAATTTTGCTCAATTGAGTTTGGCCAGTAAAATGGCCCCTAATGTCGAGGCTGTGGAAGCACTCTTAGAAGAATTACGTAGTGTCAGTTATGATGCTGCTACCCAAGATTTAGACGCACTCAAAGCTTTTGCGGCTGCTAAGGGTGCAGCAGAAGCTGAAGATTTGCGACACTGGGATATTAGTTTTTGGGCGGAACGACAACGGGAAGAAAAATTTGCCTTCACGGCCGAAGAATTACGTCCTTACTTCCCCCTCCCCCAAGTTTTGGCAGGGCTGTTTGGACTAGTGAAGCGACTGTTTGGGATCACCGTCACTCCAGCTGATGGTCAAGCCCCAGTTTGGCATCAAGATGTTCGCTATTTCCAAATCGCTGATGAAACAGGTAACCCCATCGCCTACTTTTATCTAGACCCGTACAGCCGTCCTGCCGAAAAGCGTGGTGGTGCTTGGATGGATGTCTGCATAAATCGCCGGAAAATTACGGACAATGGTTTTACTACTATTCGCTTACCTGTGGCGTATTTAATCTGTAACCAAACGCCACCAGTGGATGGTAAACCCAGTTTGATGACTTTCTACGAAGTAGAAACCCTCTTCCATGAGTTTGGTCACGGTTTGCATCATATGTTGACTAAGGTTGACTATAGTGGCGCAGCGGGTATTAATAACGTTGAGTGGGATGCAGTGGAATTACCGAGCCAGTTCATGGAAAACTGGTGTTATGAGCGCACTACCTTGTTTAGCATGGCGCAGCATTATGAAACTGGTGAACCGCTACCAGAGCATTATTATCAAAAGCTCCTAGCAGCACGCAATTACATGAGTGGTAGTGCCATTTTGCGGCAAATTCACTTTAGTAGTGTAGATATAGAACTACACTCTCGCTATCTTCCAGGTGGCAAAGAAACTGCCGCAGATGTGCGTCACCGTGTTGCTCAGACTACTACTGTATTACCTCCGCTACCAGAAGATGCTTTCTTGTGTGCTTTTGGGCATATCTTTGAAGGTGGTTATGCCGCAGGTTACTACAGCTACAAGTGGGCTGAAGTGCTAAGTGCTGATGCTTTTGCAGCTTTTGAGGAAGCGGGGCTAGAAGACGAAGCAGCCATTAAAGCTACAGGTAGACGTTACCGAGACACTATACTAGCTCTCGGTGGCAGTAAACATCCAATGCAAGTGTTTCAAGCATTTCGGGGTCGTCAACCGAGTACAACTTCTTTGCTCAGACATAACGGGTTGTTGGTAACTGGGGTATAGGGTATAGGGGTATAGGGGAAATAATAAATTAAACCTTTAAACCCTCACACTCTTACACCCTTACACCCCTAAAAACAAAAAACCCCTACTTTCGGGTAGGGGATTGGTCATTAGTCATCATTTGTTAGCGATCGCCACCATCTGAAAATCCAATATCAGCATTGGAGTATTATTGGAAGCGATCGCATCACAATTTAAAGAATTATAACAATAATATTTATGGAGATGTCAAAGTAGACACAACATAAATAACTCATATGTGTTGATTAATTGGTTGCTCTAGAATCAGAATAAACTTCCCTACCGAGTTAGTCCCTAGATTTATTAAGTATTGAAAATGAATGTTAAATATTGATGCAAAATCGGAATTTCTCTTGAATTTATTGCGGTATTTTTCAGATGATGTTTTCAATCATTAAATAAATTTCGGGAGCTTTATTCAGGTGTTAACTTCAACCTTACTTGCTGCTGCAACTGCACCCCTGGCATGGAATCCCTCAATTGGAATTATCATGATAGTTGCCAATATCATTGCCATCACCTTTGGTAAATTCAGCATCAAATATCCTAGTTCAGAGCCAGCTTTACCTTCTGCTAATCTCTTCGGTGGCTTTGGCTTACCTGCATTATTGGCAACTACAGCATTCGGTCATATTTTAGGTGCAGGAGTTATTTTAGGACTGCATTACCTGGGTAGATTCTAGTACAAAAAGGTAGGAAATAGACAGTAAAAAGAAGCAAAGATTTTTGCTAATTTCAGGTGGTATCTCTACATACTCCATGCTGAACTAAATAATTTAGTTATTGATTGTTGTGTCTGTATCTATGAACCAGGGAATGTATTCTCTGGTTCTTTTTTTAACAATTATGAGTTGGATTTAAAAGGCGACTTTCGTACTGGCATTAGATTGAAAGTCTTGACTAACATCATAGCGGATAGTTCTAAATTCTACGTGATTGGTGGTGGGAGAGTAGAGAGTATATTTAGCTTCCCCTGGTGTTCGTCCCACATTACCTACACCAATGACTTGGCATGGTGAAATCTTTGCAGTTTGGGAAGGTACTTGACTATCGAGGGTAGCAATACTGGTAGTGACTGCACCTCCTTGTAACTGATATTGAAAAGCCAAAGCAGAACGTCCACAGAATAAAGTGTTAGCTTGCATTCTTGAGAGGTGGTCAAGCATTGTAAGTGGTGAGGTATCTGGGGTTAATTCTGCATCTACAGATACAGTTGTACCATGAATTAATAAACAATCTAGTTCAAAAAAACCAAAATCTAGATTTCTCAGCCATTGTACTGTCTGGCGAGAAACAGAATCCCAGAGTAACTTAACAGTTTCCCCACCGTATTTTGCCACTAAATCATCTGCTTCCCCATTAGACCCCAGACCATGCAAAATTAAACATTTTTCTTCCCACCACCCTTTACAAACAAGTGGTTCTAGCTCACCATATCGTGGATTACGCACTCTTTCTACTAAGTTTTCTGCTTCTGGTCTTGGCCCAATTAAATCACCCAAAATATATAAAGCTTCGACTTGATTAATTTGGTGTTTAATATCTGCTAAAACAGCTTCATAAGCTACTAAATTACCTTCAATTCCACTCAAAATTGCCCACTTATTCATCTAAATTATCACTCTTAAATTACTATCTTGGAGTGTTGACCGTAATACCTCTATCTAGTGCAAACATGAGTTGGGTCATCAGCCCTTTCTGCATATTCCAAGCCTTGGGCTAAACGCCAAGCAAAAATTGCTGGTAAACCTTTTTCGATGATAGCTGCACAGGTTTTCTGATAATCGTAAGGTACTTCTCGTAAACTTACCTCTTGTGTATCGGTGTCATAGATTACATAAGTCGCGTTAGGTCGCCCATGTCGGGGTTCTCCCACTGAACCAACATTGATAATTCGCTTCATCGGTGCGGAAAAGCTGATTTCTTTCGCCTCTATTCCCACACCTTCAACACGAACTTGCAGACTACCTGTGTCTAAAGTACGTACATAAGGTACATGAGTATGTCCACAAAATAATACATCTGCATTTGCGGAAAGCACTCTCTCCAAGGCGACAAAGGCATCCAGTTCTGGTAACAAATATTCATGGTTACTTTGAGGACTACCATGAAAGAAAACTAAGTTATCTTGGCTCAATCCGTGGGGTAATTGAGCTAGAAATTCCCGGTTTTCGTCATGGAGTTCTTGGTGTGTCCATTCGTGGGCGGCTTTACCACGTTTTTCAGCTAATAACGAAGGGTAACTACACTCGCAGGAATTTAAGCCTTCTACAATATCCTCATCCCAACAACCTGCACAAGTAGGAATATCTAAAGAACGAATTTGTGTGACTACCGCATTCGGATATGGCCCATACCCTACTAAATCACCCAGACAAAAAATTTTTTCGGCTTTTTGCTGGTCAATATCTAGTAAAACTGCATCTAAAGCTTCATAGTTACCATGAATGCAAGACATGACTGCTATTTTCACTCTATATTCTCCTCTAGTAAAATTTGTTTGACTTGCTGTTGGTGTTGTGTAATTGCAACTTCTGATAAATAGCAATCTTCCAAAGTTTGCTTCATTGCAGACTCCTCTAAGTTATTTCCTAATATCTCCAGACCGCTAAATCGTTGTGGTCTTCCCTCTAAATGGCGCGGTAAATCTAATTCCAAAAACTCGGTTGCTGGTATACCTGCAACAA
Source organism: Trichormus sp. M33_DOE_039 (assembly GCA_015296085.1). Classification (GTDB taxonomy): domain Bacteria; phylum Cyanobacteriota; class Cyanobacteriia; order Cyanobacteriales; family Nostocaceae; genus Trichormus. The sequence continues at coordinate 44,375 of DVDT01000041.1, read as the reverse complement.
AATCTGCGTATAGCGACCTACCATCAGCTACGTCGAAAACTCCCTTAGCGCGACTCACTTGGCCATAAGCACCATGAGTAATTTCGTACCAAAATTCTTGTAAACTATCTTCATCAATAACTTGACCACTGCTGGGAACACGCCAAAGTCGATTAGAGACCATACTAGTGTCAATATCTGCACCTTTGATGATTTTGTCAGCCCAAGCATGATACTCAGAATATTCCAATTTTGGTGGGAGGATAGCTAAGGCTTGATAAGGTAACTCATCTAAGATTTGCTGGATACTGGTTAATTCCAAATAAAACCCTAATTCTATATAGACCGTATCGACTGTTGCTAATTGCTGGAGAAACTCAACTTCTTGGCCATCTTGAAAAACTTTAAGATTAGGAAACTCCGCAGCTAGGCGTGTTTGGTCGATGGGAACTTTCCCAGTCCCAGGACTAAAATAAATGACATTCTCATTAGCTGTGAGATTTTGTATTTGTCGGCAAATCCAAGTAGTTTTGCCACAACCAGCAGGGCCAGCAACAACAGTTATATTTAGTACACTCATTATTAAATGATAATCATTTTCATGACTTTTGAAAAGTTCATTGTGAATTGGACATTCAAAATCTGATTTAACTGGTGTACCTTACTTCTTCCCATTCCCATTACTTCTTTCTCGATAAAAAGCTAGCAACTGGCACACCAAAGTCTCTACAATAATTCCCTGGTTGATTAAAAAAACTATAGTTGTAATTATGACGAATCAAGCTCCTATCCCGGTGATTGTGAATGGTGCGGCTGGAAAAATGGGCCGTGAGGTAGTGAAGGCGGTAGCACAAGCACCAGATTTAAACCTTATGGGCGCAATTGACCGCAGTGCAGAACATCAAGGTAAAGATGCGGGAGAATTAGCGGGTTTAGCAGAACCTTTGGAAGTACCTATCACTGACCAATTAGAACCGATGTTGGGGTATGTGGCTGGGGAAAGACAAGGGCCTCCTGGGGTGATAGTAGATTTTACACATCCTGATTCAGTTTACGATAATGTGCGGAGTGCGATCGCCTATGGGATTCGTCCTGTAGTTGGTACTACGGGTTTGAGTCCAGCACAATTACAAGATTTGGCAGATTTTGCCGAAAAAGCTAGTACAGGTTGTTTAGTAATTCCTAACTTTTCCATCGGGATGGTACTGTTACAACAAGCGGCCATTACCGCCTCTCAATATTTTGATCATGTAGAAATTATCGAACTGCATCACAACCAAAAAGCTGATGCGCCTAGCGGTACAGCGATTCAAACGGCTCAATTACTGTCAGAAATGGGTAAAACATTTAACCCTGCTGTTGTGGAAGAGACGGAGAAAATCCCCGGAGCTAGAGGTAGTTTAGCTGGTGAAGGTATTAGAATACATAGTGTGCGCTTGCCTGGACTGATAGCTCATCAGGAAGTCATTTTTGGCGCACCTGGACAAATTTATACTTTACGCCATGATACTAGCGATCGCGCTTGCTATATGCCAGGAGTCTTACTAGCAATTCGCAAAGTTTTACAGTTAAAGTCATTAGTATATGGATTAGAAAAAATCCTCTAAACCCCATTCCTAATTCTCCATTCCCCATTCCCCATCTATGCTTGTCCCACTGACTCGCCAGAAATTTGAACAACTTATTCCCCTGATTGCCACTGGCCCACAGTACAAGTATTACTGGGGGAAGTTTGCCAATTTTTTGCAGCGTCTATTGATTTCTGTAGTTGTCGTAGCGTTAATTTTATCGGTCAGGGCAATTTTTAAATTGGATTTTGTCCTGATCTTTTTTCTCGGAGTAATTGGTGCGCTGTTTTGGATGTGGTATCCAGTATTTCAGGCCAGTATACGCAACGTCAAATGCCGCCGCTATAAATATAGTGGCTTTTTCCGTGGGCGGATTCTTGATTGGTGGATTACAGAAAAGTTGATTGGCAAACAAGAAACTGTCAACAGTAAAGGTGAATTGGTGATTGTGGAAAACCGGGAAAAACGGATTAACATCGAAGTTGGCGATGACACAGGCTTTAGTGTGGAGTTAGAAGCCCCATTACGCCCTTTTCATAAAGAAATTACCCGTGGACAGATAGCTGAAATGATTGTGATGTCAAATCGTCCAGATTTGAGCAGCATCGAAGATTTTAGTGATGTTTATATTCCCAGTCGTAATATTTGGGTGGGTGATTATCCTTACATCCGAAGGGAGTTCTTTGATGAAGTCAGCAGTCGCTTACGCGAAAACCGACAACCAAAACAACAAAACTCCCGCCGTCCTCGTCGGAGAAGGGAGTGAGTTAACAGTTACTAGTTACAGTCAACAGTTATTTCTGGGCTTTTTCATCTATCGTAGTAAACTCTAGCATCGCCGAATCCGCGATCGCGAATAAAGTTGTTCCATCTTTCAGCTTCAGTACGCTGGCTAAAAGGCCCTACGGCTACGTGTGGGCCTAAAGGTTGTCTTTTTTCTGCCACAAAGCCGTATAATCCCGTAACCTGTCTCACTTGATTAGCAATTATTGATAAATCTTCTGATTTAGTAGGAATAGTTACATAATACCTAGATTTTCTCCCGACATTACCAGAGTTACCATTGCCAGGAGAATAGGGTACTTCTTGCCCACTATCAAAACTGGCAATTCTTGAACCATAAATACCAATAGCATCTAACTCTCTAACTCTTTGTTCAGCGTTAGATCGTTGATTAAAGACTCCAGACTGAATTACAGAGCGGCCATTATACTGTCGAATATATGCGCTAGGCTCAACTTGGCGGATGCGTTGCAAAGTCCAACTGCTATTACTTTCAACATACACTGAGTAACGTTGGAAACTTTGATTGTAAGGAGATTGTGCAGGTTGATATTGATTAAACTCTATAGGCTGATTTTGTGAGTAGTTGGGTGGTGGTGGTAAATTTTCCAATACGGTTTGAGCCTGTACAGGATTAGTAAGCAGTGCAAAACAACTACCTAAGAATACAGACATGATAGGCAATGTCATATATTTGGCTGTTATTTGAGTAGACATAGTAAGTAGGTAGATGAAACAATTGATCTCTAGTGTTAGATAATACACAAAAGGCAAAAAGACGGAGAATGCTTGTTTGACTATAATTCTGTTGAAAAATAGAGTTTATTTTGCCTTCGTACAGGATACTTCAGATTTTCAGCAGGATACAGTTTTTCCAGTCTGAGCAGATTTAATTGAATATCAAGGTATTAACAGACTGATTGCTTCTCTATTTGGTGCGATCGCTCCTGTGAGTGATCTGAGGCTAAGTTTCTTCTGGGTTAGCCTCAGACTTTAGTATAAAAGATGACGCAACCATGACTCATACTGGTTGATTTTCCGAAAACTAGATTGGAGGAGCGATCGTTTGTACTCGGATATAAGTTTTCCGAGATCAGCGGAATCTTTAACGACATGACATTTTATCTATGCCGAGCGTACTGTATTCTGCATTCTCTAGTAAATTAGAATGTTGTTCTTGTGGAGATAAGGTGTTTGCAATCCTGTGAAAATCTTGGGCTTGATGTAAATAGACAGTAGCTTTTTGCCGATAATTTTGAGCTTTATCTTTCCATTGTCTGGCTTCTTCTAAAGATTTTTTCCTTTCAGCGTTAACTTGTTTTTGTTCGGCTTGTTTTTGCTTATTTTCAAAACATATTTGTTGCAATTCTGCTGCTTTTTGATTTTTCTCTGCTAGACTTGCTTGCTGTAATAAAATAATCCTTTTTCCTTGTTCATAGTTCTGCAAGGAAGTGGCAAATGTCAGAAACTCTTCTCTACTTACATGATTTTGGTTAATAAAAAAATTGAATCCCCATTGAATAATATATTTAGGAAAATCCATCAATGTATAATCTGATGATCCTAGCTTTATGTTCACAGTAGTATCTTTCCTGACAGCGTAGCTATCACCAAATAAGTTGCAGTAATTAAATAGATATACTCCAAATAAAGCTAATAATCCTCCTAATATTACGGAAAGTATATTTATATGCGGTCTGATCACATATTTTTTGGTAATTGGTTGAGAAACTGGATTTAAAGGAAAAATAACTATTTTATTAGCGTGAGAAGAAAGATCAGCTTTATTTTCAAGCTTTGAATTTAGACAATTGTGATTTGAGTTCTGAGCATTAGTAAAATTTTCCTCAAATATACCTATCTCTCTAGCAATATTTTCCTCAAGATGGTCAATTTTTCTCCTGAGAACATCATCATATATCGCCAGTTCTAAGATTTCTTCAATACGTGTTTGTTGTGATTGTGAAGGATGAGAAATATTGATTAGTACGCGGTATTCTTCTACTATTTCTTTCAGATTATTTTTTTCAGACTCTAATTGATTTGTAATTGGTGTCAATTTCCCCAAGAATATTACATTTAACCACCCATCAAGGTGTCTATAACTGTTCTGAGTTTTTGACTTGTTTAGAGTATTCATAATTAATTTAGGTGCTGTCCTACTGACTAAAAAACTAAAATTCACGGTAAATCTTTACCTCTGATTAAAACAAAGGTAAAAATTTAAGGCATCTAAGCCGTCTTGTTTTATTGTTCTAATTCACCCTCTAGATAGATAGTAATAACTTTGAACGAAATGTGACATGAAACACCGCAATAAATTTAGTTAAGTAAATTTCTAATTTTTAAGTATGATTAACTACTTTATATCCATAAGTCACTACCATGATAGTTAGATAATTGTCAAAAGACAAAAATTTTAGTCACATTTGATCAAGCAAAAACACTAATAAGTTAGCAATAAAGCATAAGCAGGAGTTGAGCAAGGATTTTTCCTTGGTTTTTTTGTAATTAAGGAAAATAAATTATATTAAACCTGATAAGCCTGGTAGTAAACCATCTTTCATTAAACACCAGTACCACCCCATTGGTCTTCAAATAGTTAGCTAAACAAGCAAGTCTCATTCAGAGTAAATCCTTTGGATAGATAAAAATCACCTCAAAAAAATGACAAACGCAAAAAATAGAGATGACTACCCAGAAGTAGCTGAGATATTGCAATCCGATAAACTGAGGAATCACATAAGGTTACGGCTATATGTACGTAAAATGAATAATGCACTATCAGACGAAGATGTCGTTAATCATGTGGTTCTATGTTTAGTTGAAACTTTACAGTCAGGAAAGTCAGTTTCCTATCCCATTGCTTGGGCAAAAGTAGTCAGTGAACGCTACATTAATAGCCAGTTCAACAAGTTGAAGAGTACCAAGACTACAGATGCAGATAAAATAGAATACCTGGCTAATCGACAACTAGAACAGAATACACCATTAGATGAGCAAGCAGAAATTTTACAAAAAATTAAGCAACTCACATCAGGCAATCAAAAACTTGTAATTTGGAGATTTTTTCAACATCTATCATGGCATGAAATTGCTGAATTACTCACCCAAGAAGAGGGAAAAATAATCAGAACTGCGACAGCAAGAAAAAGAGGAGAGAGAGCCATAGATGAGTTGAGAAAACAATATCTAGATTAGTTTTATTTCTTATAGCACATAATATGAATAAATTAAGCCATCCTCCTAATCTATTTTAGGAGGTTTTTAATTGTAAATTATATAGATTACATGAAGTCACATTTATATTTAATGAAATACTAATTAATTACAGAAACAGATAAAAAACAAGGTCTTTTATGAACAACAAGCTCAAGGATATAGTTTTAGCAGCAGTAGTTTCAACTCTAGTAGGTGGTTCATTGACACTAGCTATTATTGATGAAAATTACCGCTCTACATTTGTTGATTTAGCTAAAGTTGGAGTAGGTGGTTATATTGCTTTAACGATTCCTAAATCTCAATCTAAATAATAGAAGATGTGGGAGACAAGCGAGAAAATTACATTTTTATCTTCTTCTATCGTCTTGATTTCTGAGAATTGTTTATCAATCAATATTTGTATTTGCATAATAGAGGCTAACAAATCACAAATATAAAATTGATTTCCTAGCTTTTTGTGTTTTCTGGAGTTGAAATTACGGGAATATGAATTTGGACTGCTGAAATCATTTACTCTTCCCGTATTTCTAGAGTTTAGCCTCTATATCTTTATTGATGTCCACAGTTAAGGACGTTACTGACACAGTTCTTTTCTACCAAGCCTTGAAAGCAGATATGTTAGAATTGAGCAGTTAAAAATTTTAATTATTGTAGTTGTGGATCGCCAGGTAAATTTTTACATTCAGCAAGGCGATGAAGCCCAGCTTAATTGAGAGATATGAAAAAAGTCGTCGTTGGTCTTTCTGGTGGCGTTGACAGTTCCACCGCCGCCGCTATTCTCCACAATCAGGGCTATGAAGTGATTGGTTTAACCCTTTGGCTAATGAAAGGCAAAGGGCAATGTTGCTCTGAAGGGATGATCGACGCGGCTTATATTTGTGAACAGTTAGGCATTCCGCATCAAGTTGTAGATATGCGGGATGTCTTTCAAACCCATATTGTTGACTATCTCGTCAGTGGTTACAGCGCAGGAATTACGCCCTTACCTTGCTCCCAGTGCAATAAAACGGTGAAGTTCGGCCCAATGGTACAGTATGCCCGCGAACAATTGGGATGCGATCGCATCGCCACTGGTCATTATGCTCGTATTAGTTACGATGAGACTACAGGGCGTTACCAATTATTAAGGGCTGTTGACCGTAATAAAGACCAGTCTTACTTCTTGTACGATTTGTCTCAAGATTTATTAGCCGCATCATTATTTCCTCTAGGGGAAATGCAAAAAGCTGACACCCGCCGCATTGCTACAGAACACGGGTTAAAAACTGCTGACAAGCCAGAAAGCCAAGACTTGTGCTTAGTAGAAAGCAACGGCTCGATGCGGGCATTTTTAGATAAATATCTTGCCCCCAAAACAGGCGACATCGTTGATACCACTGGCAAAGTTTTAGGACAACATGACGGTGTGCATCACTACACCATCGGACAGCGTAAAGGTTTAGGGATTGCAGCGGCTGAACCTTTGTATGTGATTGAAATAGACGCGGTTAATAATAGAGTAGTAGTAGGCGATCGCACCAAAGCAACTCAGCCAGAATGTACAGTTAGCAGAGTCAATTGGGTATCCATTGCTGAACCCACTTCCCCCATTCGCGCGGAAGTTCAAATTCGCTATCGTTCCACCCCTGAACCAGTCACAGTTATACCGTTAGAAAACTCCCGCGTGCGCTTGGTGTTTGATGAACCCCAATTCAGTATCACCCCTGGACAAGCGGCTGTCTGGTACGACGGCGAAAAAGTTCTTGGTGGGGGAATCATTGAACAGAGTACTGAGAGTTAAGACTGCTTTGCTTTTCTACGAAACGCTAACGTGTAGCTTACTTTCTCATTCACGTAGCGTTCGTAGAAAAGGGGTAAACTCACAACAACTAATGTGCATCAGATTACTTTTTATTACAATTGTAACATTTACGAACTTTTGCCATCAATTGAACATATGGTGAATTCCTACTAGGCTTTGTTAAAGGCTCTACTTTAAGTATGACTAGCTTCTGGTCTGGTATAAATTCATTAATTATCTCTGTATCCAAAGATTTTTCTTTTCTTAAATGTACAATTCGTTGAACAGTTACTACTTCTCCTGGTGATGGAACAACGAGAGGATAAATGCTAGGGTAATCTTCAATATTTTTTTGTTGAATAACTAACGGTTTTCCAGGAGACAAAGAACCTGGAAAATTTTTAACTATACCTAACCATATCCATCCAGAAGAATTCACTTTTTCTGTTAATTCTAGATTAGAACTAGATTCTAATAAAAAACTTCTATGTATACCTGTTTGCCAAAAAAATAAAAGTATAGAAATACTACATACTATAATTAAAATAACTGTTTTATCAAGTATCTTGCTTGCTCTACGATGCCGACGGGTCTTTGATGATTTAAATACATACAACAAAGTTTGTCTTACGATATGTAAAAGAGCATTACCAGCAGCTTTTATAACGGGCATTACAACTGCACCCGTTTGCCGTGAATATTGTTTAATAGGGAAGGTAGGATCGGTAAGTTCATCGACTACTTCCTTGATACCTTGAGCGATATTGTGAAAAGCATTATCATGCGGTTTCCAATCAGTAATAGGTCTTTCACCTTTCGGCAAAGCAGGAAGATTATCTAATGCAAGTTTCCAATCATCAAGAACGGGACGCAGGAGAATAGGAATTACGCGAGCTTCTCCAGCCCTATGCCTTTGCATAGCCTTTTTTATCACAACTTCCCAGTTATAATTAGAAGCTATAAAATCTGAACTAATCAGCACCAAAATTATATCAGCCTCATTTAATTCTCTATCACTCTCTATTTCCCATTCTTTGCCAGGACTAACCATACCCTGATGCCAATCAGTGATCACACGTCTCCGCTTCAAAACTGTGAGATGAGTTTCTAATTTCTGGCGCAGTTGTTCATCTTTTACGGCGTTGGAGCAACAATAAAAAACTTTGACAAGTTTATATGCTGGCATTGAACTTATTACCTATTAATCTGTTTATATATTGAGATTATTGAATTTGAATTTGCTGATAATCTATTCGATTTTAATAATGCAGTTTCAACCGATAGGTTTTTATAAATTTTTTGCTAATTTTTTGCTAATATTTTGATAACTTTAGCAATACTTGAAAATACATTCTTACCATCCCTGCCATTTTTGCGCTCAGGAGTAGGATAAATCGTGCTTAGGATAAACTATATTTTTACTTGATTACTCTGAGAATGCTAAATTCACATTCTGAAATGAACTAAATTTTATCGCTAATAAATAAAGTCAACTCAAGCAGACTGAATTTATGTTTGAGTCTGCTTGAGTTGACTTGCGTTATGAAATTCGGAATTAATTCGGAGGCGCAATAGATGTGCTATGGCAAGATTAATTACTAACTCGCAACTTCAGCTACTTCAATAACCCGCCCTTCGTAATCTTTAACTAGAAAATTGAGGGGTTTTTGAGAGCGAATCTTAAATTTTAAACCGCGTGTTTCTACCCGCAATAAAATCATTTCTAGGCAATCACGATCAAAACAGACGTGACGTTGCTGATTTTTCATTCCCAAACTAGCCCCAGTAATAACGTGCAGTTGGGTATTTTTCTTTAATTGATACCACAGTCCATCATTGCCATTGCTCATTGTTTTCCCTGACCAACTGGGACTGGTGGACATATATAGTGGATCTATCCCCGTCGCGCCTATGGTTTGTTCGTAGTTGTAGTAGTAGTGCAGTGGTACTTCTGCGGCTGGCAAATCTAAGAGACCTTCATATAATTGTCGAGCAATCTCTAAATCAGACACCATGACAGTATGCACTTTGGGCGCACTTGTGAGGAATAACCACATAGCACCAGCATAGGCTGCTAGTAGCATCACCATAATCCCCTGGGTTGAAAACAGGCTATCTAGGGGTAAGGAGGGTAGGAAAGAGCCTAAAGTTAAAGGCGCGAGCAGAAACGATATCACACTAGCTGCTATAACCATGAACAAATTAAATATATAAGAGAGCCGCTTTTATTATTGTCGATCAAGACTTAAAAGGGGGTTTATTCTAGTGTACCAAGACTAAACTTGTCTGAGTCTTAACTCTAAACTGACCAACATCAAGATATTATACGGCTGACTCTCAAACTTTATATTGCCAATACTATCTTAACTACTATCTACCGACAGACTTATGCAAATTCCTCAATTTCCCGAAACTAACCACCCACTAGTAAAGTCGCTATTTCATCACAGCGACCAAGAATTGCTGGAACTGTTTCAGCATCATCCCGATGATGGTAAGTTCTTTACGGTGATTTTTTGCCGTTATAGCCCGATAGTTTACACCTTGATTCAGCATTCGGCGCGATCACCTGTCCAAGCTGAGTATTTATTTGCTCTGACTTGGCGGCATATTTATTATGAACTCGGTGGACTGGATTTAAACAACCCCTCGCCAGGTCAGGAAAGTATGACTTTGCAAAATTGGTTGATTAATATCACTGCAGTTTGCATTAACGAAATTCAACTACCGCCTACAGAAGCCATACATTATTCACTGGAAGCCACTTCTCCTCCATTATGGTGCTATGTCGAACAGGCATTAGACCAACTGCCGCCCATTTTAAGATTAATGGTGTTGATGGCGCAGACTTTTCATTGGAGTGAAACTCGCATTGCGGCTTATCTGCAAGCTGAAGGAGAAAATATTACGCCGATCGAAGTAGCCAATTTTCTCCAGGAAGGCTATCGTATGTTAGAGGACAAATTACCCGCAGACATCCGCACCATCTACTTAGAGGAAGATTTAGTGCAATCATAGCCTAAGTATATATGCGTAACCTGCTAGTCTTAATACTGCTACTTCAACCCGAATTTCAGGGGTAAATTTTATGAGACAAAGGCAGACAATTTTAAATTTCCCCTCTTCGATAATTCCAAAATATCGGTTGGTAAACAAATATAAATTTTTTAGTTCTTCCCTGTTGCTTTTGGCGGTGTTGTTGAACCCCCTGGTGGCGAATGCAGTTGACATCACTGAACAATTGCATAGACCGTTAAATAATTCCTTTGGTAGACAATCAAGAGATGATGCGGATGCTCTATTGCGTGTTGGTCAACAGCAATATACTAGTGGCTACCCAGAGAAAGCCATTGACTCTGGTTTACAAGCACTGGAAACTTACCAATTAATTGGCGACCTGCGAGCCAAAGGCTTGACTTATGATTTATTGGCAAAGGCTTATATCCAACTAGGACGCTACAAAGAAGGTGAAGACGCATTGCGCCGACAGTTAGCGATCGCACGAGATACGCAAGACTTTCAAGCGCAAATCTTTGTTTTAAATAACATTGGCACTTTATTTTTACAAGCTGGTGAAGCTATCCCCGCGGGAAAAACCCTAGAAGAAGCTCTAAAAATTGCTCAAAACGTCAAAAATGTAGAAGGTGAAGGATTATCCCTCAGCAATTTAGGTTTGGTATCGGCCCGACAGGGAGATTTCAACAAAGCCATTAAACTGTATGAGACAGCTTTAATCTACCGTCGCCGTACTGGTGATCTACGCGGTGAATTAAATACCTTAAATAATTTAGGCGATGCTTACTTAGCGGCTGGTAACTATCAAGATACCATTGCAACCTATGGTGCAGCGATGGGAATGGCCAGAATTAACCGCGATCGCGCCAACCAAATTCGCGCGATTGATGGTTTAGTTACCGCACACACTGCTGCAGGACGCTATGAACGCGCCTTTGAATTACTCCAACAACGTTTAATCCTCGCTCAAGAATTACAAAATTTGCCAGAACAATTAAGGTCTTTTGAATCTTACGCTCAACTTTATGAGCAGTTAGGTAATTACCCAACTGCTCAGAATTTTTATGAGAGAGCGATTATCCTGTCACAAAGTCTAGAAGACAGTAAAAAAGAAGTGCTATTACGCGATCGCTTAACCCAAATGTTAAAGCGGCGGATCAAGGGGACTGGGGACTAGGGACTGGGTACTGAAAGAGAAAAGTAGATAATCATGTTTCCAATACCCCATGTCCCATATTAATGACTAATTCAAAAACACCGAACCGTTTTCTTGAACTCGGACTGTAGTTTTCTCCTGTCCAAAGTTGGTGGTTGCGTTTAATCTCACTTCCAACATCCCTGGGGTTGAAGTAGGTTGTGGAGTTACTTGCAGCAGACCGCCATCATTGCGGTAGAGTGTGACTGTAACAGGTGCGTTTAAACCTTGTAACATGACATCTGATTTACCTTGAAGCGATCGCGGTGGTGTATCACCAATAACTTCATAAGTTACCTCAGCACCAGTCTCATTTACCAACCGCACATTAACCTGATTGTTCACTAGTGCGAGTCTAGTACTGGGTTGCTGTTGTTGACTGGGTAGTGGTGGTTGAGTTACAGATACCTCCGGAGTAGCAGGAATCGCTGCTTCTGGAGTGATCCCCCTTGCTTGTAATTGTTGGGTGAGAGCGTTGGGAGGACAACCTTGAGGTACTACGTTTCTAGAGTTGAAAGGTTCTTCATAGTAAATGCGAGGACAAGGATTTAGTCCGGGAGTACGTGCTTCTGGGGCTTCGCCACCCATACCTTGTGAGTACGGTGTTTGAGTAGTTGGGGACGTAACTGGAGGTAGCAATCCTTGAGCCTCTAATCTGCGCGTTAACGCATTGGGAGGACAACCTTGAGGTACTACAACCCGATTGTTATGAGGTTCTTCATAGAAAATACTAGGACAAGGATTTACTTTGGGAGATGATTGTTGTGCCGATGCTACTTGAGGAATTACTGGGATACTCATTAGTAAACTTCCACAGATAGCACCAAATAATTTTTGAGACTTTGTATTCATAATATTGCTCCTGATTAGTTGAAATCGTATCGATATATTTATGATGTAGTTAATACATTTAAGAAATTTATACAACAAATAACTAATTGGTAGAGGTGCAAGTCCTTGCACCTCTAATTGTGCTGAATTACTTTTCAAATTCTTACTAAGCTTCTTCCCACAGTTGGCGAATTTTGTTGGGTAGCCAACTAGCAATTTCTTCTATTCTTTCTGGAGACAATTCATCTTTAGTAGCTGAAAAAACAGCCTTAACAACTTGTTCCCGGTCTACATTCGGAGGCATTCCGCCTTCATTGGCTACCCGAAATAAAAAGCGATCGCTATCAATTTTGAAAATACCAGGCCCCTGCCAAGGTGGACGTACCCGACTTAAAAATCCTACCAGCGGATTGGTATCATGCCACAAATCAGCAATTTCCATTTGCAGAGATTTATCATCAGTGATTTCTGCTGGTTTGTGCAGTTCTTCTCCAACATGATCGGCTGCTTCTGTAGTCATCAAATCACGCATTACCCGAAAGACTACTTCTGTAATGTCTCTAGCGTCATAGACATCAGATAAACCACTTCCTAATTTAACTTTTTCTAAAAATGGTATATCTCTTTCTTGGATAGCAGTTGACATTATAAACTCCAAAAATTACTTCACAATCGCATTTTTCGGCACATACAATTACAGCCAAATCATGCAACCATTAGTAAACAAATTAATCAAACAAGAGAATATAATTCATCTGCCACAGGAAACAAATATTAATTAATCAATTAAGACTCAGGAGTGACTGGTAAACTCACAATAAAAGTAGTACCCTTACCTACAGTACTTTCTACTTGAATTTGACCTTGATGATGTTCCACAATAGCTTGAGCGATCGCCAGTCCCAAACCTGAACCTGTAGCACTGTCTGTAGCAATATTCCTCGTTTTGTGGGTGCGTGCAGGATCGACTCGATAAAAACGGTCAAATAATCTGGGTAACGCTTCATTTGGAATTCCGACACCAGTATCACTCACCTTAATTTGCAAACAAGGAAAACTATTGTAGCGAATTCGCTCGATCCTTGATAATTCCACATTCACCTCACCATCGGCTGGCGTATATTGCAAAGCATTGCCAATCAAATTAGTGAATAAACGCACTAATTGATCCCAGTTACCCCAGAGTGTGAACCAATTTTCTAGCAATTCTGGACTAATTTCAGATGCGGGATGGTCAACTAGATGTAAGTTCAGCTTAATGGCTTTTTCTGCGGCTAGGAGTTGTTGTTCCTCTACCACTTCCATAAGCAACGCATCTACAGGACAAGCTGTAAAGTCATCTTTGCTCATCCCACCATCTTGACGCGCAAGAAACAATAAATCATTCACTAACCTACCCAAACGCTGGGTTAGTCGTTCTACCACCTTTAACTGTTGGCGATAATTTTTAGCAACGCTAGCCTCGGTTTCTGTTAATTCCAAGTCCGTTAAAGCTACCTGCACATTAGTTTGAATCAAAGTAATCGGACTTCTCAATTCATGAGAAGCATCAGCCGTAAATTGTTTCAGCCTTTGGTAAGACTCGCCAACGGGTTGCATCGCCTTACCCGAAAGAAACCAACCGCTAGCAGCCACAGACACCACCATTAACCCTGTACCCAACGCCAAATCAAAAATTAACTGGCGACTAGGTTTAGTCACCTCAAACCAAGGATGACTCACCCGCAGATATCCCAACACCTGTCTTCCCATTTCTACCCGTTGAGTAATTTGGCGCAATAGTAGCGGAGAATCCGGATTTTCTGCGTTTCCCCATCTTTCTTGTTTAACTATGCGTACAGTTTCACCGGTGCGATCGCTATGTATGGGAATATTTAGAGGTTCAGAAAAAGTAGACCAAATTAATTCACCAGTCGGACTAAACCACTCTAAATCAATGTGGTCATCTTCTACCGTCTCTGCATTGTTGCGAAAACTGGCTTCTACATTAATGCGGAATGGTTCAAGCTCATTGTTGGCTCTTTCAATAACCAGTGATCGCTCGACTATTTCCACTACATGATTGAGGGTATCGTCAATCCGCTCAACTAATGTATTACGGACATATAAATACACGCCACTAGCAAACAGTAGTAGCAACACAGCAGTAACGGCAGTGTACCAAATAGCCAGACGGCGACGAGTAGCTTGAAACATTCGGTAATCTAAAAAAAATCTGGTCTTATCTTTTGTGGCGATCGCACCACCCCACCACATAAATTAGCGTAAGCTATTACGCCTTGAAATTAACCAGTCACTCATCAGGTTATTTGGCAGTCAACGCTCAACCGTCAACAATACGGATATTTCTCAATTCCCAAAGCTCTACTCTCTATAAGTCAGTATTTACCACATATTCACCTGTTTGATTCGAGTAATGATTATTAACGAAATAGAAAAATATACCAGTTTTTTTATACATAAAAAATCCCCTTAACAATGCTTAAATTTTTAATTACCGAATTTTGAGTTTTTAAGTGTTTACACGGAAGCAAACTTTTTGGCATAAAAGTTAAATTCTAGATGCAGTTGACCTGGAAGGAAATAATCTATAAAACACAAGAATATCAAAAGAAAAGACTTTATATTCGTGTATGTTTTAAAGTTTGTAACGAAAATGTAGTTGCAAAAATAATCAGGGCAAATTCATAGATAGCACGAACTTTACTTTTACTCCCCTACTAGCAGTTAACCACTCATACAGCAGCAACCGAATATATCTAAAAAAACTCCTAGCAATCGAAAAAATATCTCTCGTAACTGATAGATATTAAAGTTTAGAAAATCTGGCATCTATCCAGTCACACACAACCATTTACATTCAGCAATTAGAACTCCTGCTTCTAATTTGGTTGCATCTCCACAAAACCAAATGTTGCTTTGAAAGCAGCAAAAATCATCTTTGGTTGACTGACGGAAATAAATTTGTGCTGCATTGCCGTAAATCATCAAGTCTGAGCCAGCGTATTTATTTAGATGTTGACTTTCTAAAAATATAAAAAATAATTATGGGTACATATAACAGTACAACTCCTTTTCCTGATCCTGGTAGTAGCACATCCACAGCATTAGATACTGCGACTTATATTGGTGGTTCTCTCCTCGGTACACCAAGCTTATTTCAAGACGCTCTCAGCCGTCTCAGTCCATCTGATTTATCTGACTACTACAGATTTACTTTGAGCAGTTCCAGTATAGTCACACTGGAAATGGATGGACTAACTGCTGATGCTAACTTATTCCTGCGAAATAGTGCTGGTGGCTCCCTACGTGCTTCCAGCAATACCGGAATTACCCCAGAACTAATTCGCTTTAGCCTGAATAATACACCCGATAACGTATTTTATGCACACGCTTTTATTCCCAGTGGTTCAACCACAACCTCATATAATCTTAGACTCTCCGCAGAAGCGATTCAAGAAAGCAACATAGCAAATCCATCAATAGATAATACAATTGGCACAGCCAGAAATATTGGTACTTTCACCACCAGCAATACAATTGCTCCCATAACTGATTATGTAAGTGGTTTAGGTCAGATTATAGACGCAGAGGACTACTACAGCTTTACATTAAATGCCAGTGGTACGGTTAATATTGGCTTGAGTAGTCTGAATGGAACAGATACACTCTATGCTGATCTGGAACTGAGAAACAGTGTCGCATTGTTACAAAGTAGTGCTACCACTGGCACAGCATCAGAATCAATTAGTCGTAGTCTTGCCGCAGGTACATACTATATTCGGGCTGTAGCCAATTTACTACCCGGTAACTATCAGTTAAATTTTAGCTTCACCTCAGATCCACTAGACGGAGGGGGTAACTCAGTCGGAACGGCTACCCCGGTTAACTTACCCGCTACCTTTGCACAGATTGCCTCAGATCAAGTCAGTCTCGCAGACACTAACGACTATTACACCTTCACCTTAGCCTCAACATCTCTAGTAGATATCCGCTTCACATCCCTAACAGCAGATGCTAACTTATTCCTGCAAAACCAAACTGGTGCAACCATTATTAGTTCAACCCAGACCGGAACAGCCTTAGATCGAGTTCGGATGAGTCTGAATGCTGGTACTTACAATATTCTAGTGAATCGGGCTTCAGCAGACACAGCCCAGTATATCCTCAGTGCTTCTGCGGAAACCATCGGCACTGATCTAGGAGCTAACAGTACAACATCAGCCCAAACGTTAAACTTAGCTAATCCCATCCCTAGAGACTTTGTAGGCAACCTAGACACTAACGATTACTACAGATTCACCCTGAATGGATCGAGTGAGGTAACTATTGACCTGAGTATTGTCAGTAGCTATTTAGATCCACAACTAGTCAATGCAGATTTGCAACTACTCAACTCTGTTGGTACACAAATAGCCATATCTAATCAAACCGGAAATAGCAACGAAAGTATTAACACAACTCTTAATGCAGGTACATACTTTATTCGTGTCTTCAACTCTGGGTTAGCCAATACTTTCTATGATTTGAATATTGAAGCACAGCTCCAAGCCACATTAGTACAAGACATTAATCCTATTGGCAATTCCGACCCTGCCAATCTCACTGCATTAGGGAATACGTTATATTTCACGGCTAATGATAGCTCTACGGGTGTGCAGTTGTGGAGTAGTAATGGTAGCACAGCCACTCGTTTGAGTAATATTACTGACTTTAATCCTAGTAATCTGACAGTCTTCAACAACAGGTTATACTTTACCGCCAGCAATAGTAGTTTTGGTCAGGAACTATGGGAATATAACGGTACTTCAGTTAATAGAATCAGTGATATAAATACTGGTACTGGTAATTCTAATCCCAATAATTTGACAGTAGCTGGGAACAAACTTTTCTTTACTGCCGTCGATAATAGTAGCACTCGAAAATTGTGGGTTTATAATGGCACAAGCCTCAATTTAGTAGACATTAACCCCAGCTTCGCTACTAGCAGTACACCTACTTTTACCACTGCTTTTAATAATCGTCTCTTCTTCACAGCCCAAAATAACCGCCAACTCTGGTCAACCGACGGTACTATAGCCGGTACTCAAGTAATCACTGCTGGAAGTGCTACTAACATTACTCCCCGCAGTTTGACAGTTGTTGGTACTACCTTATACTTCACAGCCAATAATGGCTCAAGTGGACAGGAAATCTGGCAGTATCAAAGCGGAACTACAGCTAGCTTACTCAAAGATATTACCCCTGGTAATAACTCCTACTCTCCAGATTATTTGACAGCCGTAGGTAACACCTTGTACTTTGTCACGGATAGCGACAATGACTTTAACTTTGAACTGTGGAAGAGTGACGGTACACCTGCTGGAACTCAAATAATTGGGACTGATGGACAAGCACCCAATCTAGGTATAGGTTCTTTCTATTTAACTGCTGTGGGAAATACGCTCTATTTTGTAGCAAATAATCCTACTTCCGGTTTAGAGCTATGGCGAACAGATGGTACAACCACCAACATGGTTAAGGATATCTCATCTGGTAGCCCTGACAGTCTTCCCACTGGTCTTGTCAACTTCAATGGCGAGCTTGCTTTTGCCGCTTCCGATGGTCTCAGTCGAGAGGTGTGGTTCAGTGACGGCACAGAGCCGAATACACGTAGGGTTAGCAGCATTGATATCGAAGGGAATGCTAACCCTGGCTGGCTCACTGTCGTTGGTACGAAACTGTTCTTCACCGCTACAGACGGAGTTACCGGCACAGAATTATACGTACTTTAAGGAGGTGATGACTAAAACCCAAAATCTATCTAAAAGGAACAGCATTTAATTGGTTGCAGTGTTTTGAAGACTTCAGCCACTTGTAGACAAAACATGGCATTGATTCCACAAGATTTGCTAACAGTCAACACAGATTGACACAAACACAAAATATAGGGAGATGTATTCCGTTATGAAGAACAAATTTTTAGCTTTAGCCGCTTTCAGTGCTGCTGCTTTAGGTGGCGTAATTGTTTCTGCTCCTGCTAACGCGCAAATTCCCCAAGGTTCAGGCCCAACCCAAAACATTACTGTTAACGTGAATGTTCCAGAAGTTCTGTATTTGAGAACAATCACCACTGCTAATGTTGACATCACTGCGGCTGACTTGACGACTGCTACATTAACTCCAACTGCAAGTACCCCCCCTGCTTTAATTGGCAGTAATCAGAGTGCTGGTACCACTGTTGATCCTACCTCTCCGTTTGCGGGAGGATTTGCAGACCCCGCAGGTGCAGGTGTTCCCAAAACTATTACCAGTGCCTATATTGTTTGGTCAAATTCTCCAGCAGGTACTTACAGTGTACAAGTAACTCCTCCTGCCGGTGGATTTGTTGGACCTGGTGCAGCAGTTGTTAATGCTACCATTGGTGGTACTAACCCAGTTCAAGTGCCTGCTGAAGGTTTAGTTACTTCCACTCCTCAAGATATTGCCTTAAACCTTACAGCTTCAGATGACAACATCACGGCTGGAACTTACACAGGACAACTAACTGTCGAAGCTTTCACACCATAGGTTGTTAAGCTTAATGTTGGTGGCATAGTGAGTAAAAGCTTGTCTTCAAACCGACAAGTAAAAAGCAGGCTTTACTCCTCTTGCCTACAAGATTCAGTTAATTGGTTAGCTATCTGAATCATCTTTCTCACCCCCTGAAAAATGGGGGTATTTCCCATACTAAATTTTTGAGTAATGAATCTAACAATCCTCAAAATATAGTTGAGCTTTATCTGATTCTATCTCGATTGATCTCGATAATGTATGAAGTTTTAGCGACAATACATTGTCAAGTTAATGAAGTTGGGAAAACCTGACATGACTTGAACGTGGGCAATTTACTCATATGTCCTGGCATAAATTCAAAATTCACAAAGGCTATCTGCTCAAATATTTGGGCTTCAGTACGGCAATTGTAGTGGGCTTACAAACTCAAACATCAGCACAATTTATTTCTATAGCTGAACCTGTAGAAATTTATCAACTAGCTACACCCCAGAGATTGACAGTTCCGCCCATAGCACATTCAGAACTTTCTCTGGCTATTAAGAGTGAATCAGTTCGTGATTCATCAGATTTAACCGCACCTCCCCAATTAAACACTGAAATAGTGAGAGAATTTCCTGGGATTTGGCAGATGCGTGTACCTGTGGAGCAAGTTGATTCTCTGTATGCCATTTATGAACTCAAAGCTGAAAATGGTCGCACTAGTGCAGTGAGCAATGAACAACGTGCTGATGCTGCTGTAGCAGTGGTACTAGAACCGTTACCAATTATAGAAATTTCCCGCGATCTCAATAGTAATACTGCCTTGGTTCAAGGGGGATTCCGTTTGAAAATGGATATTTCTAGTGCCAATTTTGCAGGTGATTATGCAGGGGAATTAACAGTGATCGTAGATCGTCGTTAATTGTTTGAAATGAACATTTAAATAAATTGTTTTACGGTGTGTTGTCAAGTGAATAATTTAATCGATATGTTGCCAATACTCAGAAACATTACCTTGGGTGTAATTGGGGCATTAGCATTAGGAATACAACCAGCTAAAGCTCTAAATATCGGTGTTACTCCCCCGAAAATTCATGTAGATATTAATAGTAAACAAACCCGCTCTCAAGTGATTAAGGTGATGAACCTTGATTCTAAGCCAGTGGAACTCAAAGTTTATGTACATTCTTGGGATTTGAATGAACAAAATAGATTGCGCGTCCTACCTCCTAAAGAGCAATCATTAGAACAGTGGATTGTGTTCACACCTTCTCGATTTACAATTCCTGCGCGTGGTGTGCAAACTATTCGTTTTGCTGTTCGTCCGAGAGTAAAACCCCAAACAGGTGAACATCGGGCTGTAATTTTTGTAGAAGAAGTACCTGCTGGTGAGAAAAAAGGTGTAAACATCGTTGGCAAATTGGGCGTAGCAGTTTACGGTTATGTCGGAGATATTAAGCGAGTTGGTGTGTTAAATGCTGTGAATGTCAACAGTAAACCAAATGCGCTTAATGCCGTATTTGATATTTCCAGTCAGGGTAATGGATATGTAAATTTGCAAGGTCAATATGCTATCTGGCCTGCTGCTAAATATCCCGGTGCAGAAGCGACGAAACCCATCCCTAATTTCACGCGAGACACCAAAATCAATGAACCTTTAGCAGACGCAGGTTTATTACCTTCAATACCTGTATTACCTGACAACCGTCGTCAAGTTTTACTCCCAATTACTAAGAAATTACCCCCTGGCGACTATGTATTAGATATCAACGGCGAACTAAATGGTGTGGCGATTAAAAAAGGCATACCTTTTACAGTCCCATTTAATGCGCCAGTAGCAGAAAATAGACCTCCCCGCACTCCATCTGGTTCACAAAATCTCAGAAATAATCTGAGAAATACTCCGAGACGCAACTAGTGTTTGCACGTTGCAAGGCTAGACAGTTTAGTCTGACTTTTCGCGTTATGTGGAACAGTTAACGCAAAACCTAACCCCCTAAACCCCTTCCCTGGTAGGGAAGGGGGAAAATTAAAGCCTCTCCCCTACAAGGAGAGAGGTACCCTGCGGGAAGCAAGCTATGGAGAGGGGTTTTCCAGACCTCGTGAAAAGTCAGACAGTTTAGTAGGATGCGTCAGTGTCAGAAAACCTAACTACAACAAGAAATTATTCGTACTGACGCACCCTACATTTGGAATATTTTTTTCTCTGGAAGTCTCTATGTTCTACCAACCATCTACACCTCCCCCCCCAGCTACAACTTTACAGTCAGAAGATAATGCTTGTAAAACTTTATCAGATGTCAGTATCTCTCAGGAAAATCAAGTTGTTGCTGGAATATTAGCAACTCCCACTACACCAGAAACATTACCACCAGAATTTTCTTCCGAGAAATTAAATTCAGCTTGTCATCAAAAACAATTGGCTAAAAATGTAGATAAGCAAAGTATTACAACTATTGATACAACTAATCTACAAATTGCTAGTGAAGACACTCGAGAATTTGACGAAACACAATTGAGTCAAAAAGATTGGTTAGTAGATTTACAGAAAATTTCTCCAGCAACGAGTGAGACTGTAAATTTTTCTGATTCTGAAATTATCGCCCCTACTTCTACAACATCCTTAATTTCTCAAAAACCTGCTAATGACATTACAAACAATACATTAACAGAAGTCAAAAATGACCAAGGGAAATCTAATACAGAAAATGTAATCGTATCTGAAGAACAACCTCAAACTGCTAATAATTTAGTTGCTCAAGATCCTAAAGCTTCCACAGATAAAAATCCCCCAGCTAACAATACTCCCGTCGATAATATTTTAGCTAATGCCAAAAATTTGTTAGTTGGTGTAGTAATCAACAGTAAAGAAGTTGGCAATTTAGTAGTTATTCCAGAGGATAAGACTTTATTAATTCCTCTAGATGATTTTGCCCAAGTTGTGGGTTTGGAAATCGAGAAACTGGAAGATAAGACTCAAATTAAGACACCTTTAGGTGTGGTAACTGCTACAGAAGCTGACTTGAGAAAAGTTGATGGTGTTGTCTATGTGACAGATACCTTCTTAAAAGAAAAATTACTGATTAATTTAGAGCTAAAAACTTCAGATTTGGCTTTAAACGTGGATGTACCTTGGCGCAGGGGTTTAACAGCATCGAGAGATCAAGTATTTGATTTAAAACCAGAAGTTACACCTCCTGGCAATAATTTGTCTAATCTTCGACAAGAATTAGACTTTTACACCAGTTCTGGTGATTCCAGATTCCGCAGTTCTACACTTTTAGGTGGAAGGTTAGCGGGTGGTTCATTCCGGTTACGTTTAGATAATAATTTTAATGACCAACCTCATTTATCTGAATATTTTTATTTTAGACGCTCAGGGCAGTTTCTCTATCAAGTTGGCAAGCAACAACTGTCTCTCAATCCTGTAATGTCAGGCTTAAATTTAACAGGATTGCAGTTTGGTTATACAAATCTACCGGCAGATCGGTTTAGTACAAATTACAGTGCTTCCGAACTTTTACCACGACGTTCTCAGCCTACACAAGCATTCCAGGGTGTTGTTCCTCCAGCTAGTTTTGTACAGTTAAGAGTTGGTGGTGTGGTATTTGCTCAACAACAAGTAGGACTAACTGGAGAATATGATTTTCAGGATGTGCGTTTACCTTCGAGTTCACTCACTGAAATTGAGCTTTTGGTATACGATCGCAATAATCTGAATGTACCAATAGAAGTTCGTAATCTCAGCGTCAATTCTTCAGATTTGTTATTACCATCGGGTGGTAATGTGCAGTTAGCAGGTTTGGGTGTAACTGGTAACTGGCTACAAAATAGTTTGTTTGATGATTTTAATTCCAGAGACGCTGGACGGTTTGCAGGGTTTTATCAAGTACGTCAAGGTATTTCTGATGATTTAACTTTGGAAGCGGGCGTACAATTACTACCAGAAACTACTCAAGCTCAAGCTGGTTTTGCTTGGCGGTTAGCTAGGCCGTTGATTTTATCTGCGAATGTGGGAACATCAGCAGGTGAAATGGCGTATAAGGCTGATTTAGATTTTCAGTTGAATAACTGGCGGATTCTGGGAACTTCAGAATCTTATCCTGGAGGTTATCTATCAGGTTTTTATAGTGCTATTTCTGGCGATCGCACCAATAATAGTTTAGATGTCAGCCATAAGTTTAGTAATAATTTGACTTTAGGATTTATTGCCCGTAGCTACCAAAGCCAGAGTAGAGACTCTGATTATATTTTACCTACTTTTTCTTTCCGCCCCGCATATAACTTATCTTTTAGAGGCTCACCTAATTACATAGGGGACTACGTATTTAATGCGAATTATCAACCGTCAAAAAACACTAGATTTTTGTTTAGCATTTATTCTGATGTTTACTCCTCAGATTTCACCTACAGTCTAAACCGCCAGTATCGCTTATCTTTCGGGACAGAATCTGGTGCTGATTTACCGACTCGTTACACTTTAACCTTCGGTCGTAGTGCGTCTAGTCTGTCAGATTTAAGCTGGCAGGTAGGACTAGGTTATCGAGATGGCGAAGTAGGAGCGATCGCAGGTGCTAGTATGCGACTTATCCCTGGTTTATTCGCCAGAGTTGACTATCAAGGTATCCCCTCTAGAAATCGCAACATTATCGGTGGTATAGGTGATGAGCGTTTCACTGTCTCACTAGTGTCTGATTTATCCTTTGCTGGGGGAAGAATTCTACCATCTGAGTATAGTTCAATTGGTAAAGACAGAGGTGCGATCGCAGGCAGAATACTTGTCGAAGGTGGTAGAAATGGTACAGACCTCGGTGGTGGTCTCATCCAGGTTTACAATAACCGTGGTCGTAGCGTTGGCGGTGCAAGAATAGACTCTCAAGGTAACTTCTTTGTGGGCAATTTACGGGAAGGTAATTACTTCATCCAAATCGACCCAGATGAATTACCGATTGAAGTTAACGTGCGGAAAAGTTCTATAGTTGCTGAAGTAGCAGGTGGGGCTGTAACTCAGTTAGATTTTCCCGTCAGATTAGAATACGGTATTGCGGGTAAGATTACCGATGTCTCAGGTCAACCAATGTCAGAGGTAGAAATAGAAGTAGTTGACGCTGAAGGTAAAAAAGTTGCTACAGGCACGACAGACCAATTTGGTCTTTACCGTGTAGATGGTCTACCTGTTGGCAAGTACACACTGCGCGTTCCTCAACAGGCAAACATAACTAATACTGAAACTCTACCTCAAGTAGAAGTAGCAATTAGTCAAGATTTCATCTACGACCAAAATCTGCGCTTGCCAGTTTCCGCAGCCGTGAAGCAAATAGCAGAGTAGGGAATGGGGCATTGGGGCAATAAGGGAGCAGGGTAACAACTGTTGACTGTTGACCAATAACTATTAACTGATAGCCTGATTTCAATTACTATGTGTATTGTCATCCAACTCAATGGGCTGCATCAGGCTAGCCTGCGATCGCCATGCCTAAATCTAAAAAAAGCTCTACTTCTATTAATTTAAACGATCCACAATATTATATTAACCGAGAGTTAAGCTGGTTAGAATTCAACAATCGAGTATTACATGAAGCTTGCGATCAGCGCACACCATTGTTAGAACGGTTGAAGTTTTTAGCCATCTTTAGTTCTAATTTAGATGAGTTTTTTATGGTGCGGGTTGCAGCCCTGAAGCAACAGGTAGAAGCAAAGGTAACTAAGTTAACTCCCGACGGACGCACGCCTCAACAGCAGTTAGATGATATTCGTTTACACCTAATACCTAAAGTCTCTCAAGAACATCAACATTTTGAACAAATTATCCGTCCATTGCTAGCCAGTCATGGGATTCATATCCTGGATTATATTAACCTGACTCAAAAACAACGCACATATCTAGATAATTATTTTGAAGACCAAATTTTCCCAGTTCTGACCCCCTTGGCGGTTGATCCTAGCCACCCTTTCCCCTACATTTCTAATCTCAGCTTAAATTTAGCTGTGGTGGTGAAAAACCCAGACACAGATGAAGAGTTTTTTGCTAGGGTCAAAGTCCCTAGTGTCTTACCTCGATTTTTGCCACTACCCCCGGAGTTAGGAATTCAGTTAGATAATGGACAACCAGCACACTGGACTGGTGTACCTTTAGAACAGGCGATCGCCCATAATTTAGATTCCCTATTTCCAGGGATGAATATCCAAGAGTATCATCCCTTCCGCATTACCCGTGATGCGGATTTGACGTTAGAAGAAGACGAAGCTGATGATTTATTACTGGCGATCGAACAAGAACTCCGCAAACGCCGCATTGGTGGAAATCCAGTTCGCATCGAAATTCAATCCCAAACGCCTGAACCAGTCCGCACCCGCTTATTACAAGATTTAGACCTTACAGAAAGCGATGTCTACGAAGTCGATGGTTTGTTAGGACTGCGCGATTTGATGTATTTTATGGCCTTACCCTTGCCAGAACTCAAAGATCCACCACGTCAGTCTGTAGTACCCATGCGTCTGCAACGGTTAAGAGAACCAAGTCTTGATCCAGATGTTTTAGAGTTGGACGAAGGGAAAGATTTCTTTTCTGTAATTAGAGAAAAAGATTTATTTGTCCATCATCCCTATCAATCTTTTTCGGCTACAGTAGTACGCTTTATCACCCACGCCGCTCATGATCCCAATGTGCTGGCGATTAAGATGACTTTGTATCGTACATCGGGAGATTCACCAATTGTTAATGCCTTAATTGCGGCGGCAGAAAATGGCAAACAGGTATCAGTTTTGGTAGAATTAAAAGCCCGATTTGATGAAGAGAATAATATTTACTGGGCAAGAAGATTAGAAAGGGTAGGTGTACACGTTGTTTATGGTTTAGTGGGTCTGAAAACCCATTGCAAAACCGTCATGGTAGTGCGGCGAGAAAAAGACCGGATGCGTCGCTACGTGCATATTGGTACAGGTAACTATAATCCTAAAACAGCACGACTATATACAGATTTAGGTTTGTTTAGTTGTCGGGAAGAATTGGGCGCAGATATCACAGATTTATTTAATTTCTTAACAGGATATTCTCGACAAAAATCTTATCGGGAATTGTTAGTTGCGCCTGTGAATATGCGCGATCGCTTTTTGGAATTAATTCGGCGTGAAATTACCAACACAAAAAATGGTTTGACTGGCCGCATTGTGGCTAAAATGAATTCCCTTGTTGACCCTCAAATCATCACTCACTTGTATGAAGCTTCCCGCGCTGGAGTACAAATTGACTTGATTGTGCGGGGGATTTGTTGCTTACGTCCAGGACTACCAGACCTGAGTGAAAATATTCGTGTCATCAGCATTATCGGACGCTTTTTGGAACACTCCCGAATGTATTATTTTTATAACAATGGTCAAGAAGAAATTTATATTGGCAGTGCTGATTGGATGAGCCGTAACCTAGACCGACGAGTGGAAGTGATTACGCCTATTGGCGATCCAGATATTGCTAAGGATTTGCAAGAAATTTTGGGAATTATGCTAGCAGATAATCGTCAATCATGGGATTTACAAGGTGATGGCACATATATGCAACGTCGTCCCGGTGATGATTGTCCAGAGGCTAATTCCCAAACAACTCTGATGAATATGGCCTTACGTTCCACCGGCATCACAACAAATTTAATTGATGCTAAAAAAAGTTCTCTAGCAACAGATAATTAGATCAAGTCTGTTCTTTATCAAAACTTCAATTTTTTACCTGAAGTTTCATGAATTCCTATGGTTATAGATCCACTATTCAACCATAGGATAGAGTAATTATTAGTATTTCTTCCCATACACTAGAGGAATTATCGTATTTAATTTTTCCCTGGAATGTTAATGATCTCTTGTGAGTCTTCTACCTTACGGGTTCTAGTGGTTGATGATCACGAACTGACTCGCTTAACTTTACAATTAGCTTTTGCGGGTCAGGAAAATATTCAAGTAGTGGGTTCAGCCAGCAACGGACAAGAAGCTATAGAAATGGTCAAGGTTTGCCATCCTGATGTCATTGTCCTTGATTTACAGATGCCAGTGATGGATGGTTGGATTGCTTCTGGAGAGATTAAAGCTATCTCTCCTCATACTCAGATATTGGCTTATTCCTCAGTGGAAGAAGCCCATTTACCTGATAAAAAAACTATGCGCAACTTTGACGAAGTTTGCAAAAAAGATGTCCCAACCAATGAACTGGTTGCTTTAGTCAGACAGCTAGGAAAAAGTGCAGAGAATGGTTCTATTTCTAAGTAGAAAAAAGAAGTTAGAAACCAGAAGTTAAGAGCTAGGTAATAGAGTTTATCATCATTGGGTGTCAGATTGCATGTGATTAACTGGATTGAAAAAAGTATTGTTAGTGTATTCCCTATTAAGCCAAAATAATAACCTCTAGCCCTTAACTTCTGGCCTCTGCCCTTTTAATTTTCTGTTTGTGGAATAGTCCGCCTAAATTCTTCAATCAACTCATCTAGTTCTTCTAACGCTTGATTCACGTCAACTCTCAAAATGCCTAGGTTGGGTTGCTCTAAAAGGCTCAGTAAATACTCGCGTTTACTTTGAACGACTGCAATTCGCTCTTTAAGAGTCTGTAAATCCATTGTTTTCTCTCCTCGTATTCTCTTCAAATCTAAAGTTAGCGCAAAAAAGACTACTTGTAACTGATCCCAAATTACACAATTAGCGATCGCATCAAATAATTTAGACCGATAATGAAATTTGATGTGTTAAGAATTTATACTATCCTGGGATTATGTTACGCCAAATTTCTTTGGGGACTCTTGGTTTAAGCGTCGGTGGAATCCTGACTCTCGTAGGCTTCGTTGCCTATGCTGCTGATAACGCCACACTCAATTTAGTCGGATTTTTCTATGGCTTTCCACTATTGCTGGGGGGACTAGCACTCAAAGCTAATGAACTTAAACCTATTCCCTTTAGCCAACCGACACCACCTTCTGTTTTAGTATTGCGACAACAGCAAGCAACTGTCACACAAAATAAAATTCGTAAAGATGTCACTCGCTATTGCTATGGGCAGAATGCTCATTTAGATAGCGCACTTTCATATTTAGGTTTAAGTCCATCAGATGACGAAAGACCAGTACTTACGGGGTTACGGGAAACAGAAATTGATGGTGCTTATACCTTAATTTTAGAATTTGATTCACCGTCTATAGAACTTAGTGATTGGCAGCAAAAGCAAGAAAAGATGACTAAATATTTTGGCCCAGGAATAAAAGTAATAATTAAACAACTCACTGACAGTCAAATTGAATTAACACTGATTACTGATGGTCAATCATAATTAATTGGGCATCGGAAATTAGGTAATTCAACTTTGGATTTTGCGTACCCCTCTGGGGAAGCAAGCTACGCGCAGCATGTCGGAGACCAAATTCCTGTAGGTGGTGAGCCACTGCGTTGGTGTTAGCGTAGCAGTAGCTACGTAGTGGCTCAACTTTTCAAGACAGATTGGTGATATTTTGGTTCAGGTCTTAGGCTTCATATCCGGTCTATCCAAAGAGTGTAACCTCTACTCTCAGCAGTGTTATTGACGCAGGAGTCCCACTCGAAGCGATGAGGATATCAATCCAAACTCTAAAATCTCAAATTTTTTGCTCTCTTGCGCTATCACAACGACAAGTTTTCCCATTCCAGACTTACTTCTCTAAACGCACTGCATACCATTGTAAATATCTGCCTACTCCAACATCTAACTCACAACTTGTATCAATTAAATGTTGGGCTTGATCATCTAAAGAATTAAATTTTTGTAACTCTAATGACAAATCATTAAAATCAATTTTTTGCAATTCGTCTTTGAGTTTCGTTAATAATTCTGCGGCTGTGAGAAATTGTTCTGGTTGATTTGTCTCTAGTACAACAAAGTTTTCTTGCTGGTACATTAATGGGTCTGGCATACAGAAAATATATTTAATTAGTAATTGAATATGGTGAATACTGGTTGTTAAGACAAGGCAGTATTTAGAAAATATTTTAAAAGCTTTGAGTAATCTATTAAATAGTTTTTTAAATTCCCTTGCAAAAACAGAGGCAGTGTATTGCTTTTAGAGTAGCGGTAGCCACACAGAAGTTTAGGTGGTGAGGTCTTGAGAGTTTCTCCATCAATGACGACCGAAAGGCTTTATTGACTTGTAGCAACTCCACGAGCTTGGAGAAGTTTATATCTTTTTCAGGAGGTTTAGGTAGATCAATAAGTGCCTAAAGCCGTAGCTAACCCTTGCAAAGCATCCTCTTATCAAACAAGCTTCATAGCCAAAGATGAAGTTCTCTTTTTTTATGCCCCATTCTCCACTCCCTGTTTCCTTTTTCAATTCAGCAGGGTACTATCTTCCGCTTGAGGCTAACGATCATGAATTCCACCCCACTACTGACATCGCTGGTTAACTTTATTTCGCTCTAAAGCAATATTTTAGCCTGCTCACACTACTAATACTATCACTAAAACCCGAAATGATTTGTATGCTTTCAGTAACTTTACTTAGGCGATTGGCATAAAATACAGTTAAGTTTTATTATTGTAAAATTAATAAAACAATGTAATTGATGTAGTTATTTATATATTTCTAAAATAGGCTTTTTAAAGATGGTGATTTAGTGACAGCTACTCAATATAAGGCTTAGACGGATTTGTTAATATCATCTAGCAGTAAATTTAATTTTTAGTGCTGAGTATCTAAAGTGACTGTAACTAGTCTGTAAAGATATCATGCCGGGATTTGAAGTTTTACTGGTGAGCGCAATTAAATACTATCAAGCGGGAAATATAAAAGTAACAATTCTTAGCATGGTTAACAATGAGCATTAAGTTCATCAATACCTTCATTTTCTATATAAATTTACAGAGGGTCTACACAAGCTAGTATGATGCTTTTCTCTTGGTTAAACATGATCGAACCGTTTATTATCCCAACAAGTTTCATGGCTAGATTAGATAGGTGCTGGCTCAAAATTCCCATATCACTCAGTGAGAGATTATTTTTAGGCGATTGCATAAACAATAGTCAATATTTACACACATTATTCAACCAGAGATTAATACTATCTCCGCTCAGGGGTAAATTAGCTGAAGATATTTTGCGAATTGCTTGTAATCTGATCAACACTAAGTAATTATTCTCATCCCTAATTGGTGACTCACCTGACAGTAGCTCATTTTCCCTAAAACTCGCTTACAGGTGATTGATTTACCAGGAACAATATTGTTCTAGGTTTGCTCCTCCTCAACATTCAGAGAATTCCCGTGGAACGCAACTCATGTCACGCATAAGCCCATATTCTCTTACTAAACAACCTCCTGTAATTTTGGTGGCTGATGATGACACTACCATCCGAACAATGTTGCGTAAAGTGATGGAGCAAGAAGGCTATCGAGTAATTGAGGTGACAGATGGCAAGCAGTGTATAGATGCCTATGAGGCCGTCAAACCAGATATAGTCTTGTTGGATGCTGTGATGCCCATCATGGACGGCTTTACTTGCTGCAAGCAACTAGTACAAATTGCTCGAAACAATTTAATTTCAGCTTTAGCTAATATAGATACTGATTCTGGCTTGGATAGTATGATCATCTCCAAATTATGGGAGAGAACTCCGATATTAATGATTACTAGCTTAAATGATGAAGAATCCGTAGATCGTGCTTTTGAAGCAGGAGCAACAGATTACATTACTAAACCAATTCATTGGGCAGTTCTACGTTTGCGTCTGCGTAGACTATTACAACAAGCACAAGTATATAAACAGTTGGAAGCAGCAAACTTAGCTTTGCAAGAA
Organism: Trichormus sp. M33_DOE_039; assembly: GCA_015296085.1. Lineage (GTDB taxonomy): Bacteria > Cyanobacteriota > Cyanobacteriia > Cyanobacteriales > Nostocaceae > Trichormus. Next base: position 13,690 of record DVDT01000041.1, on the reverse strand, counting down.
CTAGCTAATGTGGATGGCTTAACTGGGTTGGCTAATCGCCGTCGCTTTGATAACTATTTGAATACACAGTGGATCAATCTAGCGCAAACAGGTTCACCCTTATCGCTAATTTTGTGCGACATTGATTTTTTTAAGTTTTATAACGATTGTTATGGTCATCCAGCAGGGGATGTTTGTTTACAAAAAGTTGGTACTGTATTAAGTCATACAGCGGAAAAACATCGAGATTTGGTAGCACGTTACGGTGGTGAAGAATTTGCTGTAATCATGCCAGATACTCATGCAGCAGGTTCAATTCACGTTGCTCAATCTATGCACAATGGCGTGAGCAATTTACGAATTTTCCATGAAAAGTCTACTGTGAGTCAGTATCTTACCCTCAGTATGGGTGTAGCAACTATGACTCCTGGATGGGAAGTTTCACCTTCGGATTTAATTGCAGCGGCGGACAAAGCCCTTTATCAAGCTAAAGCCCAAGGGCGAAATCGAATTTGTTGGGTATCAGAGAGTTAAAAACAGGGATGTAGGGAACAAGGTTGAGGTTGCAACTTAATTGCTCGATTTCTCAATTGTGAACTGGCTCTGTTGTCTTGATTTGTGCCAGAGGCCTAGTGTGATCAGTTGTCCTATATTTTGCCTGGCACTAGCCTTACTTAATTGGTATTTAGATTCCCGAACATACGAGCATTATACTGAAAATCAATAGATCACAAAGTTTTTTCGAGCAGTGTGATCGCCGAAGGCTTAACCTTTGATTATCGCCAACTGTTCAAAACTCAAACCCAGGTACTATAAGCTACACGATTGAGGTTTTTACTGTGGTTTTAGTCCTGATGGTAAAAAGCTGGTTAGTACTTGTGAAGACAAGACTATGAGAATTTGGAAATTACCATAGCGACAAAAAGCTCACTTACCATGTAAGGGTAACTCCTCTACTGATCGTGGTTTTACGCATTGCTTTGATTAGGGTAGATATATATGTTTAAAATACTCAAATATATTAGTATTTATCTCATTAGTTCCTATTTGCTATTTGCTTGTCATACTTGGACACAAACAGAATTAAAACGCCCTCCCTTGAAAATAACATCTGGATATTTTGTTGGGGACTATCCAGCCATCATTGCTCAACAAAAAGGATTCTTCAAAGCCCAAGGGGTAGATGTGGAAATAACTCATAAACGATACATCCGATTAGAAGCAGCAAATTTCAGTGCGGGTAAGTATGATGGTGTTATATCTTCCTTGGGCAGTTTTATTATCTTGAGTGCCACAAATCCAGATATACAAGGCGTGATGGTTGTAAATGAATCAACAGGGGCAGATGTAGTAGTTGCCCAATCAGAAATTAAAACCGTTGCTGACTTGAAAGGTAAAAAGCTGGGTGCAAATCTAGGCGGTTTTAGCGAAGTTTTCGTGACTGAGATGTTGAAAAAAGCTAACTTAACCAGCGATGATGTGAACTTGGTTAAATTAGAGGCTTCAGAAATTCCTCAACGTCTAAAAAATAATGTTATTCAAGCCGGACACACTTGGCAACCCCATCTTTCTGAAGCTATGAAATCAGGGGGACATATTTTATTTACCAGCAAACAAACCCCTGGCTTGATTTTAGATCTGATTGTCTTTCGCAAAGAGATAATCCGCGATCGCCCCGAAGATGTTCGTGCATTTGTGCGAGCATGGCTGCAAGCAGTAAACTACTGGCAAGCAAATATTCAGGAAGGAAACGCTATCATCAGCAAAGTGTTAAAAATTCCTAGCAATACAACCTCTCTGGAGGGATTACACCTAACTGATTTAGGTGACAATCAAAAATTATTTCAATCTACCAACCCTAACTCCATCTACAAAACTGCCAAGATATATGCAGACTTTTTTATTCGCGCTGGAAACATAACGCGCCTTCCTGAGTTAAAAAGTTTGTTCAATTCTTCTTTCTTGAACCCTCCCTCCTAGTATAAAGTTATGCAGCAGACTTTTTTGGGTGGAATTCGTAGAAAGTTGATCGCCTCGTTTCTCATTGTGGCTTTGATTCCGTTGCTTTTATTGGCATTTATCAACAAACAGACAACAGAAAACGCGCTTACTGACAATGCAAAACAGGCTTTATCTGTAGCAGCTATGGAAACTGCTAATAGAATAGATGCCTTTATTGATGGAAATCTTAATGCTGTGCGCGTAGAGGCGATTTTACCAGGTTTGGCACGCTACCTCAGCCTCACTCCACAACAGCGGAATGATAGCCCCGAAATGCAATTGGCAACAGAAACATTAAGCCGTCTTAGTCGCAAAGATATGCTCAACATTCTCTCATACTCTTTGCTCGATTTAAACGGAAAAAATGTATTGGATACAGATACATCGAGCATTGGCAAAGACGAATCAGTAGAAAATTATTTTAAACAACCACTGCAAACTGGCTTATCCTTTGTTTCTAGCATGAAGCGATCGCCAACAATTCCTGACCTTGTTACCCTGTTTTTTAGTAGTCCGGTTCGCAATGCCAAGGGAGATATATTAGGTGTATTACGTGTTTCATACAATGCTACCGTTGTTCAGCAATTAGTAACTCGACAAACTGAACGTGCTGGGTTAAAATCTTTTGCTATTCTTTTGGATGAAAACAATATTTATCTGGCACATAGCACTGAACAAAAACTACTTTTTAAATCCATTGTATCCCTGCCTTTGGATGTTGTAAATGAATTACAAAGTAAAGGGCGTTTACCTAATTCTCCTGTTAAAGAATTGGCAACTAATGAGTCAACACTTAAGCAAGCATTAGATGATAAACAGCCGTATTTAATTGCACCTTTAGAAGCAACAGGCAATCAGATTAATCTGATTGCGATCGCTCGGTTACAATATAAACCTTGGTCTGTATTGTTTGCACAGCCCCTTGCTGTTGCCCTAGCACCTGTAGAAAAGCAAATTCGTGACGCAATGTTTTTATTTGCAATTATTGCTTCAGTAGTGACAATCATTGCTTTTGCTATTGGGCAACTACTAACAAAGCCAATAATTTATCTTACCAATATAGTTTCTCAATATACCGCAGGTAACTTAGATATCCGTGCCGAAATTAGCTCAAAAGACGAAATAGGTCAACTAGCGAAATCATTTAACAACATGGCACTTCAGTTACAAACATCTTTTGAAACCTTGGAACAACAGGTACAAGAGAGAACAGCACAGTCAATAATTGCTAAAGAAAAAGCAGAATATGCAAATCAGAAACTAGAACAACTGGTAAATCTAGATGGTTTGACTCAGGTCGCTAATCGTCGCTGCTTCGATGGACGACTGCAAGCAGAATGGAAACGTCTTGCACAAGAACAACAACCCCTGTCACTGATTTTATTGGATGTTGATAAATTCAAATCTTACAACGACTACTATGGTCATCTTGGAGGCGATCATTGTCTCATCAAAATAGGGCAAACACTGCAACAGACAGTTCATCGTCCTGCTGATCTAGTAGCGCGTTATGGAGGAGAAGAGTTTTCGGTACTCCTTCCCAATACTGACTTACAAGGAGCAATCAAAGTAGCACAAACTATTCAACAAGCAATTCACGCTCAGGCCATCCCCCATGCACAGTCTGATATTAAGGATATCGTCACACTGAGTTTAGGTATTACTTGTGTCATCCCCAATTGCAACATCAAGCCAGATACCATCATCGCTTCAGCCGATAAAGCACTGTACAATGCCAAAGAACAGGGGCGCGATCGCTATTGTACTTATTTAGATATATAGAATCATCATCAGATAGACGATAACATCTGGGGTCGCACTCTTGTCGATCATCAATGTCAGGTATTGTACATTGGGTAACTGCCGCTGACCCACTCGATATTTAGTGGGAGGAGTAGCAAAGAACCTATGAAATTGGAAGACTGACTTCCTAAGAAGGACACACAGGCAAAGTAAAGTGAAACCATGCACCACCTTGAGGGTTAGAGTCTACCCAGATTTGACCGTAATGCGCTCTGATAATACGTTGGCATAAACAAAGACCTATTCCGTAACCTTCAGTTCCTTCATCTCGTTCTAGACGGTAGTGGTTTTCAAAAATGCGATCGCGATTTTCTGGGGGAATACCAGGCCCGGTATCGCCAATACTAAACTGAACTTTTTGAGTAGTGCGATGTAGTCCAGCAATGCTGATTTTTCCGCATTCTGGAGTGTATTTGATGGCGTTATCCAACAGATTGACCAAGACTTGACGAATACGCTCTGGGTCAGCGTAGACGTAGGGTAAATCTTGCGGGATATCGGTTTCTATATTTTGAGATTTGGCTATGTAGCGATCGCGCAATTCTTCGATTACATCTAAACAGAGTTGACCTATATTTGTCTTTTGCGGAACTATATTAAACTCTGTATCGTTACCCCGACCAACTTGTAATAGATCGGCAATCATTCTATCAATTGTCTTGGCTTGGCTACGGGCTTGTTTGAGTAAATGAGCAATTAATGCTGGTTTGAGGCGTTGAAATTCGCCCGTTTCCGAATTGTAGTTAGATTGTAGTGTGTCAATTGCGATCGCTGCAGCAGTCAGAGGATTACGGAGGTCATGGGCTAGCATACCAATGACTCTATCTTTAAATTGTAATTGCTCTAAAAGTTTCTCTTTTTCTTGTTTGAGGTGAAAAATTTCATCAGTAAGTCGAATCAATTCCGCAGAAACCGCAACTGAACGGATAGACGATTTAGGTTGTGAGGTGCGTCCATGATCATCTACCCGTTCTTGTAAGTCTTCTTGAAGTTTTTGGTAAGTTTCTACAGCTGTTTGCCAGCGAGGCCACCAGCTTTTAAGCTGGGCAATAATATTACTACCGGCTAAAATCTGTCTAGGATCTGGGTGAATTTTGATTAAAGCTGGTGTTGCTACTAATTTAAAGTGTTCTGCCAAATAAGGCTGTTGACCCACATCGATGATCTGTAGTTCAAAGTTATACCCAGCCTCTAATTCTTTTAAGTAAGCACGGATACGCTGCACCTGTTGTTTGGACTTGGGTCGTCCATCAATGAACAGTAGGAGCTGGAGTGGGGCTTCAGAATAGATTGGCTGATCCTGGGAAACTTGCATGTCATCGTGTTTCAGCACTGGCAACAACCTAGCGACGTTTTGCAGAAATTAGACTAGACTGACGGTTGTCGGTGGTCGTTCTTTTGTTCTCAATTTAATATCTATTTTAGATTTTGCATACACCCATCTGATCGGGGTTTTTGGCATGAGATACATTTTTTTGAGCTTTTTGCTTCCAATGGGGCTAACTTGTTGGGATACAAAGGTTTTTGCTGTACAGTATCAACCTTCATCTCCCCTTCATCATACTCTGGCTTCAGAGTCAACAAATGAAAATTTTTATACTCAGGCAAGTCATATCATACAGCAACATCTGGATCTAATTGCCCGGATTGAGCAAGCATTAGTTAATCCTGATCCTAATCGTTTGCGATCTGTTAGGGGACAGTTAATTATCCAGGCAAAAGTTACTGAGGGGTTTCTTCGAGAACAACACATCTCCAGTACAAGTTTGTGTAGTTCCCCTGATGTTTCCCCTGTATCTGGCCAGTTAACCAAATCGCAAGTAAAAATTTACTGCTCTTTATATGCTTCTAGTCAGGAATTGGGGAAACTTGTACCCGTACTAGATAGGAGTTTATCTCGTCGGGGCGAATTAGCCCTGATTAGAAAGCTCCCTTTAGTTAGTGGTGAGCATCAATCAGATCCCGTGCTATCGATTGCGCCTGTGCAACATCCCTATCTAAACAAGCCAGCTACACCTTTTGCTATTTGGGAAGCCAATCTAGCACTACAACGGTCTAGAGAGTCTGATGGTTCGGCTTTGCCTGTGATTGGTAGAGTTAGTAAGACAGCCATAGCTAACTATAACCCACCTATACAGCCTGCGATCGCATCACCAGAAACAGCACTGACGATTTTGGCTAATGCTAAACAGTATCTCAGTACAACCCAAGTTAACTTTCCTGCTGACCATCAATTCACGGATGCTCAGGAAACTGCGGCTAGCCTTGACCGCTTTACTTATGGTTTAGATCCACAAGAAGGGCAAACCTACGCTCGTTTTCTGCAATTACCGCGTACTGGCATTTTCCGTGTGCTAGCGGCTTCAGCATACCAACGTCCACTCAACACAATATGGAATCGTCTGCAACCTAACGTGAGTCAACGTTATCCTTTTCCAGCCTTAAAAGATGCCCAAGGAAGTTTTAAACCTAGTTTAGCACTGATGTTAGTTGGTGATCGCTTCCAAATGCAGCATTCAGGAGTGGATTACAGCTTTATGGTGGATGTGGGCAATTTACCCTTGGAAAAGTTGGATAGCCAACTGCAAGCTGTACCATCATCCACACGGAAATTTTTCCTGAATTACCAACCACCCAGAGATTTAGAAAATTTGCAATTGGAAAGACGCAGATTTTTGACTGGTAAAGACCAAAACTGGGATCATAGCCAAGTGATTTTGGCTAATGCTACAGCTAAATTGAACCATACGTATTTGGTGCGATCGCTGCAATTTCAGCTACCAGAGATTGTCTTACATGGGCAGCTAATTCCTGCGGAAAAGAGACGCTACTTAGACGCATTACAACAAACACAAAGTAGTGACATAATTGTGGCTTTCCGTGCAGTACGTCAGCGTTCTGATGGTAGTTATACTGTACTGTGGCGAGTTTTGCATGAATCATCTGCACCACAAATTCTAGAACTATAAGCAGATGATTTCTGATAAATGATTCTTGGCCAAAATGGCTGACTCAATTATTTTTTCTATTCATAAAACTATCAAATTTTAGCATTGCTTGTGTTAATGATATCAGGAGGAATCAACTCCGAGAGATTTATCAACAACTAAAACCTCAGATGGCAATTAAATGAGGACAGTATGCGCTAGGGTAGGAATTGACGAGCGTTTGTGATTTCCCGTGTTTCTCTGTAAACGTCCAGCTGTACTTCTGAGTTTGGCTGTTGTAATTACTTCTTTAACAGCCTGTACCAATGCACCAACTGCCAAAAATTTAGAACAGTCTTTGGCAGCAGATCCCAGGTTAAACAATAATTCGGCAATTTTTGGTCAATCCCCCACAGGTAATTCACCATTGGGACGAAATGAACAATCAGTGCAGTTACCTGCGGATTTCCCCAGAGATATACCGCTATATCCCAACGCCACACTACAGGAAATTACCTCTGGTAATGAGACACAAAATCAGGTGTCAACTCGTTGGCTGAGTTCTGACCCCAGCAATTTTATTACTAGTTTTTACCGTAACCAGTTGCAGTCTAACAACTGGCAAATTGAGCAACAGCCAACAGATGATGTAGAAGGAAGTTTTGTAGCTCGTCGCAATGACTTACAGGTAAATGTGTCTATTCAGCCTCAATCTGTGACTAGCCCTGCACCTAATCAACCACAAACCTCTACATTATTGAAGATTGAGTACACACCAAATAGCACTGCCTCAACTCAGCCTAATGAAACTGCATCTAATAACGATGTCCCCCAACCAGGTGATCCGCAGTTTATTGGCCCAGTACCCCCAGTCAATTCAGCAACACAACCAGTAGAGACGACTGAGACATCAACACCTCAAGAATTTAGCGATGTCAGTAAAGCACCCCCACAACTACAGCAATATATCCAAGATTTAGCAAATTTAGGGGTATTTGGATCAGATTCGTCGGCCAATAAAACCAATTCTCCAAACTCAACCCAGCAATTTGAACCTAGTAAAATTATCACTCGCCGAGAATATGCCCGTTGGCTAGTGGCTGCTAATAATGCGCTGTATGCCAATAATCCTGCCAAGCAAATTCGCCCAGCCGCAGAAACTACCCAAGCAACGTTTAGGGATGTATCGCCTCAAGATGCTGACTTTTCAGCAATTCAGGGATTAGCAGAAGCCGGATTAATTCCTAGTTCTTTGTCTGGAGACTCTACGGCTGTATTGTTTCGTCCTGATGCACCCTTAACACGGGAACAATTGGTGTTATGGAAAGTACCTCTAGATACACGCCAAGCTTTACCAGCGGCTAATTTAGAGGCCGTTAAGGAAACCTGGGGTTTTCAGGATATTGGTAAAATCGACCCCAAGGCGTTGCGAGCCGTTTTAGCAGATTTCCAAAATGGCGAACAAGCGAATATTCGTCGCGTATTTGGTTATACAACTCTGTTTCAACCCAAAAAGCCAGTGACTCGTGCGGAAGCAGCGGCAGCGTTATGGTATTTTGGGACTCAAGGTGATGGGATATCAGCTACTGAAGCACTGAAATTAAAGCGATCGCCATAAATGAAATTTTTATCTTTACTTTGCTTCTCAAAATTCACAGTAATGATGAAAATCCCATAAACATGAATCTGACTTGAGATTTTTCCTGATATGTTATTGGTAATTCAGTAAACTCACTTAAGCACAATCACGTAAGTCATAACTAGACTAGTCGTGATGTTTTTAGCTTGATGACAATAATATTTCAGTATCAAATCAAACATGAAAACTAACTTTTTAGCAGCAGGATTCGTGTTCATCTCTGTCATGCTGCCGCTGAAAGCTTCGGCTGCAAAATTTACCGGGTTTTATATATTTGGTGACAGTTTAGCTGATACTGGCAATATATTTAACGTTACAAGTAACCTTTTACAACCCCCAATACCTACTCCACCAAGTCCACCATATTTTCAGGGACGCTTTGCTAATGACTTGATATGGGTCGATTATTTAGGAGACGAGCTAGGATTAAAACCGACTTTGGTCACTGATATACTGCTTAATAATGCTATTCCGACTCAGGGAATTAACTTTGCCACTGGTGGTTCTAATTCAGGATTTGGTAATGCAATTGCGCCTAACGCACCCTTACCAGGAGTCTTAGAGCAAGTTATAGGTTTCGTACAAGGAAATGGCAACTTTGTAGACCCTAATGCACTTTATGCTGTAGTAGGAGGTGCAAATGATTACCTCTTCCCACAAATACCCAGTGATCCTAATCAACCAAAGCCTTACACTAACATCTTTCAATCTGTAAATAACCTAGTCACAGCAGGTGCTAAAAACATTGTGGTCTTTAACCTGCCGGACTTGGGTGTGCTTCCAGGGTCTAATTTACCAACGCGTAATCCTGTTGATTTGACCAAAGTGACTCAAGAGTTTAATTTCAATTTAGCTAAGGATTTAGCAACAATTCGTCAAAATCCAGACATCAACCTCATCGAAGTTAATGTTTATTCTCTAGTTAATAGTTGGCGGCAATCTCCAGATAAATTTGGTTTTACTAATACTACTGATGCTTGCTTACAATTCACTAGCCCCACAACTTATATAACTTGTAATAATCCACAAGAATATTTATTCTGGGATAATATTCATCCTTCCAGCCAAGCCCATAAACTAATAGCAGACGCAGTATTCGTACCTGAACCTTCAACAGCAATGGGGATTTTCGGACTTGGTGCTGTGGCTACATTAGTACAAAAAGGCAAAAGTAAAAAAGCCAAAGGCAAAAGTAATAAAGTTGCCATCGAAAGTTAAATTTAACTTCAGTGGTTAAGTAATTTTCTTGAGCTAGCTAAATTCATGTGGGCAGACGATCGCTTGTTTGAAACTATCACCGAATTGGTCATGCACCATTCTCCTAGCGGTGCAGAGGCGGAAATCAATCAATTTTTGATGCAGCGATTTTCTGCACTGGGTGTGGAAGTTTGGAGCGATCGCGCCGACAATATCATTGCTAAAATTCCTGGGAAAAATGCTGACAGGGCGATCGCAATTACCGCCCACAAAGACGAAATTGGGGCGATCGTTAAAAATATCGGTGATGATGGTAAGGTAGAAGTCCGCAAGCTAGGCGGGGCTTTCCCTTGGGTCTATGGGGAAGGTGTGGTGGATTTATTAGGAGACAACGAAACCATCAGTGGTATTCTCAGTTTTGGTTCGCGCCATGTCTCCCACGAATCTCCCCAAAAAGCCCAGCAAGAAGAAACAACAGTTAAATGGGAAAATGCCTGGATTGAAACTAAGCGCACTCAAGAAGAATTAGAAGCGGCTGGGATTCGTCCGGGGACGAGAATGGTGATTGGTAAACATCGTAAACAGCCCATCAGACTCAAAGATTACATTGCTAGCTACACCCTGGATAACAAAGCATCGGTGGCAATTTTATTGGCTTTAGCACAGCATTTAAAACAACCATCTGTCGATGTTTATTTAGTGGCTTCTGCGAAAGAAGAAGTGGGGGCAATTGGGGCGTTATTTTTTACTCAAAATCAGCAATTAGACGCTTTGATTGCTTTGGAAATTTGTCCGTTATCTGAGGAATATCCGGTTAAAGACGGAGAAAATCCGGTTTTATTATCTCAGGATGCCTACGGTATTTATGATGAGGGATTAAATGGACAATTGCGCCAATGTGCCAAGCAATTAAATATGTCCTTACAGCTAACAACCTTAAGCGGTTTTGGTAGTGATGCTTCGATAGCAATGAAATTTGGCCATGTCGGACGTGCTGCTTGTTTAGCCTTTCCTACCCAAAATACCCACGGATATGAAATCGCTCATTTGGGTGCGATCGCTAACTGTATGATTTTATTAAAAGCTTTCTGTGAAACTGAATTCGAGTAAGGTGATTTTCCTGTTTCCCTACTGACCATTCCCGATTGGAGACGTGTAGATACTCGTAAGAGTATAATCGCGTCTTTATTCACCACTTACATAAAGAGCCGATGACGGGATTTGAACCCGTGGCCTGCTGATTACGAATCAGCTGCTCTACCACTGAGCCACATCGGCATACACGATAGAAAATTATAGCACTATTTACCTATGGTAGAACCAAATCCTAAAAACCGCTTGAATGCAGAAAAATATGCTCGATTGAAAGCTGAAGCAGTATCGCCCTATCGGGGCTTGCGACAATTTTTTTATATTGCTGGTGGTGCTTCTGGTTTTATGGGTGCATTTGTTTTCTTTTTTCAACTGCTAGCTGGCAGAGATATTGATCACACTTTACCTAATTTTGCTCTTCAAGTGGGAATAGTAGCATTGATGATTTTTCTCTGGCGTTGGGAGCAAGGTCGATAAAAAGTCACTGGGGTGAACTGAGGGCAAAATATTTATTTAAATGTAGCGGGGCGCAAAGGTAACGCTAAGGGGCGCAGAGAATTTGCGCTCATAATCTACGGTAGTCAAGTAATTTTACTTATCGGTTTTGAGAAAGTAACCGCGATGTTTGTTTCGTTATTTATTTCACAAGTTCATATATATTTATGCTCTTTATAGAAGTTTAGATTTTTACATACTCAGAAATATAAAGAGAGGAAAAATAAAAAAAATATTAGGAAATCAAGAAATAGAAAAATTTCTGCGAAACTGGTAAGTGTTCAAACGGGATCAGCCAATATAAAGATCCTGAATATAAACCCGTGATTTACAAATGGGGTCAAATTAATTTAAAGACCCCAAACTTAAGAAAACCATAAAAACACCAATGCCAGAGTCAGTTTTTGCTGATCCTGGCATTGATATTTTTGAGATGAGAACTGATGTAGACGGGCGATTACTTCTGTGCGATCGCCCAGCGTTGATTTTTTGTCAGTGTTGAGTCTATGGAACTCTGACCACATAGGAAGAAGGCAGCGGTTGGGCGCGTCCAGCATTCACTAATGCTTGATAGACAAAAGCTGCGATTTCTGCCCTAGTAGCTTCACGATTGGGATTTAGTTGATTAACGTTGGGATAGTTAATGACTAATTGCTTGCTGGTTGCTGCCGCAACGGGGCTAAGTGCATAATTGGGGATTTGAGCCGCATCAGTATAAATGGAAATGACATTCTGATTATCGGCTGTTAAACCTAGTCCATTGGCTAAAGCTACCAAAGCTTGCACTCTAGGAATTTGTTGCTGAGGTTTGAAAGTTCCATCAGGATAACCTGCTACAAATTGGCTCTGATAAGCAGATCTAATAGCAGCGTAAGCCCAGAAATTACTGCTGACATCTCTAAATTCAATGGCAGATCTTTTCGCTGGTGGTGTTAAAGCTTTGGTAATAATAGTGGCGAATTGGGCGCGGGTTACAGGATCGTTGGGTTTAAATGTACCATCAGGAAAACCAGCAATAATATTTTGTGCAGCCAAGGCTTCTATATAGCCTTTAGCCCAGTAATTTGCGGATACATCTTTAAATCCTGTTCCTGAACCTGGTTGCTCAACGGTAGCTGCAACAAAATCTACCTGACCAAAAATCTTTTTCTGGTCAATATCGTTACCCACCGCGAGAATGCGAATTGTTTTGGTGGCGTTATTCACATCGTAACGGGTGTTAGAGCGAATCAAGTTACCACCAGGATTTTCATTAGTACCTAAATCTGGTTGAGCCGAAATAGTGGCTACAAGACCGTCTCGCTTATTATTTTGAATTACATTATTACGCAGGACGGGTTTGGCTGATTCTGAGATAAACAGACCATCTTGATTCTGCACAATTTGGTTTTCGGCTACTAAAGGTGTAGAAGTTCCCCCAATCGCTATACCAAAACCCGTGTCTTGAAATAAGTTATTCCGAATTTCACCTTGAGCAGATTTAGCAACAGAGACTCCGTTACCTGTGTTCTGTACAAAGACGTTACTTTCAATTTTGGGATTACCTGTACCAGTGACAAAAACGCCATCTCTAACGCTTTTCGTAAAAGTATTATTTCTGATAATGGGATTAGTAGATTCTACCCAAACACCAGTACCACGCTGATTGGGGTTGGTGACAGTTAAACCTGCAATTGTTGAATTTTCAGTAGCTAAAACAGTCACGTCTTGTCTAGCAAAGGTGCGACTTGTGTAAAATCCACCACCCGTAATTAATATTCCTTGCCCTTTGCTGGCTTCATCTCCTCGCAGTGTCACCCCTGGCTTCAGGATGAGAGGAAATTGTTCTCCAGTTTGATTATTGTAAGTTCCGGGAGCAAGTTGAATAATAGTACCTGCTTGAGCCTGATTAAGAGCGTAAGTAATTGTTTTATAAGGTGTGGTGGCTGCATTTCCCGCACCTGCTGCGTCTGTACCAGCTGCGGGGTTGACATAAATCACGGATGCAGTAGTGGGAACTTGTGCGGTGATATTGGGCTGGATTGCTTGCGGTTTAGCGTTGACTTTATGGGAAATTACAGTGACAGCACTAGTAGCTAAAACCAAAGCGATGATTCCAGTTGATAGAGATCTTACCGAATATATAGTTAAGCCCTGATGGTTCATTTTTACGTCTGTAGCCTGTTGAATGTGGGTTGTTGAGTAGGTGTTATGTAGCCGATATCTAGCTACCAAACTTATGCAAAACTATAGCGGATGACTAAGGGATCAGCAGCTATGTTTCGCAAGAAAATACATAAATTGTCTAGATTAAGGTGAAAAAACTGACGTTGATCATAATTGCCGGAAAAGCGATGGGCTACACCCCGTCAGGAGCGATCACACTTCATTTTGGTATATTAGATCACAAATTTCTTCTGACAATCTATGTTGTTAATTCAATACGGTTCAGTTAAGGCGCAAAGTTGTGTAAATTAAGGGTTGTAATCAAGACTGAAAGTAAACTGTAGTGCATCTCAAAGATTTTTCCCTGTTGTCTCCAATGATACAAAGCGATGATTTGCTAAAAGCAATAGAG
>DVDT01000022.1 GCA_015296085.1 Trichormus sp. M33_DOE_039 | reverse complement strand
TTGAAAGCAACTTTGGTAGAATTTAGGTAGTATTATCATTTGATAGGTCTTGTTGAGAATACCTGACCTATCTTTTTTTACCTCAAAACGGTCGCACTATCCTATTTCCTTCGCTTCCGCCTCTCTGTCACCCCTTCAGCTTCTAGAGTTTCCTTCGTGGTTTGTTGGATGACTGCTTCGTCATCTACAACCAAAATTAACTCACCATTACCCCTAGGCAACTCAGCCTCCATTTTTATCTCTGTTGCTATTCCTGCTGTTATGGGCAAGAACACCTGAAATTCTGTCCCTTTCCCAACCTGACTCAATACTTCCACAAAACCACCGTGGTTCTTGACGATCCCTAAAACTGTTGATAAACCTAACCCTGTACCTTTCCCGACTTCTTTTGTCGTAAAAAAGGGGTCAAATATCCGCTCTAATGATTCTGGAGGAATTCCTGTTCCTGTATCTGCAATTTTGACAAGGATGTAGCCGCCTGCACGCGCTTCAAGGTGCATTCGGGCATAAGTTTCATCAATTGTGTAATTTTCAGCCGTGATTGTGAGCTGACCGCCATTGGGCATCGCATCACGAGCATTAACTGCCAAATTCATGAACACTTGATCTAGTTGGGTGGGGTCGGCTTTTACCATCCAGAGTGTATTTGATGGAATCGTAGTTTGAATTTCGATAGTTTTAGGAAATGTCTGTTTGATAACTTTGACTAATTCTTGGAGCAAATGTCCCGGTTGTAACAAAATGCGTTGATCTTCTGTACCACGGGCAAAAGTGAGAATTTGTTTGACTAAATCAGATCCACGCTTCGAGCTGGTTTCTAGAGTCTTGAACAGTTCTTGCGTCCGCGCATCCGCATTTTTGTATCTGGAAGATAACAGTTGGGCAATCATCACAATGGGTGCAAAGACATTATTGAGGTCGTGGGCAATGCCGCTGGCTAAAGTTCCTATACTCTCTAACCTCTGGGCGCGGTAAAATTGTTGCTCTAATTGTTTTTTCTCAGTGATATCGGTGTTGACTATGAGGATGGATTGAGGTTGTCCGGCTTCATCACGTACCAATGTCCAACGACTAGTGACAATTATTTCTTGACCAGTTTTGGTGATTTGCTCTAACTCACCAGACCAATAACCTGTGGAGATAGTAGTATTAAAACCTGCTTGCAGTTGCGATGAAGATTCTCTTTGGAATAGTTCATGGGCAATTCTACCCACACTTTCTGCTACTTTCCAACCATATAAGTTTTCCGCCCCTTGACTCCAAAACAGAATACGGTTTTCTAAATCTCGCACCAAAATTGCATCGGTAGCGATATCAATCAAGGCTGCTTGTTCACGGATTTTTTGTTCTGCTTGTTGACGCTCAGTAATATCAGTGGAAATACCGCAAATAGCGTAGGGCTGACGAAGACTATCACAAAGGGGAAACTTGACTGTTAAGTAAGTGTGTAGTCCATCCTCAAGCGGAATTTCTTCCTCAAACTCCATCGGTTTCTGGGACTGAAGCACCTGTTGATCGTTATTGCTCAAGGCTTGTGCTACTTCAGCCGTAAATATTTCAAAGTTCTTTTTATGATCAACTTCCTCTTGTGTCAGCTTGAATATTCTTTCAAATTCTGAATTAACTAAAATGTGTCGCCCTTGAAGATCCTTGAGATAGATGATAGATGGACAGTTATCTATGATCGCCTGAAGTCTTTGCTCACTTTCTCGTAGAGCTACTTCCGTCTGTTTACGCTCAGTGATGTCCATATTCACCCCAATCATTTGGAGTGGTTGACCTGTGGTGTGATCGTACAATACTTTAGCTTTACAAACAGACCAACCAACTCTACCGTCTGGGTAGATAAATCGAAATTCGAGATCATGGTGTACTTGCTGGTCAATAGATCGCAAAACTGATTCATGTAGCAGTTCGCGGTCTTCAGGGTGGACAATGCGATTTAAAAAGTTTTCATAGTTCACCTCAAAGCTATCGGGAGTTAGACCAAATAAAGAAAATAGATCATCAGACCAAATCACTTGATTGGTTTTTAAATCCCAGTCCCAAATGCCTATATTGCCAGCCCAGATAGCAAGTTGCAGTCGTTGCTCACTTTTTTGCAGATTTGCCTCAGCTTGTTGGCGTTCGCGTAGCGCAGCTTGCCGTTCGCTAATATCCACTACAATTGTCCGACTCATCAAATAGTTGCCGGCTTCGTCTTTGATAGCTGTTGAACTGAGGCTGACAGGAAGAATACTGCCATCTTTGCGAACTAAGTGATACTCACAATCTTGAATTAGCCCTGTCTGTTTGAACTTGGGAAAATTTTCCTCAAAGAATAAAATATACTCTGGAGATACGAAGTCGGTGACTTTTCTGCCTATGACTTCGTCACGGGAGTAACCCAACATCGCCAATTCGGTATCATTGATATCAATCACACGGCCTTCTGCATCCAGCGAATGATAACCACAAGGAATATGACCATAGAGAATTTCTAAATCAGTCGCCATTTTTTGCAGAGTCGTTTCTGCTTGTTTGCGCTCTCGAACATCACGAGCGAATCCCCAAGCTAATTCTTGCCCTGATAAATTTAAATAATTGGCATTGATTTCTAAAGTAATGACCTCACCGTCTCGGCTACGTACCAGACTCTCAAAAACTACCGAGCCTTGCTGTTTGAGTCTTGTCCAAAAATCAGCCCAAAGTGCAGGTGTACACATATCAAGATGAACATCGCACACCGACATTGATAATAATTCAGCACGAGAATATTGCAAGACACGACATATTTGATCGTTGACATAAATATATTGACCATTGGGATCAATATAAGCAATTGCATCTATGGCGCGATCGAGGCAAAATTGGTTCAAATTTAATGCTGTTTGTAGTCGTCTGCGCTCCTCCATTTCCTTTTGCAAGCGCGTATTGGCGCACACTAGTTCAGCTGTCCGTTGTGCTACTCGCAATTCTAAGTCTGCTTGGGCTTGCTGGAGCGATGCTTCTACCTGTTGACGCTTGATCACTTCTTGCTGCAACTTTTGGTTGGCTATCCTCAGTTCGGCTGTTTGCCCTTGGACTTGTTTTTGTAAGGCTTGCATGACTCCAAGGATGTCTGAAGGGTTAAAGATGTGTAGCAGATTGGTTGGCGTTACTAATCCTTGGAGTTCTCCTTGATCCCCCGTTACTACAACTTGTCGCACCCTTTGCTCCTGCATCAACTGCTGCACAGTCCACAAGGGCGCGGTTGGACTGACGCTACATACAGGTTGGCTGATGACTGCTTGTGCTGGAGTTTGGGCAATATCTAGTCCTTGCAACTGAAAATTTACCATGTCTTGCTCAGTCACAATTCCCACTGGTAATAGAATATTGTTCTTGTTTCTCTGGGTCTGTTCTGCGACAATCACTACACAACTGATGCCGCGATCGCTCATAATTTGTGCTAGCTCCAGCAAAGATGCACTTGGTAGTGCATAGATAACTTTAGTTACCATCACCTCCGCTACAGTCCGAAATTTCAACCAGTGCGCTGGCTCAATTACGTCACATATTCTATCCTGGGTAATCAGGCCGACTAATTCTCCTTGTGCATCTACTATGGGTAGGTGACGAATCCGATGGTGACGCATGAATAGTAAAGCAGTCAGGGCGTTTTGTTCTTCAGTGGGTGTCAGACTGATAACTGGCTGTGTCATCACTTCCGCAATTCTTACCCTGGATAAATCCCTTCCTGAAGCAGTTACCTTCACTAGATCTTTGAGCGTGAATATGCCTGCTAATCTTGTACCTTCAACAATCAAAATACAACTACTTTCGTGAGGATGGGGCAATCTCGTCTTCAGTAAACTACTATTAACACCGATGACTTGATTCATGACATCAATGACATCAATAAGCAGAGTATCTGGTGTGACAGTCCTAGGAAAATATTCAATTACCTGATCCAAAGTAGGCAAATCAATATACGGTGAATTCATGCGCCGTCATCCGTCCCGTCAAAATAGATGCTACAAGTGACAAAATTTTAAATTAAAGGTATTAATACTAAAAAATTAGCTAAAATCCAAAAATTTTCATCATATATGGAGATGCTTGACTGTGCTATAAGCAGAAAAGTGCTGATGTTATTTTAATTATGTTTTTGAACTGGCATTTGATAATATTAACTTCTGCATAAATGTTTACTGATTAATGAGATAGGTATTTAAAATAACATCGTTCCTATCACCAACAGCATTAATTTTATATCAAATATCTAATAAGCCATAATGTTTTTGTAAATCTAATAGCTTGATTCTTGCTTCACCTGCATTATCAGCTAAGTCAGCAAATTCCACAAATCTTCTGAGTTCTTTCCTTAACAAATTACGTTCTACTTCTATGGTTTCCCGGTCTAAATCTGGAGGCAGTACAATCATATCGAATATAGTAGCTCGTTGTTTTTGGGGGTGAGGGCGTAAAACTCTGCCCCGTCTTTGAATGAACTGACGAGGATTGCCAGAACTTGATAAGATCACTGCCGTTTGCATAGCTGGAATATCTACCCCTTCATCTAAACACCGAATTGCTACCAAACCCTGTAATTCGCCATTTTCAAATTGATGACGTAAGATTTCTCGTTCTGCTAAAGAAGTTTGGGACGTATATGTACTCACTTTGTAGCCTAATTCTACCCCTAGAATTCTAGCCACAGCTTTGAGTTGCCGCAAAGATGAACGTTGACTTGTTTCTAGCGAACCATCACTACAGTAAAAAAGCGTGTGGGTAGTGTCGCGGCGATTGGACATTAATTCCCGCAACGCATTTAATTTGTTGGCGGCTGCGCCAATTAATCTAGCTCTTTGCATTAATAATGGCTTTAAATCCTCATTATCTTCAAAATGAGTTGATTCACCGATTTCTCTTTCCCGATATAATATTGCACGACCGATTTTTTTAGTTAGTTTTAAATAAGCCAGACTTTCTGCTTCAGTTAATTCTACCAGGATAGGATAATATAGGTAATGTACCAAAGCCCCTTGAGAGATGGCATCCCTCAAAGTAAATTCTGGCTGCAAAACTGGGCCAAAATAATCAAATAAAGATTGTGTCCCATAATCATCAAAATACCTTTCAGGGGTAGCAGATAAAGCCAATCTCAAACCCACACGCCTCGGTAAACTTTCTTCTAATTTCGGTGCGCCTAAATTATGGGCTTCATCACCAATAATTAAAGTTTTTGCAGGAAAATATTTGATTTGTGATTGCAGCCCTTCCCCAATTAATGTTGAATTAGTAGTAATAACGGTGACAAAACTTTGAGAACTAGAACGCAGATTGTAAAGTTGGGTGGAAAGTTGACTTTGCCAATTGCGGACATTCTCAAAGGCTAAAATAGGTTGTAAATTAAACTTTTCGCATTCCCTAGCCCATTGGGTGACAAGATGGCGGTAAGGACAGACCACCACCAACATTTGTAAAGTAATTTGTTGGTAAAGTTCACAAACTACAGCCAGTGCAGTGATAGTTTTACCACTACCAGTAGCCATTTTCAGAGTACCTCTGCCGTTATTGGCAAACCAGTTAGTAATAGCTTGTCGCTGATACGGACGCAATTGCAGAGATACAGGCATTCTAGGGCATCCTGGCAATGGCTGAGTTTGATAACTCCCCCCACCTTCCTTAGCAAATGGCAATTTCAAACGGAAAGTGGGAGGCTGCTGCACTGGATTTCGCGTCAGGTACATAAAAATTCAAAATTCAAAATGAAAGCCATTTGGGGCATTGGGCATTAGTTAAATTTCTCTCCCCAGTCCCCAGTCCCTATTCCCCAGTCTCTTCTATTTCAGATGTAACCGCGCCAAACACCGACAAGAGAACCTTGTACTTGCACTTGCATAGCTGATACTTCGATGGGGTTGTATTTGGGGTTAGCGGGCTTGAGGGTGACGCGATCGCCACTACGATAAAAACGTTTTAATGTAGTACCGTAGCCATCAACTCGCGCAGCCACAATCGTGCCATTTTTTAAATGTTCAGGTTCGGGAACTGGACGTAGAAAAACTAAATCCCCATCACTAATTAAATCTTCAATCATGCTATCCCCAGCTACCCGTAAAGCATAAGTTTGGGGTGGCAAAGTAAAATTAGAAAAATCAATATGCTCCACAGCATCCGTAAAAGGTTCTATTAAACCACCCGCAGCAATTGTTCCTAACACTGGCACACCTTGCTTTAAAGGTTGTAAAACCCTAATTGTTCGCGCCTTGCCTTCAGTCCATTCAATGTATCCTTTATTGCGTAAATGTTCTAAACGACTTTGAATTGGTGCTGGCGATTTTAAATTCATCGCTTGCATCATTTGGCGAATCGAAGGTGAATGTTGGTGCGCTCTAATATATTCTGCCAACCATTCATAAAGTTCTTGTTGCGCTTCCGTGAGTCTTTCCATAAAATAATGAGGGATGTAAATATAAATGTCCCTAGAACATTAGTACTATAAAAAATCTCTAATCACAAGATAAAAATAAAAATAATTAGTTTAGTCATTAGTCATTAGTCAGGAAATCTTGCTTTCTACTGTTCTGCTTTCTTGTCTAACTGAGGGAAATTAAATCCAAGGCAAAAGAAAGATAATTTGATTTTCTTTTGCCTGTTGCCTTTTTACCTTTGACTTTTCAATCTGCACCTAAAATACTTACTAATAAAGCCTTTTGTGCGTGCAAGCGATTTTCTGCCTGATCCCAAACCCTTGAGTGTAAACCTTCAATTACTTCTTCGGTAATTTCTTCACCCCGATGGGCAGGTAAACAGTGTAAAACAATCGCATCTGGTGCAGCCAAGCTCAACAATTGCTCAGAAATTTGATAGGGTTGGAAAATGGGAAAGCGATCGTCGGCTTCTGCTTCTTGTCCCATGCTTGCCCAAACATCAGTGTAGAGTGCAGAAGCTCCCTTTGTGGCTAATTCTGGATCGTGAGTAATTAATACTTCAGTTTTATCCCCAGCTATAGCCCGTGTTTTTTCCACAATGGTAGGATCTGGCTCATAGCCTCTAGGCGTAGCGATTCTGACATTCATCCCAGCTAAAGCACAACCTAAAAGCAAAGAATTAGCAACATTATTCCCATCACCAACGTAGGTTAAAGTTAAACCCGCCAGAGTACCAAAGTATTCCTGTACGGTTAATAAATCAGCTAGTATTTGACAAGGGTGTTCTAAATCTGTCAGAGCATTAATTACAGGAATCTTGGCATATTGAGCAAAAGTTTCCAACTCCTGTTGAGCAAAAGTGCGAATTGCTAAAATATCCAGATATCGATCTAATACTCGCGCCGTATCTTGTACAGGTTCTCCCCGACTCACTTGAGTGACATTAGGATTGAGATCGATGACCTGTCCACCTAACTGATACATTGCCACGGTAAAACTGACTCGTGTGCGAGTTGAGGCTTTAGAAAACAACAAACCCAAAACTTTGTTACACCGCAATTGCAATTTTTGTGATTTTAATTGAGTTGCTAATTGCAGGAGTTCTTGAAGTTCTGTAGGATTCAAGTCTGCCAGACTTAACAAATCTCGTCCAAACAATTCTGCCATGCTTCTTGATCTGTAAAAAATAATTATATGGTGACTGGGGACTAGGTGAGACACTGCGGTCTTGGGGAGGCAGTCCGTTGGGGAGACACTGCGTTGGGCGACTTTGCCTACTTGTAGCAAGTGTCGTCGGCTGTGCTGACTTGAAGGAACTGCCGTGGTTTTCCCCATGAGCAAGTGGCGAACCCGAAGGCAATTGAGGACTGGGAGCAGAAAAAATTATTTTACACCAATGCCCAATTCCCAAATTCCACTAAAAAAGCACTAGACAAATAATTTGCTTATGATATAATTGTTAATCGGTGAGTGATTGAAAACATAGTCAAAACCTGCCAGCATAGCACAGTGGTAGTGCATCCGACTTGTAATCGGAAGGTCGTCGGTTCAAATCCGACTGCTGGCTTTAACTGAAAAACGCTGCAAAACCCCTACAATTAGTGTCAATTAAAGGATAATGTGTCCGCAGGGCAGAACTTAACTCCGGAGAGTATTTGAAAATTTGGAATGCCTTAGCGTTATTGCACTCAACCCTTAATTTCATCTTGATTTCATCTCTACATGAAACACTAGTGTAAGAGTGCGTTTCTCAAACACAGAAGCACTTTCTGCCATCTGCAATTTCTGATGCTTCGTAATCCAAAACCTAACAAGCGCAATGTCTAATTCTCTGCGTTTCCCAACACACGTAACAATTTTTTGTGTTTCTAGCACATTTTTGAGTCTGCTATTATTGGCAAGTCCCGCATTGGTTCTAGCTCATGCTGGACATGGAAACGAATTTCACCAAGAAAGTGAAGCTACTCAAACTAATACTTCTATTGCAGTTGATGACGAAACAGCTAAACGGCTAGGAATTAAAGTCGAGCCAGTGCAACGTCAGGGATTAGCTGTTGGTATTAAAACTACTGGAAAAATCGAAACCCTTCCGAGCCAAAAAGTAGAAGTGACTACCCCAATTTCAGGGGCAAAAGTGGTGGAATTATTGGTAGAACCTGGTGCATCAGTAAAGAAAGGTCAGCCTGTTGCTGTTGTAACTAGTCCAGACCTCAATACGGTTCAGTTAAGGCGCAAAGTTGTGTAAATTAAGGGTTGTAATCAAGACTGAAAGTAAACTGTAGTGCATCTCAAAGATTTTTCCCTGTTGTCTCCAATGATACAAAGCGATGATTTGCTAAAAGCAATAGAG
>DVDT01000050.1 GCA_015296085.1 Trichormus sp. M33_DOE_039 | reverse complement strand
TGTTGAGATTAATCTCATTTGTGAAACTTAGTGACAAAATGATTCCACTTTAATCGCTTCTTTTATCACTTAGATTTTTGCTCAATCCTTACAGAATAAGCTTTTGAGCTTCTGGCTTAACCCGAACTCAGGTTAAAAAGGGTAACGTTATTTTTTTACAGGTGATTCAGTTATAGGACAGCCATTTTGATTGAATCCATGACTTGTTTTAAACTTGAAGCTAAACATCCCAAATTAACTG
Source organism: Trichormus sp. M33_DOE_039 (assembly GCA_015296085.1). Classification (GTDB taxonomy): domain Bacteria; phylum Cyanobacteriota; class Cyanobacteriia; order Cyanobacteriales; family Nostocaceae; genus Trichormus. The sequence goes on along the minus strand of DVDT01000050.1, from coordinate 241,962 downwards.
ATGCTATATAGACGATTTGGACGGACAGAATTACAGATGCCGGTATTTTCCTGCGGCGGGATGAGATATCAATATAAATGGGAAGATGTTGATCCTTCAGATGTTCCTGCGGATAACCAAGCCAATTTGGAAGCAACTATTCGCCGAGCCGTAGAATTGGGAATTAACCATATCGAAACTGCCCGTGGATATGGTAGTTCGGAAATGCAATTGGGAAAAATATTGCCCAAGTTTCCCCGCGAACAGTTGATTGTGCAGACGAAAGTTGCTCCTGTAGCTGATGCAAAAGAATTCCGCCAGACATTTGAAACATCCCTGAACTATCTTCAGCTAGATTATGTAGATTTGCTAGGATTACATGGGATCAACAACGCTGAGTTCTTAGAATATAGTCTCCGCCCCGGTGGCTGTTTAGATGTGGCGCGACAGCTACAAGCAGAAGGGAAAGTTAGATTTATTGGCTTTTCTACTCATGCGGCGACAGATTTAATTTTAGAAGTAATAAATACCAATCAATTTGATTATGTGAATTTGCATTGGTATTACATTAATCAATGGAATTGGCCGGCTATTGCAGCTGCAACGAATCATGATATGGGCGTATTTATTATTAGCCCTGCGAATAAAGGAGGACTATTGTATAGCCCTCCACAAAAGCTAGTGGATTTGTGTGCGCCTTTGAGTCCGATGGTGTTTAATGATTTGTTTTGTTTAAATCACTCACAAGTGCATACTTTGAGTATAGGTGCAGCTAAACCCCAAGATTTTGATGAACACCTGAAAACATTAGAATTATTAGACCAAGCATCAGAGATTTTACCGCCAATTTTAGCTAGGTTGGAAGAAGAAGCGATCGCTACTTTAGGGGAAGATTGGGTAAAAACTTGGCAAACAAATCTCCCCACATGGCAAGAAACTCCAGGAGAGATCAATATTAAGATGATTTTGTGGCTGTGGAATTTAGCCACCGCCTACGACTTAGTAGAATATGGCAAAATGCGCTATAACCTTTTAGGTAATGGTAGTCATTGGTTTCCTGGGAACAAAGCCGATAAGCTAGATGAACTAGACCTCAAACAATGCCTTGCTCAAAGTCCCCATGCTGACAAAATTCCACAATTTTTGGCTCAAGCTCATCAGATGTTAGCAGGGGAAGAAGTCAAAAGATTGTCTCAGAGTTGAATTTAGATTCCGGTGTCGGGCAATTCAATTTTGGATGTTGGATTTTAAATTTGGGATTGGGGTGTCAATCTAAAATTTAAAATCCCCATTCCCTATTCCCCATTCCCATCCCGTGGTACTACCAATACCTTATCAACGCGATTACCGTCCATATCCATCACCTCAATTCGCATACCCTCCCATTCAAAATGGTCGGCGGCGGCGGGAATGCGGCCTAGATGGGTAATCACAAAACCTCCCAGGGTTTGATAGCTACCCCTCTCCTCAAATTCCAACTCCTCCAAATCAAACAATTCAAAAAATTCTTCTACTGCTAACATTCCATCCAATAACCAAGAACCATCTTCCCTCTGCACCGCTTGTGGTTCATCTTCTTCGGGACTAGCGGGAACATCACCCACGATTTCGCTCATAATGTCATTGAGTGTTAATAAACCTTGAATTACACCATATTCATCTACAACTAAGGCCATGTGAGTAGCGGTTTGCTTAAATAACTCCAAAACTTTTAAACCACGGGTGCTTTCGGGAACAAATACAGGCTGACGTAAACCTACGGTTAAGTCTAAGGGTTCACCCCGAAAACTCCTAGCCAGGATGTCAGTAACGGGAATAACCCCTAACACATTGTCTAAGCCACCCTGACAAATGGGATATCGAGAATAAGCATTCTCAGTAATTTTCTCGCGGTTTTCTTCGGGAGAGTCATCTAAGTCTAGCCAGATGATATCAGGGCGGGGGGTCATAAAGGCATTCACCGGGCGATCGCCTAAACGAAAAACGCGTTCTACCATATCCTGTTCCGCTTCCTCAAAAGTCCCCGCCTCTGTTCCCTGTTCTATTAAGATTTTTATTTCTTCTTCCGTCACTAGCGGTTCTTCAGAAGCGGTGATCCCTAAAATCCGCAACACCATTTCTGTCGAAGCACTCAACAGATGTACAGCCGGAGAAGCCAAGGCTGATAAAGCACGCATGGGAATCGCCACTGCCGAAGCAATGCGTTCTGGGTTGTTTAATGCCAAACGTTTTGGCACTAGTTCACCGATAATTAAAGATAAATACGTAATAATTAAAACTACGACCCCGAAGGATATTGGTTCACTATAAGCAGCTAAAAAAGGTATACGTTTCACATAGATAGCTAGGCTGTTGGCGATGGTAGCTCCCCCAAAAGCACCAGTCAGAATACCAATGAGGGAAATACCAACCTGAACAGTAGACAGAAGATTATTGGGAGATTCTGCCAGTTTTAGTGCAACCCTGGCCTTGGCATCACCTTGGTTAGCCAGCTGTTGTAGCCTGACTTTCCGCGCTGAGACAATCGCCATCTCAGACATCGAGAACACACCATTAGCAATAATAAGTACGAGAATGATTAAAATTTCAATGGACATTGTTATAAATTGCCGCTATCCAAAAGCGAACATAGCTTGATAATTAGTATCTAGTATTCAAGTTTCTTTGAGAAATGGCTAGAGGTTGGGAAGGGGGAGTAGGGGTGTAAGGGTGTAAGGGTGTGGGGGAGTAGGGGTGTAAGGGTGTGGGGGTACAAGGTAGAACAACTCATGACTAATGACCATTGACTATTGACTCAACATTTAAAATAGTGGACATAGCCGTCACTATACTTTCTGAATCAGGAAAGACTTCCTCCGCTAGTAGAACTTATGGCATTTTCTTCTATTGTGCGTGCCTTGGGGCGATCGCCACTCACCACTGAGTTACTTTCTAAGTTAAATCGTCAACAAGAGTTGCGTTTGAATGGTATACCTCGCCTACCTAAAGGCTTGGTGGCTTCGGCGTTAGCACAAAATTCTCAAAAGAATTTATTTGTAGTTTGTGCCACTTTAGAAGAAGCCGGACGCGCTTACGCACAGTTAGAAGCTATGGGATGGCAAACTGTGCATTTTTACCCGACTTCCGAGGCTTCTCCCTACGAACCCTTTGACCCAGAAACGGAAATGACCTGGGGACAGATGCAGGTTTTAGCGGATTTGGTTAAAAGTCAACAGTCAACAGTCAACAGTCAACAGTCAATAGTTAACTATCAAGAGTTTAATAAAATCGCGGTAGTGGCTACTGTGGGAGCTTTGCAGCCGCATTTACCGCCGCTAGATGCTTTGACTCCTTTGTGTCTCACCCTCAAGCGGGGGATGGAATTTGACCTGGATGCTTTCAGTGAAAAAATCACGCGTTTGGGGTATGAACGTGTACCTTTGGTAGAGACGGAAGGACAATGGAGTCGGCGCGGTGATATTGTCGATGTCTTTCCTGTCTCTTCGGAGTTACCAGTGCGGTTGGAGTGGTTTGGCGATGAGATTGAACAAATCCGCGAATTTGACCCGACAACTCAGCGTTCAGCCCTTGACAAAGTTGCACAAATTACTCTCACCCCTACTAGCTTCACTCCGATTATTTTAGAAGCACTCAAGGGTAGTGTTGAATTCAAAGTCTTGAGTTCTGAGTTAAATTCTGGTTCAGAACTCGATACCCAAGAATCGACAGTAGTTGAAGGAAGTCGGAGATTTTTGGGGTTAGCCTTTGAAAAACCTGCTTCGATTCTAGATTACTTACCAGAGGATACCCTAATTGCCATTGATGAGCCAGAACAATGCCATGCTCATAGCGATCGCTGGGTGGAAAATGCTGAGGAACAATGGTCATTAGGGACTGGGGAATATGATTTGGGTGCGCTGCAATTACCCAAGATTCATCGGTGTTTTGATGACTGTTTGGCGGATGTCTCCAGATTTAAAACGATATATTTATCCGAACTAGCAGAAGAAAATGACGGGATGAATTTAGCTAGTCGGCGTGTACCTGTAACACCGCATCAATTTGCGAAACTGGCAGACACATTACGCCAAGAACGCGATCGCAATTTCTCGATTTGGTTAATTTCGGCTCAACCTTCCCGTTCTGTCTCTCTCCTCCAAGAACACGACTGTCCAGCGCAGTTTATTCCTAACCCCCGCGACTACCAAGCCATTGACAAGCTACAAATCAATCATGTCCCTGTAGCGTTGAAATATTCGGGACTGGCGGAACTGGAAGGTTTTATTTTACCGACTTTCCGCTTAGTAGTCGTCACTGACCGCGAATTCTTTGGACAGCATTCTCTCGCCACACCCAGCTACATCCGCAAGCGGCGCAAGGCTGCATCGAAGCAAGTTGACCCCAATAAGTTGCGTCCAGGGGATTATGTAGTTCACAAAAGTCATGGGATTGGTAAATTCGTCAAGTTAGAAAGCTTGACAATTAACGATGAAACCCGTGATTACATTGTGGTGCAGTATGCTGACGGTCTTTTGAGAGTCGCCGCCGACCAAGTAGGGTCATTGTCTCGCTTTCGCAGTACAGGCGATAAAGCCCCAGAACTGCATAAAATGACTGGTAAGGCTTGGGAAAATACCAAAAACCGCGTCCGTAAAGCCATCAAGAAATTAGCGGTAGACTTGCTGAAATTATACGCCGCGCGATCGCAACAACAAGGTTACGCTTATCCTCAAGATATGCCTTGGCAAGAGGAAATGGAAGATTCTTTCCCCTACCAAGCCACAACCGACCAGTTAAAAGCGGTGCAGGATGTGAAACGCGATATGGAAAGCGATCGCCCAATGGATCGGTTAGTCTGTGGTGATGTCGGTTTCGGGAAAACAGAAGTCGCCATCCGCGCTATTTTCAAAGCCATCACCTCCGGTAAACAAGTCGCTTTACTTGCACCAACCACAATTCTCACCCAGCAACATTACCACACCCTCAAAGAACGTTTCGCTCCCTATCCGGTGAACGTCGGCTTACTCAACCGCTTCCGTACCGCCGAAGAAAGAAGGGATATTCAAAAGCGTCTAGCCACAGGTGAATTAGATGTAGTGGTGGGGACACACCAACTTTTAGGTAAAGGTGTACAGTTCAAAGATTTAGGACTGTTAGTCATTGACGAAGAACAAAGATTTGGGGTGAACCAGAAAGAGAAAATTAAAACCCTGAAAACGCAAATAGATGTCCTAACTCTCTCCGCTACGCCCATTCCCCGCACCCTATATATGTCCTTATCTGGGATTCGGGAAATGAGTTTGATTACCACCCCACCCCCCACCAGAAGACCAATTCAAACTCACCTCTCACCGATGAACCCTGAAAGCATACGCAGTGCAATTCGTCAAGAATTGGATCGCGGTGGACAAGTATTTTATGTAGTTCCCAGAGTAGAGGGAATTGAAGAGACAACAGGTAAACTGCGAGAAATGATACCCGGAGGAAGATTTGCGATCGCTCACGGTCAAATGGACGAGAGCGAGTTAGAATCAACGATGCTCACCTTTAGCAATGGTGAAGCAGATATCCTAGTGTGTACCACAATTATTGAATCAGGCTTAGATATTCCCCGCGTCAACACCATCTTAATTGAAGACGCGCACAAGTTTGGTTTATCGCAACTATACCAATTACGCGGACGGGTAGGACGCGCAGGTATTCAAGCCCATGCTTGGTTATTTTATCCCAAACAACGGGCGTTATCTGATGCCGCACGGCAACGGTTACGGGCGATTCAAGAATTTACACAACTCGGTTCTGGCTATCAGCTAGCGATGCGCGACATGGAAATCAGAGGCGTGGGTAACTTGCTAGGTGCAGAACAATCCGGTCAAATGGAAGCGATCGGTTTTGATTTATACATGGAAATGTTAGAAGAATCAATCCGAGAAATTCGCGGTCAAGAAATACCCAAAGTTGACGATACACAGATTGACCTCAACCTCACCGCCTTTATCCCTGCGGATTATATTACCGATATTGATCAAAAGATGAGTGCGTATCGTGGCGTAGCGGCTGCGAAATCCAAGGAAGAGTTAACGCAGATTGCAGCAGAATGGAGCGATCGCTATGGTAATTTACCAGTTCCCGCAAATCAACTATTGCGAGTTATGGAACTCAAACAACTAGCAAAACAATTAGGATTTAGCCGCATCAAACCAGAGAACAAACAGCACGTTGTTTTAGAAACCCCAATGGAAGAACCAGCGTGGAATTTATTAGCCGCGAACTTACCAGACCATCTCAAGACGCGTTTCGTTTACTCTCCTGGGAAGGTAACTGTGCGTGGTTTAGCAGTGTTAAAAGCCGACCAACAATTGCAGAGTTTAATTGATGCTATGACCAAAATGCAAGGTGCGATCGTAGAGGCGGCTGTTGTTTAAATAGTAGATTAGGATTAATCACCAACTAAAACTATATGTCAAACTTACTGAGCAGAATTACAATTAATCCCAAACAATGTGGTGGTCGTCCATGTATTCGAGGTATGAGAATACGGGTATCAGATGTATTAGACTTGTTTGCTGCTGGACTTAATGCAGAACAAATATTAGAAGAAATGCCTGATCTAGAAGCAGATGACCTCAAAGCAGCACTACTATATGCTTAGAGCTTTTGCGAAGAGGTGAAAAGTTAGTTGAAATCAGTGGAGAATAGGAAAGGTAGTTGCCAATGGTACAGATACCATCCAAAACTGTGACATTAGAGGAGTTTCTTCAGCTACCAGAAACTAAACCTGCCAGTGAGTATATTAATGGTCAGATTATTCAAAAATCTATGCCACAGGGCGAACACAGTACCATTCAAGGTGAATTAATTATTACCATCAATGGAGTCACTAAGCCGCAGAAAATTGCGCGCGCATTTCCAGAGTTGCGTTGCATTTTTGCAGGACGTGCTATTGTTCCAGATGTATCTGTGTTTCTTTGGGATAGAGTTCCTCGAAATGAAAATGGGAGTGTAGCAAATGTTTTTGCATTAGCACCCGATTGGATTATTGAAATCCTTTATCCTGACCAAAGTCAAAGTAAGGTTATTGCTAAAATCTTGCATTCTTTGAAGCACGGAACTCAAATGGGTTGGTTGATTGACCCAAGTGAAAGACTAGTATTTGTATATTTCTCAAACCAGCCACCAGAGTTATTTGATCAAGTAGAGCAGTTACTTCCTGTACCATCTTTTGCGAGTGAGTTACAGCTTACGGTAGGCAGTTTATTCGGTTGGTTATTAGAGTAAAAACTAAAATGAATATTAAAAAAATTTATGGAATTTAGATTTATTAATTTTTAATTAGTTTAACTTAGAGTAATTTTAGAAAAGTTTATATAGTGTTAATTTCCAATGTCTGATATTGCTATCGAATTTCACGAACTATTGAACCGAGATGACGTGACAGAGCAAAACTGCCAAGATTTTCTTGAGAAAAATACTGAATTGTTTTACACACCATTTCTTTTGAACCATCATGTTCATTTCAGTTCAATCATATCTAAATTTCCTTTAGACACATCCTTAGTAACTGATTTTGTTTATTTAACAAAGTCTTCAGATTTTTGGTATGTTGTTTTAGTCGAGCTAGAACATCCAAATAAAAAACTCTTCCGAGATGACAAAAATAAGATTGTTCCTACTTCAGATATGACTGAAGCAATGTCACAAATTCATTCTTGGCAAGAATTTATAGCTAAAAATAAAAATGAAGTTTTAAGAAGATTGAATCCACTTATGGCACATCTTCAGGCTAATCCTATTTTTTTTAAATACTTATTAGTGATTGGTAGAAGTGAGCAAAAATCTGTAAATCAGGGGATGAGGTCTAGATTGGCTAGTCTTTGTAATGATGATCTTCTTATATGTACATATGACAGCTTAATTAGCTACTACAAACATAGCCCGAAATTCAAAAAAAATGTTCTTAAGCTTAGTAAGAATTATTTTGAAATCAAATATCTACATCAAAAAGAACCTCTTCTATTCGCTAGTTTATTACCTGAAATTTTAAAGATAACACCAGAACAGAAAAACTTACTGATTGGACGTGGCTATGATATGGAAGATTGGGAAAAGGGAAAATTGCTTTCTTACAATGGTAAAATGACATTGGAAAAATGGAAAATATCTATCACAAAACAAAAAGATTAAAATATATTTCCTTGTTCCAAATTAAATAAACGCCATAGTAAATGGAAAAATTTATCTCTAAACTATTTGCAAAATCTTACTCATAAGCAAGCACTCAACCATTAACTTTGAATGTAATAAGTTTGATCGCCTGCCTCATAGTTTCCTTTTACACCAGCAACCCCAATAATCAAATGTACTAAAATTGAGATGCCAACCTTTGTTGGAGTATTTTCGTATGTCCTTGCAAGAACTGAAGGAACAAGCTTGTAAACTTCCTGTGAGCGATACCTGCGGCGATGTGTACCTAAATCTTTAAAAGAATCCCACAGATTTGATCATAATTGGTGCGATCGCCTGCACCACAGTTAAGCGCAAACAGCTATGGTTGTTAGTGCAATTAATAAGGATTTCATGAGTCCGCAAGGATGCTGGGGTAGTCATTACGCACTTCGGTTTATCATGGGGATCAGGACATGATTAAAGGATGAGAGTGATGAAAATGACCAGTCAATTGCTGTCAGGATGTTTGAAAGCCTTTAGCTGTGTATCACTGAGTATCCTTCCCCTAGTTTTGTCAACTGCTGTTCAAGCACAGGAACAATCGCCAGCAAAATCATCTTGTCAATCGGCTTTAAGTACGCCAGAAAAAAAATCGCAACTTAAACAACCGCAAAAAATCGCACAAATTCAAGATACTACATCACAGGAGCGATCGCTGCTGGTTCAACAAGCTAATGATTTATACAGTCGGCGCGATTTCAAGGGTGCAGAAAAAACACTGTGTCAACTGGTCAAAAAATATCCCAGAGATACTTTTGCACACTTTCAATTAGGCAATGTGTTTGCACGTCTTAGCCAACCAGAAGCTGCTATTAGTGCTTACCGTGAAGCCATTCGCCTCAACTCTAAATATGCGTTAGCTTATAACGCGATCGGTGCAGTTTACGCTAACCAAAGTCGCTGGGAGGAAGCTATTACAGAATTCAAGAAAGCTCTAGAAATTAATCCTGATTATGGTGATGCACTGATTAATTATGGTCAGGCGTTATGGCAAACCAATCAAAAGGAGCAAGCACAAGCTTCTTTAGAAAAAGCTTTGAATATCTTTAAAAAACAGCAGAGAAACGAGAAGGTTTACCAAGTTGAGCAAATTCTGCAACGAATTAAAACATTAGATAATCCTGGTGTTTCATGATCGTGCAGAAATATTTGGATTAAAATCTCTAGAGATGCGATAAATCGCGTCTCTACAATTACTCAACTGCTAAAATACCTTTCTTTTCATAGATTGGTCGGACAAATCTCGTCAATCCTGGTAATTGTCTATAAAAAATCACAGACCCGATAATACAAGCTATCCCGTCAAAAATTAATGTGTTAGGCGCACCTATATGAGTAGCTAATAATCCGCCTAGGAGATTACCTACAGGTATCATGCCTAAGAATGACATGGTATATAGGCTCATTAATCTACCTCGTTTGTCTTCATCGACAATTGTTTGCAGAAATGTATTACTGGCTGCTATTTGTAAAATTGTCCCTAAGCCGACAAATAACATTGTAAATAGAGACATTGGTAAATATCTAGAAACAGCAAAGGTAATCAATCCAACACCTAAAATTGCTGGGGCGATCGCAATCAATTTCCCAATCCCTACAATTGTTCTGCGTGTAGCTAAATAAATTCCTCCCGATAAAGCTCCCAGTCCTGAAGCTGCCATGAGAAATCCTAATGTTTCTGCTCCACCTCCTAAGATTTTTTCAGCAAAAATCGGTACGAGAATAGTATTTTGTAAACCCATTAAACTGACTAGAGTTGATAATAATAAAATAGCTCGAATAGGTGGAGAACTAAAAGCATAGACAAATCCCTCTGCGACTTTTTGTAGGGGATTACCTGGGGTTACTAACATTTTCCAAGGTTTAATGTTCATTGCCAATAGACTAGCGATGACGGCAATGTAGCTTAAGCCATCAATTAAAAAACAGTAGGCTACACCAATCTGGGCTATTAATAAACCGCCAACTGCTGGGCCAATTAGCCGCGCTCCATTAATCATTGTAGAATTAATCGCGATCGCGTTGGCTAAATCATCTCTGCGTTCTACTAATTCTGGTACAAATGCTTGTCTAGCTGGTGCATCTAAGGCGTTAATAAATCCTTGCAATAAGCTTAAGGCGATAATGTGCCAAATTTGAATGACACCAGTTAAAGTTAATACTGCTAATGCTAGAGATTGGAGCATCGCTAGTATTTGTGTAGAAATTAATGTACGATATCGCGAAAATCTGTCTACGAATACCCCACCAAATGGAGCAAGGAAAAAGTTAGGAATTTGACTAGTAAATCCCACAACCCCCAACATGAATGCTGAATTGGTTAAATCATAGACTAGCCAAACTGTGGCTAGTTGCGTCATCCATGTTCCAATTAAAGAAATCCCTTGTCCAACAAAGAATAAACGGTAATTTCTTGAGCGAAAGGCAGGTAGTTGCAGCTGTTTTCGATAATTCATGAATTGTGTTCACTTAAATTCAATTTTTTAATCATTTGTGTGTCTTAATCAATATTTTAAGTACGTAATATACATGAGCTAATAATTCTATCTAAAAAAATTAGTGTACGTAGCATTATCCGAAAATAGTTATAGGATTTCTTCACCCAGTTGGATGATTAAGCCACAATACTTAAGACAGGTTGGCGATCGCCCGATTCAGCAGTTGGGAAAACATCTCGCGATCAGCAACAGAAATACCTTGCATAGTTTCCTCACGCACCTCAGACGCGATCGGTGGTAAGACAGTTTCTAGTTCCTTACCAGCATCAGTCAGCCAGATGCGCCAAATCCGGCGATCATGGGTATCTCGTTCACGGCGCACTAAACCACGTTCTTCCATCCGGTCGAGTACCCCTGTGAGAGTACCCCCCACTTGTTGCAGTTTCTCTCCAATGCTGGAAGTAGGTAAACCATCTTCTTGCCACAAACAACACAAAACCAGCCAATGAAATGGTGTCAATCCAAATGGTTCTAGTCTTTCGGTAAATTTGCGAGTCAGTAATTGTGAGAGTAGTTTAATTCTGTAGCCCAAATTGTATGGGGCAAGGTCTTGCTGCCACGACGCTGAAATAGAAGAATGATTAGGTTGAGCAATCATGGAGTAATTATTTAGTGTACGTAGTATTTATCATAAATTGATTTGATGTTTTTAGCAATATTTTAAAGGCAGATAGCATTGCGGTCTTGGGCTTTGCCCAAGTGGAGTAAGTAGCCGTCATGAACTGCGGAGATGCATAAGTCAAGTCAAGATAAATTTATGCCCCATGCCCCATGTCCTATTTGCTGGGTAAAATTTGAATTAATTTGTAGTCTTGTATTGAGTCAATTACACGATGTGGTCGGGATAATTGGGATGGTGTTGGTTTATAAACCCAAGCATAACTAAGGGCTGGTAGTTGGGTAATTGTTTCTACTCGTTGACCGTGAACTGGAGTATAGAATCTAAGGAGGACAGCATTTTTACCACCCATATTAACGAAGTGAATGGGGTGAGTTTGTACAATAGAGGCGATCGCCTGTTGTTGTAAAAAAGTTCTATAAGCAGGGTTATAGTCGCTGAATAAACCCAAGCCACCGGCTACAGCCAGGGCTAACCAACAGGGAATTAACCAGCCTGCTATCCAATAGCCAGCAGTCAGAAACTTATAGCCAAAGTGGTAACGACTAATCCAGACTATAGGCAGAATTAACCAACTTAAACCCACAACTAAACCGAGGGTTGCATATTTGCGATCGCCCCAGGCAAATGCAACTATAGATGCGAATATCAATAAAATGCCTAATAAACCAAAAGCATAGCTTAAAGTTCGGGGGATATTACCCTTGTACAGCAGAGTTTTTTTCTTGGTGTATCCCAACTGATAGATCCTACCCAACCAATCTAAACCGATTGCTGCTAATAAGGCGATAAATGGGTAAAGTGGCAAACTATAGTGCGATAAACGTGTTGAAAAAATACTCAATTCAGCAAACAAAACAACAGGGAAACCTACGAGGATGAGTTGATAAGAAGGAAGGGGACGACGGATAACTAAAAATAAACCTAAAAGGCTAAAAAATACCCAAGGAAAAGCCTTTAAAGGGACATTCCAAAAGTAGAAAACTATACCATTACCTTGGCGTTCTTCAGAACCTAAATCTACAACAAAACCAAATAAAGCTGCAAAGCTACTATTGCCATAACGTTGCCAATTAAACCATAACCAAACCAATGTCGGTATTAAGCCTACAAATAATCCTATATAAAAATAAGGGTTAGTCAGATGTCGATGGCGACGATGTTCACCAATTAAATAAGGAAATAAAGCTACAGTTGGGAGAATAATCATGAAGCTTCTCATCAAGAAGCCCAGACCTAAACTTAAACCAGAAATAAACACCAAAATATATTTATATTTTGGATGTAATTCTGCTTGGATAAAAGCATAAATAGCTAAAATTATCAGAAAAATCGTTGGTATATCAGGCGTACCTAAACGACAGTATTGCAGCCAAAGAAATTCAACACTTAAAATAGTACTAGCTAACCAAGCTAATTTTTTACCTAGTATAATCTTGCCAATTTCATAGGTTAGTAATAGGCAAAAAATGCTAAATATCATGTTAGCTATTCTTGTACTAAATTCACTAATTCCTAATAACTTATAGAAAACAGCAATCAACCAATAAAAGCCAGGGGTTTTATGATGAGCATTACCCCAAGGTGCAATCCAATCACCAGAATTATACATCTGACGGGCGCGCCAAGCATAAAGCCCTTCGTCATGTGCCATGACGCTGTTTTCCCCAGAATTAAATAGTAATAAGGGAATTGTCCAAATCAGCAAACTTACGTAAGGGAATGTTACTGATAGGCTGATTTGCCGCCAAATAGGTTTTAAGAATGGTAGTTTGTACAACATTGAATGCTGCGTAAATGCGAGTATTTAACGGACTTTTATTAAAATATATTGCATAGTGCTTGTTCAAAAGAATACCTGAAGTTGCACCAATTTCCAGAAAAATTTCGACAAATAGACTTTTATGTTACTCAAACCGGATCAACGCCTAAAATTAGACGATACAGACGACAAGCTGTTTTATGCCTATCCCCGCTTCGTCACCCATGTTGATGAAGGTTTTATCCAACAGCTAACAGAGTTATATAGAGAAAGACTCCAGCCCAATACTCGCATACTAGATATGATGAGCAGTTGGGTGTCTCATTTACCGGATGAATTAGAGTTTGCCCATGTTGAGGGACATGGACTCAATGGCGAAGAATTAGCACGTAATCCCCGGTTAAATCACTATTTTGTTCAGAATCTCAACGAAAATCCGGCTTTACCTTTGCCAGATCAAGATTTTGATGCTGTGATTAATTGTGTTTCCGTACAATACTTACAATATCCAGAAGCAGTATTTTCTGAAATTCACCGCATCTTGAAACCCGGTGGTGTGGCAATTTTCAGCTTTTCCAATCGGATGTTCTTTCAAAAAGCCATTCAAGCGTGGCGGGATAGTTCCGAACTAGGACGAGTGGAATTAGTTAAACGCTACTTTGCTTCCGTACCGGGATTTACTATCCCAGAAATCATTGTGCGTAAATCCACAGTACCAAATTTCTTGCAGTGGTTGGGTGCGCCAGGAGGAGATCCTTTTTATGCCGCGATCGCTTATCGAGAAAAATAAACTGATACAGCTAGATTTGAGAGGGTGTAGGGGTTTAGGGGTGTAGGGGTGTGGGGGAAAAACTATTACCTTTTGCCTCCTGACTTGAAAGTGCTGAGTGCTGAGGTAAGAGCAATAGTTATTAACTTTGCTCCCTCTGCCTTCCTTGCCTCCTACCCCCTCTACCTCCTTCAATACTTATCAAAAAGTAAAGTTTCTGGATGTAAGCCGACAGCAGCACAGATAATTGCCTCAAAGCTCAAGCATAAGGAGACGCTAGAGATGACTTTTCCCCGTGCGCGTAGGATTTTAGCTGCTGTGTTGCTGTCAGTGTTATTACTGACTACAGCCTGTACTCCCAAAGCACCAGGTCGTTTCGATCAAGCACAACAAGAAAGCAGTCGCCAAAAGAGTGGCCAGGCTGTTGCTAAAAATGCCACTCAAGGCAGTGAGTTCAATAAATTTTTCCCCAGCGAAGAAAACGATTATCAACGAGTCTACACTCAAGAGAAGAAAGGCTTTGCTGAAGCTAAATTGAAAAAAGCTGGTAAAGACGTAGCAATGTTATCTATTTCAGACACCACCAGTACACCGGGTGCAACCGCAAAATTCTCCAATAGTACGAAAACAATTGCTGGTTATCCGGCTGTGGAAGTAGGTAATACCCAAACTGCGGTGTTAGTAGGTAAATACCAGGTAAAAGTATTGTCCCGTTCCCCATCATTTACAGCCAGCGATCGCGCCGATTGGATAGAAAAATTTAATCTGGATGGACTAGCCAAACTCAAATAGTCAGTCTGCATCCACAGCAGGTAATAGGTAACAGGATTGTGAGTCCTTTGGTATATGAATTTGTTATTAAATGTTGTACCTCATTTACCTGCCATCTGCTGTACGTAATTAGAGATAAAAAATCTAGATCAGGAGATTTTTGTGAGCAAAGCAATTTTTGAGTTGGTTGATGAGTTACCAACTAGTGGCTTGACGATTTCCATGTTAAACGCCTTAGATTTTATTGCTCCTGGTGAGTGGCAAAATACAGTTGGCTTTGTTAATACTATTAAGACCGTCACTGGTGAAACTGACGACAGCTTAATTCAGCAAATTGGTGAACGGGCAATTTATCTTTACAACGATCGCTCCCAAGGGTATCAAACAGCAATGTGGCTTTATCAAACTGTTGACAGTACAGATAAAGCCTTAGGTGCAGCAGCTTTAGCCAACAAAGTTGGTGAAAGCATTCCACTTTTAGGGTTTTTGAACTCCATAACTCCTAAATCAGACAAAGCTCAAACTATCGATTTATCTTTGAAATTAGTAGCGGAATTAGTTGCTTTCTGTCAAATTAACGGCATTCCTGGTGATAGTATCGGTGATTTTGTTGCTTCTTTAGGAGAATACAGTGGCGAATCGCTAATTCGTATGGTGGCATTAGTTTGTGTTGATGGTTTGATCCCATTGGGGCCGGACTTCCTGAATAAAGCTTTATCTGGATTAAATCAGACTAACCCCAATGAGTTGGATCAAAATTCCACTTTCCAAAGCATTAAAAATGTCATTCCTGGTAATAATGCTGGCAGTAAACTCAATTTCATTGGTGAAAGTTTAGACTCAGTCAAAGGTTGGATGAATGGGATTGTGGCTGCTAATAATTTGACCCCGCAAAAAGTTGTTGGTAATTTGCAAAACTTTATTCAATTTAGTGATGACAAGTTAGACTACTTAGCAGCATTTCTAGATGTAGCCACTAATTATTACGAACATACTGGTACACAAACTTTAGCACGTCGTTTAATTGAACGAGCCGTAGCAGAAATTTAAATTCCTAGGTAATAGCTCAATTTGATTTTTTAAGGGCTATTACCTATGAGATAATCAAATCCGGCAGACTGTCAACTTGATATTTATACGTAAGTTATTCAGAAAATTTTGGCTTTATTAAGTGAAACTGCTGATAAAAAATCAATTTATATTTTTGTTAAAAAATAAATTTCTTGTGAAAAAAATATGAGGAAAAGAGTGCATTTCAGGGAATACTAAAATACATCAAGCAATAATATTAAGTATAAATATCCCTGCAATGCTAGTTTTATCAGATACATTATTTCCTCTTTCTGGATATCGCCTAACAGAACAAATTTATTGTGGTAGCAAAACCCTGGTTTATCGAGGTATTAGGGAACAAGACCGAAAACCTGTGGTAATCAAATTGATGCGGAATGAATATCCTACCTTCAGTGAAATAGCTCAATTCCGTAATCAGTACACAATTATCAAAAATTTAGATATTGAAGGGATAATTAAACCTCTGAGTTTAGAAAATTATCGTAATGGCTATGCCCTAGTCATGGAAGATGTTGGTGGTATCTCACTCAAAGACTGGGTTCAGCAGAATAAAGTTACGCAAGAGTATAGTTTAACACCCACAGAATTTTTCCCCATAGCTATAGCTATAGTCTCTGTTTTAGAAGAATTACATCGCGATCGCATTATTCATAAAGATATTAAACCTGCCAACATCCTCATCAACCCCGACACTCTGAAAGTCAGATTGATTGATTTCAGTATTGCTACCCTGTTACCCAGAGAAATCCAAAACTTGACAAATCCCAATGTCTTAGAAGGGACATTACCCTACATATCCCCTGAACAAACAGGAAGAATGAACAGAGGTATCGATTACCGTAGTGATTTCTATTCTTTAGGAGTGACATTTTTTGAACTTCTGAGTGGACAATTACCATTTACCAATCATGAACCGATGGAGTTGGTTTACTCCCACATCGCTAAACAGCCACCACTATTAAGCAACAGAGAAGGGATTCCGCAGATAATTTCCGATATTGTCATGAAATTGATGGCAAAAAATGCCGAAGATCGCTATCAGAGTGCTTATGGACTCAAACATGACTTAGAAATTTGCTATCACCAATGGCAAAATAATGGCAAGATTGACCCCTTTGAGTTGGCACTTAAGGATATTTCCGACCGTTTTCTGATTCCAGAAAAACTTTATGGTCGCCAACAAGAAGTTACGACGCTACTGGCAGCTTTTGAGCGTGTCACTAGGGGAACGACAGAAATGATCTTAGTTGCAGGATTATCTGGTATTGGCAAAACTGCCGTTGTTAATGAAATTCACAAACCTATTGTCCGGCAGCAAAGCTACTTTATTAAAGGCAAATTTGACCAATTTCAACGTGATATTCCCTTATCAGGATTAGTACAAGCCTTTCGTGATTTGATTGGGCAAATACTTTTAGAAAGTGATGCGAAAATTCAGCAATTGCGAACTAAAATCCTATCAGTTTTAGGTGAACAAGCCCAGGTAATTATTGATGTCATTCCTGAACTAGAAAAGATTATCGGTAAACAGCCAATAGTGGCTGAACTTTCTGGAATTGCTATTCAACATCGTTTCAATTTGTTATTTCAAAGATTTATTCAAGTATTCAATACTAAATCCCATCCCTTAGTAATCTTTCTAGATGACTTGCAATGGGCAGATACAGCTTCTTTAAAATTCATTCAATTCTTAATGAGTCAAACTAATGCAGTTCAGAAAAATCCTCCTCTGTTGCATAATGAGATTAAAGAGAATGTATGGACACCCATTTTTGATGGAGAACCCTGGCCACTTGATACCACAGAAACCAATCAGCAAACAGCAGGTAGCTTACTTCTAATTGGTGCATATCGTCACAATGAAGTCACCCAAACACATCCACTCTCTTTAACACTACAAGAAATTACTAAAACAGGAACTACAGTTAACTATATTGATTTACAACCTTTAAATCAAAGTCATTTAAATCTTTTAATTGCCGATACTCTACATTGCCAAGAAGAAATCGCTGTTCCCCTAACGCAAATGGTGTTTGCTAAGACCAAAGGCAATCCTTTTTTTGCTACACAATTTCTGAAATTTCTGGATCAGGAAAACATAATTAAATTTAACTTTGATGTCGGATATTGGCAGTATGACATTCATCGAATACAGGAATTAGCTCTCACTGATGATGTCGTGCAATTTATGGCACTGCAAATAGAGAAATTGCCAAAAATGACTCAAGATGTATTAAAACTAGCAGCATGTATTGGTAATGAATTTGACCTAAAAACCTTAGCGATCGTACACGAAAAATCTGTAGTAGATACCGCCTCTGATATATGGCAATCATTACATGAGGGCATAATCCTACCTCAAACAGAGATTTATAAACTATTTCAAGATACTAATAGTATCTTTGACTTTTCTTTAGATAATTTTACTAGTAATAAATTACAAATTAGAAACTTACCAACACCTAAATATAAATTTATTCATGACCGAGTTCAGCAAGCAGCTTATACTTTAATCCCTGAAGCAACAAGAAGAGAAATTCATTTAAAAATTGGTAAATTATTGTTGAGTAACATACCAATTGAAGAACGGGAAGAAAATATTTTTCAGCTAGTTAATCAGTTAAATATGTCTGTGGAATTAATCACCAATCATCATCAACGTGATGAACTAGCTGCAATGAATTTAGTTGCCGGACGTAAAGCTTTAAACTCCACAGCTTATACAACCGCCATTAAATATTTAAAGACAGGAATTGAACTACTTGCAGATACTAGTTGGGAAACACAATATGATCTCACTCTAGCATTACATGAGACAGCAGCAGAAGCAGCTTACTTAGCCGGTGATTTCGAGCAGATGGAAACATTAGTTCAAGTAGTGTCTCTACAAGCTAAAACATTACTGGAAAAAGTAAAAGTTTATGAAATTAAAATTCAAGCCTATGGAGCGCAAAATCAAGCCATAGAAGCTGTAAATATAGGATTAGCGTTTTTGAAATTATTGGGAGTGGAATTTCCTGAAAATCCTAGCCAGTCTGATATTCAGCAAGCAATGGAGGAAATAAATTTATCTTTAGCTAATCGTACCATTGAGAAGTTAATTGATTTGCCAGAGATGTCAGCATTACAACCTCTAGCAGTTATGCGGATTCTATCGAGTACGATTGTTTTGGCATATAAATCTGCTCCTAATCTGTTCATATTAATTGCACTTAAGCAAATCTATTTATCACTCAAATATGGAAATAATACGTTATCTGCTTTTGCCTATGTCGTGTATGGTTTAATTTTGTGTGGGGGAGTAGAAAATATTGAGTACGGCTATCAATTTGGCAAACTGGCTTCAAGTTTATTAAGTAAGTTTCCAGCAAAAGAAGTCATGGCTAAGATTGGCCACTCATTCAATTCTCACATCAGACACTGGAAAGAGCATATTAAAGCTAGCATCAACTCATTTCTAGATGCTTACTTATCTGGAATAGAAACTGGAGATTTAGAATTTGCTAGTTACGCGATTAATGCTTATTGCTATTTCTTGTTTTTTAGCGGTATGGAGCTAAATGGGCTATTAATAGAAATAACCAACCATAGCAATTCCATTAATCGCATTAAACAAAAAGGTGTTTTTTACTGGAACGAAATATATCGGCAAATAGTATTAAATTTATTGGGAAATTCGGAGAATGTTTGTAGTCTAATCGGTGATGCCTATGATGAAGAGAAGAATCTTTTAATTCATCTGAAATCTAACGACGGAATCGCCATTTTACATTTTTACTTGTGTAAAAGTCAGATATGTTATTTATTTGGTGAATATTATAAAGCCTTTGAATATACAAATCATGGCAAAAAATATTTATATGGTGGCATAGGAATGTTGATGACACCTCAATTATATTTCTATGATTCACTGGCTCATTTGGCAATCTATGTTGTTACTCCAGAACATGAACAAAAGCAACTTCTGCAGCAAGTGATAGCTAACCAAGAAAAAATGCTGCATTGGTCACATCATGCTCCAATGAATTATCTGCATAAATATCATCTTGTAGAAGCAGAAAAAAATCGTGTCACTAATCAATATCTAGAAGCGATAGATGATTACGATCGCGCCATTAATCTAGCTCACAAACATGAGTATATTCAAGAAGAAGCACTGGCTTATGAACTAGCAGCCAAATTCTATCTAGAATGGGGTAAACCAAAAATAGCCCAAACTTATCTAACAGATGCTTATTATAATTACAGTCGGTGGGGCGCAAAAGCTAAAGTTGATGATTTGGCAAAACGCTATCCCCAATTACTTGCACCTGTTCTCCAGCAAGAGAAGCTGAGTCTGCAAATAAGCGAAAAAATTACACTTTCTACTCATCAAAGCGTCTCCAGAAGAATTAGCCAGCAAACCGCAATTGGTTCTAAAACTAGTATTTCCGACTCTCTAGACTTAGCATCTGTAATCAAAGCTTCACAAGCCCTATCAGGAGAAATTGAAATAGAGAAGCTACTGGCTACATTGATGCAAGTTGTCATGGAAAATGCTGGAGCTTCTAAATCAGCTTTAATCTTAAGTGAAGATGATACCTCAGAATTAAGAGTTACTACAGTTAGTCACAGTGCAGATAGTGCCTCTATCTCTACATCTTTTCCCTCAAGTAGTTTGGAATTTAGTAATGATGTACCTGTGACCTTGATTAACTATGTCAAACGGACAGAAGACATCTTAGTTATTGATAATGTTAAGACTGTGGCGTTTCTAGCAGGCGATCGCTACATTATCGAGAAACAACCTAAGAGTGTATTGTGCATCCCTATTATCAATCAAGGTAAATTACTAGGTATCTTATACTTAGAAAATAATTTAGTCACAGAAGCATTTACCCGCGATCGCGTAGAAGTGCTTAAACTCCTCACCACCCAAGCAGCAATTTCTATAGAGAACGCCATCCTATACAATAATTTGGCACAGGCTCATCAAAGTTTAGAAGAATACAGTCATAGTTTAGAAGGCAAAGTAGAAACTAGAACACAGGAACTTCATCACCAAAATCAACGATTGCAACAAGCTCTACAAGAATTGCAGCGCACACAAACTCAATTAATTCAAAGTGAAAAAATGTCCTCCTTGGGACAGATGATCGCAGGTATCGCCCATGAAATTAATAATCCTATCAACTTTATTCATGGCAACATCACTCACGCTAGTGAGTATGTGCAGGATTTGCTAGAGTTAGTATCTTTATATCAGCAAGAATTTCCTCATGCTTCAGATTTAGTGAGAGACAAAGCAGAAGCGATTGATATTGATTTTTTAGCAGAAGACTTACCAAAAACTCTCGATTCTATGAAGCTAGGAAGCTCTAGAATTCGTAATATAGTCTTGGGTTTACGTAACTTTTCCCGTCTCGATGAATCAGAGATGAAGCCTGTAGATATCCATGAAGGTATTGATAATACTTTAATGATTTTGCAGCATCGACTTAAAGAAAAAAGTGATTTTCCAGAGATTATTGTCACTAAAGAATATGCCAAAATACCTCCGGTTAATTGTTATGCTGGTCAACTGAATCAGGTATTTATGAATATTCTGAGTAATGCAATTGATGCTGTAGAAGATTTAACTACCAAAAATACTAATCTATCAACAAAAAGACAGATTCATATTCGTACAGACTTAACAAACTCAAATACTGTGCTAATTAGCATTGCTGATAACGGTTCTGGTATGACAGAAGAAGTGCGGCAGAAAATTTTTGACCCATTTTTTACTACCAAACCTATAGGAAGTGGTACAGGATTAGGATTATCTATTAGCTATCAAATTGTTGTAGAGAAACATAAAGGACAGTTAATTTGTAATTCCACTCTGGGACAAGGCTCTGAGTTTGTAATTGAAATCCCACTACTCAGGTAAGTAAAAAACATCAAGTAGTGGAAAATCGTTGTATTCTTCGTCAAGACTTAGGTGAAAATGAATGAAATTTGTCAACTTGATGGATTTCTAAGACCACCAAGCTTTAATTTTCGTCGTCTTTACCCAGTTAGTTTTAGCGCGCAGAAAGCTCTTTTTCTGGGAATATTTGACCTAAACTAGATGGTCTTTGTGAAAAGAAGCGTTGTACTAAATCGGCAGCATATTCCATACCATAAGGTACACTTACCCCAGCAGTTAGCTCGTTAGAAAAGTATGTGTTTTGGCTGCCCTGTAACACCTCTAATCGCTCATAAATGCCATTACCTAGGTCTTGCGGCGAAAAATGAGAGAACCACCTCCAAATTAGAGGTTGAGTTAAAAGTTTCACCTCAGTTCCCCCCAATTTTTTCACTAAATCAACAACATTATTTTCTAGTTCTTCAATAGTTGTTGTTTCATCCATAAAGGGATAGAAACTGTAAACTTTACTGCCAGGGTCAACTTCATACATTGCTAATGGGTAACTGGCCGGCAAAGGATGGTTGAAAGTATTTCGGACACAGTAGAAAATATTGGACGGTAAACCCTCTACTTGGCAGGTAATGACTGCTCGTTTAATCGTGCGTACCCTAGAAAAGATATCTCTTTCTTCAGGTGAAGCATCAGCGACACCGATAAAATCTTCTACAGGAGCAGTCCAAATTAAACGATCAAATTCCCAATGATGAGAAGCAGTTTCTACAATAATTGTTTTCCCACGGGTTACTCGTTTAATAGTCTGTCCTAAACACAAATTATGAGTTGCTGCAATTCGATTCCACAACTCTTGATTGCCTTCTTGTAACTGAGGCATATTGAGCAACAATTTTTTGGGTAAATTGCATCTATTCAGTAATGCTAAAAGTCGAATGACATAGGGACTTGCTACTTCTTCCTCTAGATGTCCAAATTGGGCTGCATTAGCTATGGGAATTAACGCTTCTCGAATAAATCCTAAATCATTTTGGGCAAACCATTGCGGCGAAGGTTCATTCATTATTCGGTAAGCAGGGTTAATATACCCTGGGTTATCATACCGAGTATACTTACTTAATTCCCGAAAAAATTTTGTTACCTGTCTAACTTTGCTAAGTAAAGAATATTGTGATTGAACTAAAAAGGGGCTGGAAATCTTGCCAGTAGCTAAGTCAAATATTTGCACAGGTGGCATTATATGTTGAGTAGTAGAAATGCCGTACCGCTTTTTGTATTTTTTGTATAGGGGACTGGGTAATACCCAAACAGTTCCACCTTCGTAAATACCGCGGGTTTGGCTACTTCTGTCTGCATACTGAATAGAATACGTCTTACCACCTATGCGATTTTTGGCATCAATTAGGGTGATATTCTGATATCCAAGATCGCGTAATTCTTCAGCGGCTGTTAAACCAGCACAGGCTGCACCTACAATACCAATCCGATCTGAATGCTGAATTTCCATTGTAGTTTTTATTGAGAAGTAGAGTACTGTAGTTCTGGTAAGGTAAATTCTTCTGATATTTTTCCAGTTTGGTAGCGTTTAGAGAGAGAATACCAGTTAATATGACCACCAATCCAGCTATGTAATCCAGATATATATTTTGCTAATTCAGCATCTACATTGGGTGCAAAAGAGGGAATAGAAGCTTCTATGTCAAACATTTTTTTAAGTTCAGCGTCGTGCATGGCTGCTGCACATTTAAAAGCTTCATTCAAAGACAATTTCTGTTGATAATATAATACTAATACTAAATTATGAACATCATTGCTTGCCATTTCTTTTGGTGCTGAAAAGATATCATTACACCAACAAACAATATTGTTTGTCATCATTTTCAATTGTTTGAGTTTTTCATATTCCCGCAGAATCCTGGGAATGTTTAAATGATTCGTAAATTCTATTAATTCAAATAAAGGCTCCATTGCTCCGGTTGATCTACGTAGATGAATGTATGTATCAAGGTCAGGTACACTCTCTTGGGAACGGTTGATAGCCTCTTGAACGCATCCATGTAAGTAGTCTTCCACACTATGTACAAAATAATGAAAATTACTAGCCCATCCCCTTTGAAACATTCTTTGTCTTAAGTCTGCTAAGGCGTAGGAACGTAGTGAATCTTCACTGGTGAGTTCTGCACCATTTAAAACTTCCACAAATCTCTTATGTAATGTTTGCATGACTTCCGGCTGGGTTGATAAATTGGAAATATCGCATTCATCATCCCAAGTCATCATCCAACTTAGCCAATCATTAGCAATCTTCAGTTCTTCTAGTGGGCAATGTGGATAACAGCTAGCTATTAATAAGTAAAATTTGGCTTTAGAAAAACGCTTAAAAGCTGAATCATCTGCAACGAGATTAAAGCGAAGTACCCAATCAAAAACAGTTGCTTCTAATACTTCTACAAACGGGTTAAATTCATGATGAAAGGGAGAATATAAGGTAGGGATAACTAAGTTTTGCATAATTCCTCTATCAGTTCATAAATATAGATAAACACCTGATTTTAACTGCTAGTAATTTCTTTGTATGATACACAAATAAATCTGAATCACATGACTTTCAATTGCTCTTGAAAAGACAGATAAAAGGTAATAAAAATATCCCTGCTCCAGATACACTAATCTATCTCTGCAAAAATTGAGTCGATAAAAATGCGGAGTCAGAGATCATAAAGATGATCTTTTTAGGGTTTATGCTTTTGTTGCACCAAAACTGTCATGAACAAATGAATAGCAGTCAATCAATATCTACTTACGTACACCGCGTTTCACTAGTGTTAAAAGTACTTATTTTGCTGTACTTAAGTATTTTTTAATATTTCACTCAAAAATATAACTGTAGTTTCCTGTAATTACAAATAAATTTTGAGTTTTTTTGATACAAAGTTAATTAACTTACTGGATTGCTACGTATATGATTCAAGCCATTATAAAAATTTCCACAAAAAAATTACAATATATCTATATAACCAATAAAAGATTAAAAATACTATAAAAAAATTAATAATTAACCTCAGTGTCTTTATGATAGACATGAATCTTTAATAACTATTTATTCAGTGTTTTTACGTTAATGTCATTAAACCTTGACATTATTGTTTAAGGAGAATATTTTTTGTATAAAAAGAAAATTTTTACAAGCCCATTAAAATCAGTGATTTTCTTTGTAGTATTCAATATAGAGGTTAGTCGCACAACAAAGTTATAAATTATACATCTATCTAGATATAGATGTAATATTATTTATATTCATCCTGAATGTGGATGACAAATACTAAAAATTTATGTACAAGACAGTAATATCACTGTATGAGAGAAATTAGAGAAAGTTAGCGAAAGATTACTATCATATAGAAAATACATTGTTAAAGATTTTCTTCGTACTAGCTAGTTTTTAATATCTAAGTAGAGATGGCTATATATAAACTACAAAAACTAAGTAAAATAACTGAAATTTTCACTTTTAGTCATTTTTGCCGTAGAGTTAGGGTTTAGTAGATGCTTTCTGAATAGGTAAGTTTAAGCTTTCTGCGATCGCATACAGATATGGTTGAAAGACTGCGAAGTTCTCCAGTTTGGCAAACTTACCTGTACCACCACCCGGAGCAAAAGACGTGGTTATTATATATAGTTGTGTACCATCATAGGTAATATGGCCAATGTGCTGTTCCCCCACACCACTCTCTGATTTGAGTTTGACAAAACCATAACGAATACCAGGGAGTTTCCCGATTGTTACTTGTTGTGGTGGATAGGTGGAGAAAGTAAATTTACTACTATCGATACCTTGAGGATTTTTAGCCAGGCTAGTATAGAAATCTGCAACCCAGGCTTGGAGGGCTTTAGTGAGTTTTTCTTGATTTTCCTGATTTTGGTAATCTGGTTTAGAATCGAAAGGAATACCCGCTGCGGTTAAATGCTTTTGAAATTCTAAGTTGTTTTTGACTGGTTCAACTCGAATTTCGACTGTACCCAAACTTTTCCCTTGGTCAGAAACACATAGTAATGTAGCATTTTCCTGACAAGGTACAACTTCCCAACCACTGGGAACAGTCGTTTGACCTAATAATTTTTGCCAAATATTTTCTTGCTTGTTGTTGGTTTTCGTGGCTGTTGTACTTGCAGATGTAGCAGATGGCGTGGCTGATGTGCTTGTAGATGCAGCAGTTGGGGTTGGTGTGGTTACTTTGTTACCAGAAAACAAGGGTAAAACAAATTTAAATCCTACGGGGACGACAAACAATAAAATGATACCTAAGAGTAAATGATAAACACGCAACATTTTTTTAAACCTTAATCAGCAGAC
The DNA here is from genome assembly GCA_015296085.1 of Trichormus sp. M33_DOE_039. Lineage (GTDB taxonomy): Bacteria > Cyanobacteriota > Cyanobacteriia > Cyanobacteriales > Nostocaceae > Trichormus. The sequence continues at coordinate 216,047 of DVDT01000050.1, read as the reverse complement.
TGTCACTATATAATGTATCTACTTTGGAAAGTTAAGAGTACATTATTCCGTTATGTAATAAACGAACATTCGGAATAGACTGCGGCTTGACCGCAATATTTATGTTGCTCATCGATCAGATTCCAAAGAATACCGTCTTGGATGTGGAAGCGTTTACCAGTGCTGGTAATTCGGACACCGGAAAAGTAACTAAAGCCTTGAGTTGCTGCTTCTGCTAGTAAGCGATCGCGTTCTTGTTGTACTATCTCTTCAGCAGTTTTCCGTGAGGGCATTTTGGTAAAATCTTCCCAAGATAATTCCCATAATTCCAAAGCTTGATGATTTCCATAATTAAAAATTGGATCTACTTCAGTACCATGAGAAACTAATACAAATGGTGCTTTAAATAGTGCTTGCGACATTTCTATCGGTGAAGCATTTACATCTATTAATTGCTTCCCTGTCCAATGCTGAAAACTTTTTAGCAGGCGTTGACTGTGCAGAATAATTTTTGCTTGCTGCCAAGGTAATTCCATAATATTTCTATCAAAATATCAAACAGAATGCTAGCAAATATATTATTATGCCATAGAAAAGAATTATTAAACCAGACCAGAAAATATTAATTATGAGGAATTTATATACGTCATCACCAGTTAGAATTGTGAATGTGATTTTTTCTTGGTTTTGAATTTTAAATTTTATGTGGTTTGTCAATTCTTTAGAAAACCAACTCAAGCATTGGAATGAAATTGTTAGTAAGCAAGCAAAAAATTCTCATGCCTATATTCGCCGAGGTATGGTCAAATTTCAAATAGCTGAAATTGCTGCATCTATTGAAGATTTTGATATGGCAGAGCAATTAGATAGCCGCTTAACACCTTATCTATGGCAGCGTGGTTTATCTTACTATTATGCCGAAAGATTTGCAGCAGGCGCACAACAGTTTGAGATAGATTTAACCGTCAACTCCCAAGATGTGGAAGAAACAGTCTGGCGATATCTTTGCATGGCGCGTTTAATTGGTGTCACCGAAGCCCGCAAGTCTCTCTTAACAGTGAAAAATGACCCTAGGGAAATTATGCGGTGTGTCTATGATTTATATGCAGGAAATTGCACCCCTGATGATGTTTTGATAGTGGGTAAATTAGGAGGCGATCGCAGTCAATTTTATGCTCATCTTTACCTAGGATTATATTACGAAGCTCAAAATAATATTGAGTTGGCTAGAAATTATCTAGTTAAGGCTGCTGACCAATATCAAATTGAGGATTATATGTGGTATTTGGCGCAAGTACATAAAAAATTACGAGGATGGTAGTAATTTAAATGATCGTAACTAGTGTACAAATTGTCGAAGTAGTTTTTCAATGAAAATATGACGCACTAAAATTCAAGATTAACTTTATATAATGACTGCTAATTTAAACGCTGAAAGAAGCTGGCATGGCAAACTAAATTTAGTCTATACCAATCGCTGCGGTACAACTGAGTTAATTTACAATCATCACCAAGCACCGCTAAAAGTGCAACGTCCGTTTTACCCTGAAGGAGAAAAGGTTTGTCATAGCGTCATTTTACATACAGCTGGGGGAGTTGTGGGAGGCGATCGCCTATCTACTCATATTCACCTCCAACCCCATACCCAAGCTGTCATCACCACTGCCGCAGCCGGAAAAATATATCGTAGCAATGGCTTTCAGGCTAGACAAAGCATCGATATCCAAATAGATGCGGGTGCTTGTTTGGAATGGCTGCCCCAAGAAACAATTTTATTTAACGGTGCAATGTATCGCCAGGATTTGCGGGTAGAATTAGCAACTGGAGCTAATTTCTTAGGCTGGGAAATTACCCGATTTGGACGCAGTGCCAGAGGAGAGAAATTTGTGCAAGGCGAATGGCGATCGCATACCGAAATTTGGCAAAATGGTATTCCCCTATGGATTGATCGCCAATGCTTACCCGGTAGTGAAGAAGTTTTCCACAGTCCCCACGCCTTATCAGGAAAACCAATAGCTGGTAACTTCATTTACTTAGGTAGTCAAGTTTCAAAAGAAACCATCGAACAAGCACGTTCCATATTTACTGCTTCACTTTCTCCCTTAACAGTCAATAATCAACACTCCCAAGCAGGCGTTACCCGTCTAGAAAATGGATTTTTGTGTCGATACCGTGGTGCTTCTACCTCTGAGGTGAGAAACTGGTTTACGTCTGTGTGGCAAATGCTACGAGTTGATATTTTCAGTCGTAGTCATTGCATACCGAGAGTATGGCAGATTTAAGCAACTTGCAAAGGAGAAAAACCGAATGCAACTTACACCACAAGAAAAAGATAAATTATTGATTTTTACCGCCGCTTTGTTAGCAGAAAGGCGTAAAAATAGAGGACTGAAATTAAATTATCCTGAAGCAGTGGCTTATATTTCAGCTGCAATTTTAGAAGGTGCGAGGGATGGAAATACAGTAGCAGAATTGATGAGTTATGGCACAACTTTATTAACCAGAGATGATGTCATGGCAGGTGTACCGGAAATGGTGCATGAAGTTCAGGTGGAAGCAACATTTCCTGATGGTACAAAATTAGTCACAGTACATCACCCGATTCGTTAATCTGAGAGTGTAAACGTTACCTTTTTTCCATCAGTTAATGTTTTCTTGATACAATTAACTTAAATTACGTCTTGTATAAGCTAAATTCCTTCCACACTAGATATTAATACTTAAAATTAAAATAACTGTTATCAATCCGTTTCTTAATTTTGAATTAACTATGGTAACTCAACTCAGTACAACTAAACCCCAAACGGAATTAATCATAACTTGGGAAGCCTTACCCAAAGATTTTAAACTAGAGGACGAACCGGTGGAGAATACAGGTCAGCCACTACTCGCTGGTGCTTTGCGCGAAAGTTTAGAAATCGGTGGGTTTATCCAACCACAAATGTTAATAGCTTCCAACTTTGGATTGTGTGCAACTGTTAACGAACAACTTGTAATTAAAGCACCAGACTGGGTGTATGTGCCATCAGTTAAGGAAATTATCAGTAACCGCAAAAGTTACACCCCGATTTTAGAAGGTGAAATTCCATTAATTGTGATGGAATTTCTCTCAGATAATGACGGGGGAGAATATTCTGTTAAACGCACTTATCCGCCAGGAAGATGGTTTTTTTATGAACAAATTTTGCAAGTTCCCATCTATATCATTTTTGAGCCAGATGGAGGATTATTAGAATATCATCAACTCGAAAATAATCGGTATGAATTAAAGCTACCTGATGAGAATGGTCGTCATTGGGTAAATGCAATGGGTTTATATCTGGGAACATGGCAAGGAACAAAAGAAGGGCGGACTGGTTATTGGTTACGTTGGTGGAATCAAGAGGGTAATTTGCTACCTTGGGCTGTGGAACAAATTGAACAGGAACGCCAACGTGCAGAACAGGAACAACAACAAAAAGAACGACTGATGGCTTATTTGAGATCGCAAGGTATTGATCCCAATAATTTACCTAATTTATAAGGAATTCAGACTGATATGATTCCAGGTGAAATAATTACACCAGCAGGTGAAATTGAATTAAATGCTGGTCGTCCAACTGTGAAATTAAAAGTAGCAAATACAGGCGATCGCCCGATTCAAGTCGGTTCACATTTTCATTTCTATGAGGTAAATAATGCACTGAACTTTGAGCGAAAACAAGCATTAGGAATGCGGTTAGATATTCCAGCCGGAACAGCAGTGCGGTTTGAACCAGGTGATGAGAAGGAAATAACTTTAGTGCCTTTAGTTGGTAGTCGTCAAGTTTATGGATTTAATGCCAAAGTGAATGGACAATTATCAAATTAACGCAGATATCATCTGACAATGATGACCTCAGTTTCCAGGAGTGTATTATGCCATATAGAATATCTCGCCGCGCTTACGCAGAAACTTACGGCCCCACAGTAGGCGATCGCATCCGCCTAGCCGACACAGAATTATTTATCCAAGTAGAACAAGACTTTACCACCTACGGCGACGAAGTGAAATTTGGCGGTGGTAAGGTCATCCGTGATGGGATGGGACAATCCCCCATTGCTAACGCTGATGGTGCAGTAGACTTAGTCATTACTAACGCTTTGATTCTCGATTGGTGGGGAATAGTCAAAGCAGATATCGGCATTAAAAACGGCAAAATCTTTAAAATTGGGAAAGCTGGCAATCCATATATTCAAGACAATATAGATATTATTATCGGCCCTGGCACAGAAGCCTTAGCCGGGGAAGGGATGATTCTCACGGCTGGCGGTATTGATAGCCATATTCATTTTATCTGTCCCCAACAAATTGAAGTAGCGATCGCCTCTGGAATCACCACGATGATTGGCGGTGGTACAGGCCCCGCCACCGGTACAAACGCCACCACCTGCACCCCAGGCCCCTGGAACATCTACCGGATGCTACAAGCCGCTGATGCTTTCCCGATGAATTTAGGTTTTTTAGGTAAAGGAAACACCAGCCAATCCCAAGGCTTAGTCGAACAAGTTTTAGCCGGTGCAATGGGGTTAAAGCTGCATGAAGACTGGGGAACAACACCTGCCTCTATTGATACTTGTCTCAGTGTCGCCGATGAATATGATGTGCAAGTAGCGATACACACCGACACTCTCAACGAAGCTGGATTTGTTGAAGATACCATCGCCGCCTTTAAACATCGCGTCATCCACACCTACCACACCGAAGGCGCAGGTGGAGGACACGCACCAGACATTATCAAAGTCTGCGGTGAAACCAATGTCCTTCCATCTTCCACCAACCCCACCCGGCCTTATACCCTCAACACCTTAGATGAACATTTAGATATGTTGATGGTATGTCATCACCTCGACCCCAGTATCCCTGAAGATGTCGCCTTTGCTGAATCCCGCATCCGTCGGGAAACCATCGCCGCCGAAGATATTCTCCACGACTTAGGCGCGTTTAGCATGATTGCCTCCGATTCTCAGGCGATGGGCAGGGTAGGAGAAGTCATCATTCGTACTTGGCAAACAGCCCATAAAATGAAGGTGCAACGGGGAAGTCTAGGCACAGATGGGGAAGCCGATAATTTGCGGGCTAAGAGATATGTGGCAAAATACACGATTAACCCCGCAATTACACATGGGATTGCTGAATATGTCGGTTCTGTAGAGGAAGGAAAACTTGCAGATTTATGCTTGTGGCGACCGGCATTTTTCGGCGTAAAACCAGAGATAGTTATTAAAGGTGGAATGATTGCGTGGTCACAGATGGGAGATGCTAACGCCAGTATCCCCACACCCCAACCTGTGCATATGCGACCGATGTTTGGTAGTTTTGCTGGTGCGAAGCACACCACATCTTTAACCTTTGTTTCTCAAGCCGCTTTAGCTAGAGACATTCCCCAGCAATTGGGGTTGAAAAAATCAGCCGTTGCAGTTTCTGGAACACGTCAATTAACTAAACAGGATATGAAACTCAATGATGCTTTACCTGACATAGAAGTAGATCCTGAAACTTATGAAGTTAAAGCTGATGGTGAGTTGTTGACTTGTGAACCCGCTACAGTTTTACCGATGGCACAAAGATACTTTTTGTTTTAGGGACTGCCAAACAAAAAATATCCACTGTGTAGGGTGCGTCAGTTAGCGAAATCCTTGACATACCAAGAAATTATTTGTACTGACCCACCCTAATAACTTCCCCATTCTCTAACTTATGATTTTAATGAAGCTTGCGATCGCTTATTAATCTCTGTCCAATTTGTCACATTCCACCAATTGTTCAAATACTCAGGACGACGGTTGCGATATCTCAAATAGTAGGCGTGTTCCCAGACATCATTTCCCATAATTGGATATAAACCTTCCATAATCGGACTATCTTGATTAGCGGTGGTCGTAATCTCCAGCTTACCTTGAGAATTACGCACTAACCAAACCCAACCACTACCAAAACGACCAGCACCAGCAGCGTTAAATTCTTTTTTAAAAGCATCAAAACTGCCAAAAGTTTGGTCAATTTCTTTGGCAAGTTCCCCAGTTGGTTGTCCACCACCATCAGGACTCATGATTTGCCAAAAAATAGTGTGGTTCAAGTGTCCCCCACCATTATTTCGTACCTTTGTCCGAATCTTTTCTGGTACGCTGTCCAAATCCCTGAGTATCGCTTCAACACTCTTTTTTTGTAGTTCCGGGGAATCCTTGAGAGCATCATTTAAATTATTGACATAGCTGGCGTGATGTGCATCATGATGCAGTTTCATCGTTTCAGCATCGATCGCTTGACTCAAAGCTGTGTAGTCATAAGGCAATGGTGGTAACTTGGCAGGAGAAGCACTTAATTCTTGATCAGGATAAGCTACGGGTAAAGCAGACTTAGCATTAGTTTTTGTACCTTGGAGAGACTGCGACTCAGCTGATGGCATTGTTCCACAAGCAACCAGCAAAATTACTGTCAACAGCAAAGCAAATGTCTTTTGCAAGAATCGAAACATAAACTTTCACCTCAAAACTTATAGAAACTACTAAATCAGCTTTCTGTTTTTTGCAGCAATCATCTGATCATAAAAATGTTGCTAACACAAAAATTATTGCATTCAATACACAAAATAATACTCTATTTTTACCTTGCATCATCTAGATAATTAAATTTGATTTTTTAATAAATCCTGAGATTATATTAACTACAGATTAACTCACTGTTATTCTGATTCAAAGAAAGTGTAGAAAAATATAAATTTTAATTTTGAATATAAAACAGCAGCTTTGAGTACTTAAAAACGAAGATTGCTTTGCTGCTTTTCTGGCAATAATTTTAACATATGAAGATACAATTAAATTTTAAGTCCTTAATCTATAACTTTGGATATACAACAAAAAAACACAAGCAAAACTATTGGCAGAGATGGCAAAAATTTTCTTCTGCTAAACATATAATTAAGTGAGTAATAAAGGCTTTAGCTGGAATAACTTACTGAGCTAAATATGTTACTTTATTGCATATATTTAGTCATAAACCAGCTATCAACCATTTCATCAAACGCGATTAATTGCCCAATTTGATGAAATATTGAGCAAATCTGCTCTTAAGACTATATTTTAATGGTCTTCAATTATTCTGTAAATGACCAAACCGGGATAAAAATATCATTGTTCTCAATAACTATATCCAAGGGTATGTAATATGACCGCTGCTCGACTATTACAAAATAAATTAGACCTAAATCATAATATTCGGCAAGAAAGCATCAGTGAAATTCAAGCTAAATCATCCCCATCAGACAGTCTAATTATTCCTGATTTAGCGATTTCTTTAACTCCTATTGGTTTAATATTCAGCTGGGTTATCTTCTTCATCATGTTGCGCAAGATTCGGACTATTTTAGAAGATAAAATGGTCATTTCCATTAAAGGTTCACATCGATTACCCTGCCAAAAATGTAAATTTTATGCCAATAATCATTATTTAAAATGTGCGGTCAATCCTTCTATTGTCATGACAGAAGAAGCTAAAAGCTGTTCCGAATATTCACCTGAAAAAGATAAGAAAAACTCTCATAAAAACATTTTCCACTAGTGGCTGATTATTTAGTTTCAACCCTCTCTCTTCTGTCTTATATTTGAATAATTAACCCACTGACCCTAGCTCGCGTCGCCGCTGTAGCCAGTTTGCTATATCATTGGAGGTAATGATGCCTGTCAGCAAACCATCTTGAGTGACTAATACTCTTCTGACCCCAGACTCTTGCATTTTTTGTAGTATTTGAGGCATTTGTTCCTCTGGACTCGCACTTAACCCCTGTTCATTAGGAATCATTGTCTCTTGAACAGTGCGATACACCCATTCTTCTCGCGGAATATCTCTAACTTGATTCAAGGTAATCATCCCTATTGGTTTACTATTTTCCAGAACTGGAAAAGACTGATAACGCCGACTGAGAAAATATTTATCCACTAATTCTTGTATTGTCAAATCAGCATTTACCGTTTCTGGATAGGGTGTCATAATTTCCCTTGCGCGTACTCCCTGTAAACTGGTACGCAGCAAAATTTCCTCGTAACTAGCTTCAGCGGCAGTGTAGAGAAACCAGCCAATGAGAATAAACCAAAGTCCACCTAAAACTGCACCAGCAAATGTCTGCAATAAACCTAGTGCAATCAATAAATAACCAAGCCATTTACCACCTGTAGAAGCAATTTGTGTAGCTTTTTTCAGGTTGTTAGTGTATTTCCACAATAGGGAACGAAATACGCGGCCACCATCTAAAGGAAATCCTGGCAACATATTAAAGATAGCCAGAGCCAAATTAATAGATGCTAAGTAGGAAGTTACGCCATTAACTACCACACTCCAACCAGAAATGTGGCCAATATACCAGAGCAAGCCAAATAGGGCAGCGAGTATCAAGCTGGTTATAGGGCCAATAATGGCTATTTGAAACTCATCCCCTGGGTGGGAAGCATCTACACGGGTGCGCGACACTCCACCAAAGATAAAGAGAGTAATACCTTCAACCGGAATACCTTTTGACCTAGCGACAAAAGAGTGAGAAAGTTCATGTGCTAGTAACGATGCAAAAAACAGCAGGGTTGCTACTATGCCCATGCCAAGATAAGTAGCATTGTCAAGTCCGGGATAATTAGTAGGGAATAAACCTGCACTTAAAGTCCATAGAACAAGAAAGAAAATTAGTAACCAAGACAAGTCTATTCGGATTTCAAAACCGGAAATAGAACCTAAGCGAAAACCTTGCATAACCTGCTTTTGCGTGAGCGCAAAAGATAACACTAAATCACCCAAAGCTTAGAAAATGATTGTTATTGTTGCCTCTAGCAAAAGGTAGAGTAATTTCTGAATAAGGATTGTTGACTGTTGACTAATAACTAATGACGAATACTGTGCATACCTTAAAAACTCTACAACCTGGAGACGAAGCGTTGCTAGAAAACTTTCTCTTGCAACACGTTGATACTTCGATGTTTTTGCGCTCAAATTGCCGAAATGCGGGACTGATTAACCACGGTGCAAGATTTCAGGGAACTTATGTAGCTGCTATTGTAGATCATCAGATAGTTGCGGTAGCTGCCCATTATTGGAACGGAATGGTAGTGGTGCAAGCACCTATTTATCTAGAGGAAGTGGTGCAAGTAGCTGTGGCACAATCGGGTCAAACCATCTTTGGTATTGCAGGGCCAGCATCCCAAGTCGCGGCTACCAAACAGGTATTAGGACTAGCTAATCAACCCACTAATTTAGATGAGCGAGAGATATTATTTTCGTTGAGACTACAAGATTTACAAATACCTCCAGCTTTAACATCAGGCAAGGTGCAATGTCGTTTACCGTATCTAGAAGAGTTAGATTTGCTCACCGATTGGAGTGTTGCCTATCGCTTAGAAGTTTTGGGAGAATTAGCAACCCCAGATTTGCGATTAACTTGTCGTCAAACCCTGGAAGCGCATCAAACTATGGCTACCCACTGGGTATTAGTAGCAGAAAATACTCCTGTGGCTTACTCTGCGTTTAATGGGCGTTTACCTGACATTGTGCAGATTGGTGGAGTGTGGACACCACCTGGATTGCGGGGCAGAGGTTACGCTAAATGTGTGGTGGCTGGGTCATTGCTAGAGGCAAAATCCCAAGGTGTAGAACGAGCTATTCTGTTTACTAATCCCAACAATTTGGCGGCACAGACAGCATATCGCGGAATTGGTTTTCGTCGCACTGGAGAGGAATTTGGTTTGGTACTGTTCCAGGAGAGTGTTTAGGAGAAAAGCTCAGGATTTACGCAACAAGACTTTTTGCTTTGGGAGGGTGTAAGGGTGTAAGGGTGTAAGGGTGTGAGGGTGTAATACCAATTCACAATTCGCAATTCGCAATTCGCAATTAAAAAACTGAGATGCAGCAAAACTTTCAGGGTTTACATCTGTATCAGGTTTTTCGTGAAATGGTATAAGGGTTTTGAACAACCTATACCCTATACCCTTGTTTCAAACCTTGATTTTTCGTGACTCATGTATAGGTGCGGGTGGAGACAAAAAGCTTCTGAAAAATTGATGTATAGATGAAACTTGACGATGTGTTCGGAGATTTGCAGGCGTTTAGCGATCGCTTTATATCGGGATGGAAAATAACTAAACCTAGAGCGATCGCCTTTCAGGGGAAATAATTCTGAGCAGATACAAAGCGATGTGATTTTTACCCGTTGCTTTGTTTTTTCTTGAATTCTGGTATGTCCTGTTGGTGTTAATTCTTATGTGGGAATACTAGCCATTGTAAGTATAAAGCTTGGCTCATAGTTTTTAATTGCCTGTACTTGCTAAGTCAAACGCTGACGCGGTTTACAAATGGAAAAAGAGATATGAAAAAGCATAACTTCAGCAAAGTTAAAGCTTTCCCATTACAGATGGTTCTGATTGTTCCGTTTGTACTGCAAATTTTCGGAGCAGTGACTTTGGTAGGCTACCTGTCATTTAAAAATGGACAGAAAGCAGTGCAGGAGTTGGTAGATCAATTGATGGATCGAACCAATGGGATAGTCGAGCAACACCTCAATTCTTATCTGGCTATTCCTCATAAGGTTAACCAAATTAATGCTGATGCCATTGCAATGGGATTATTGGATGTGCGCGATCGCCAAACTGTCAGCAAGTATTTTTGGAAACTGATGCAAGCTTATGACCTAACCTACATCGGTATCGGATTGACAACAGGCGAAGGATCAGGAGCAGCTCGTTACGATGGAAAAACGGTAACTATTGATGATTGGGGAGCTAAGTTACCAAATAACGGCAAAAACTACGCTACTGATAACCAAGGTAATCGTACTCATGTTAATAGTACCTATGACTACAACAACTTTAACGAAAGTTGGTATACAGAACCAATAAAAGCAGGCAAACCTATCTGGTCACGGGTCTACATTTGGAATGCTGATCATGATTCATATATTACAGCTAGTACAGGTCGTCCCATCTATGACGCACAAAACCGATTGCTGGGGATGGTTGGTTCTGATATTCATCTGTTGAAACTGAGTGAATTTTTACGAGGTTTGGATGTTAGCCGTTCGGGACAGGTTTTCATTATGGAACGGAATGGCATGTTGATTGCCAACTCTAGCACTCAGCAACCGTTCACCCTAGTCAATGATCAAATTCAACGGTTGCAAGCCACTGACAGCCCAGACCCCTTAATCAAAGCGATTGCCAAACAGATTCAGCAACAAGGAAATGGGTTTGAGTCAATTACTCAACCGAAAAAATTGGAACTCGAATGGCAGGAAGAACGTAATTTTGTCTATGTTACCCCTTGGCGTGACCAATATGGACTAGATTGGCTGGTGGTGGTGAGTGTGCCAGAAAAAGCTTTCATGGCTAACATCAATGCCAACAACCAAACTACCATCGCGCTTTGTTTAGGGGCATTAGCTGTAGCAACGGTGATTGGTTATTTCACTTCAGTCTGGATTACCCGCCCAGTTTTGCGAATGAAATTGGCCAGTCAGGCGATCGCATCAGGTAAATTAGACCAAAAGGTTGATCACAGCAATATTCAGGAACTCAACGTTCTGGCCCAATCATTTAATCACATGGCAGGGCAATTAGGTGAATTTTTTACTGCGATAGAAGCTACTAAGGCAGAACTAGAAGACCGGGTAGAAGAACGTACTGCTGAACTCAAAACTGCGTTAAGTGAGTTGCAACGCACCCAAGCCCAGGTGATTCAAGGTGAAAAAATGTCGAGTTTGGGTCAGTTAGTGGCAGGTGTCGCCCATGAAATTAATAATCCGGTGAACTTTATTCACGGCAATATTGCCCACCTGAACGAATCTACTCAAGATTTACTGAAGATAATTCACCTTTACCAAGAACGGCATCCTGACGATCCAGAAATACAAGCCCTAGCTGAAGAAATCGATTTGGAGTTTTTGATCGACGATTTGCAGAAGATGTTATCTTCTATGAAAATGGGAACTGACCGCATTCGCAGCATTGTGTTATCACTGCGGAATTTTTCTCGGATGGATGAAGCAGAATTTAAGGCAGTGGATATTCATGAGGGCATCGAAAGTACACTGTTAATTCTGCAACACCGCCTTAAAGATAAGCCAGAATGTCTAGCAATTGCCGTTATTCGCGACTATGGCAACCTACCACTAGTAGAATGCTATCCTGGACAACTCAATCAAGTTTTCATGAATATTCTGGTCAACGCCATTGATGCCTTAGATGAAGTCAACCTCAAGCGCAATCATGAGGAGAACAAGGCAAATCCTAGTCAAATTACCATCCGCACTTCTACTAGCGATACTCAATGGTTAGAAATTGCGATCGCTGATAATGGCCCAGGAATACCCGAACAAGTTAAAAACCGCGTCTTCGATCCCTTCTTTACTACTAAATCTATAGGTAAAGGTACAGGTATGGGCATGGCAATCAGCTATCAAATCATCACAGAAAAGCATGGTGGCAAATTAGAGTGCTTCTCAACCATTGGTGAAGGCGCGGAATTTAGAATTCAAATACCTGTTCGACAGAAAAATAGTCAATAGCCCCCTACCTTGCCCCTAACCCCTGTTCCAATAACTCACAAGCTTGCTCTAAGGAATCTAAAATTTGGTAGGCTAAACATTTGATTTCTGGAGATGGTTTTTCTATGTCGGGAATCATAATTGGGTACATCCCCGCGCTGAAAGCTGCTTCTATACCTACACATGAGTCTTCAAATACTACACACTGCACAGGTGCAATATTAATTCTGCGGCTGGTTTCTAAATAGATATCGGGCGCGGGTTTGCCTTCGGCAACATCTTCGCTGGTGACAATGGTAATAAAGTATTGCAGAATACCTGCATTAGTGAGGCGGCGGATGGTTCTATGACGTGATGTGCCTGTAGCTAGGGCAATAACTATGCCCAAATTATTTAACCGCCGCAGTAAATCTAATACACCTGCTTTTAATGGTAAACCTTCTTGGAGTTCGCGGCGATCGCCGATTTCAATCCGTTGTGCTGTGACTGATTCAAAGGGAAAGCTACTTCCATATCTTTGTTTGAGAATTTTTTCGCGCCAAGATAAATCGCGCCCCACAAACTCGAAGTAAAAATCATCACTCATCAGATAGCCATGATTAGCTAAAGCTTGCTTCCAAGCCCAGCGAGCAATGCTTTCTGTATCAAACAGTAACCCGTCCATGTCGAAAATTGCAGCTCGGATATTTGGTAGCACACTCAACCCTCTGTTTACACTTTAAAACACCTAATTATGTAATTATGCCCCTCATCGGCAACAATAGGTTTTGTCTCTATTTATCAGTAAATTCTAATTTAATTATGCACACCTATACTAAATCATTCATGCACAAAAAGATCCCCGACTTCTGGAGGAAGTCGGAGATCTATGACTGACAATTTTCACCAAGCAAATTATAATTAGCCAACGGAATCTAGATTAATTTTGACAACCTTATGCTTTTCTTCTTCGGCTTTAGGCAAAGTTAAATTCAAAATACCATCTTTGTATTCGGCTTTGACATTAGTATTTTGAATGCGTGCAGGTAAAGGAATCACACGTTGGAATTTACCATAGTGGAATTCACTTTTGATTTTGCCTTTTTCTTCAGTCTTAGTTTGAGATTTCCGTTCACCACTAATATATACAGCTTTATCAGTGACTTGCAAATCTATGTCTTTGGCTTCCATGCCTGGAATTTCGAGCTTTAAATAAACCGCATCGTCTGTTTCTTGTAGTTCAGCAGCGGGGACTTTGGTAACTGTTCTATCCAAGATTGTTGTGCTTAACATATCTTCGTCAAAAATATGATTTAGTTGGCGTTGAATGGTGTTCAGTTCTTGTAAAGGATTCCAATGAATAAGTGCCATATATTTCACTCCTATCAAGATTGTTTTGGGGAATCAGTTGAAATTTATTGTTTGATTTGTTCTCATCTTATTGAGAAAATACAGAGGTGTAAATTCGGTTTTTATCACATCGAATATGATGATTACCGAACTCAGCTAGAGGGTACGGTAAACTAGTTTTATATTGTTCGGTAAACCCTATAACTCTTGATAGGAATTAGGAATTATTAACCTTGACCGAGGATTTAGAATATATTGTTAGAGAATCAAACTTGACAACTTAGCTAAATTTATATATTTGATGAAACCGCATCTGAATGCTGAGATAAAAGCAGTAGTTCAGTTTTTATCAAACCTCTGTCACCTAAATAGCAGAACTACTCATCAAGTTCCCATAGAATATATATTGAGCAAAAACAACGATATTCTTGTCAAAGATTCGCAACAAATATGTTAATTAATTGGATTTACTTACTGGCAGCAATATTGTTTGAAGTTCTAGGCACAACCTGCATGAAACTCTCCGAAGGTTTTAAAAACTTAATTCCTTCTATTTTGATATTCGTATTTTATGGTTTTGGTTTTACTTTCTCCACCCTTTCCCTAGAAAAACTTGATGTTGGTGTAGCTTATTCTATTTGGTCAGGTTTGGGAACAATGTTAATTGCCAGTATTGGCATTATTTGGTTTCGTGAGTCCGTGTCTTTGGTGAAATTTATCTCCATAGCTTTAATTATTATTGGTGTCATTGGCATTAATTCGAGCAAATAAAGCTGATGGCACAGACTAGCGATTGCTTGTGATAAAAATACCTCATTCATCCCAATATGAACGAGGTATTTTGCAGAGGAAATCAACAAGGTTTCATACATTTAACGCGCATATTTAGCACTGTTAAATAGTAAGCAATTCCTATCATCACAGCCACAGGCTTAATCAAATCCGGCTGCTTTTCTTTGGATAGTAGCCGTTATATGCTGCGCCAGATTCACAGGAGCGATCGCTTAACTAGCAACACTCTATCAGAGCGTATCTTGCCTTTGTAGCCACTTTGACAAATTTTCTGTATATGAAACTTAAAATATCTTTTAATATAGATGTCTTAACAATCGAGTCTGGACAAAGGTTACACAATTTTTTGATCAATATACAAAAAACTGACCATAGTGATATTTGTACACATCACTAAATCTGGGAATGTATCAAATTATTAAAGCTTCCCCAGTCTTTAGGCATGAAACTGTAATAAAATAACGAGACTTACCCTGTTGATTACAAATGATCAACACGCAACTAGACAGCACAATATGTCAGGATATAGTCATCCGCTTTGATTTTTGTACTGACTGGCGTAGTTATGGAACAAGGAACAGGTGAAGCAGTGCGGTCTTCTCTTTGCTACGCAACGCTACCGTGAACGAGACACTAACGCGTTCACGTAGTGTCCCGTAAGAAAGTGGGTTTCCCCCATGAGTAACTGCTGTTAGCGCAGCCTCTCGTGGAGAACGAGAACAGGGAAAGTAGGGGAGAAAAGCAGCTAATGACTAATGACTAATAAAAAAATGTCTCCATTCGGTATTGCCACCAGCCATTTAACTCATACCCTAGAAACAGGAGAAGCCAAGCTTTGGTTGTTGCTAGTGGGAGTCAACCAATACCAAGATGAGAGACTCCCGACGCTACACTACTCAGCTGTTGATTGTCAGGGGTTAGCGGCGGCTTTAGCTGATGCGACGCAAGGTTTTCCCCACAAAAGAGAATGCGTTCACCATGATTTTGTCCCCCAACAGCCTCTATTATCTAAAGTCCGTGACAGTTTAGACCAAATTATCAGTACAGCCCAACCACAAGACACAATTTTATTTTATTTCTCCGGTCATGGAATGCTAGAACCAAATTCCCAGCAGGCGATTTTGTGTCTAGCAGATACCCAAACCGATGACTTACTCAGTACAGGTTTAGGATTACAAGAACTTTTGCAACTGTTAGGTAACTCTCAAGCACAGACTCAATTAGTTTGGCTGGATGCTTGTCATAGTGGTAGCCTCACCTTCAGAGGTGCAAGAAGCGACACCGCGCAGCCTGCTTTACCTAACCCAACGCCCCAAATAGTGGAATTATTACGCCACAGAGCAAAACAAAGTAAAGGTTTTTACGCCTTGCTATCTTGCGATACCAATCAACAGTCGTGGGAATTCCCGGAATTGGGACATGGAGTATTTACTTATTATTTAATGCGAGGTTTACGCGGTGAGGCTGCTGATAGCCAAGGTTTAATTGACGCAGATGGGCTTTATCGTTATGTTTATCACCAAACCAAGCAATATATCGAGCAAACTAACCAGCAACTACGGTTAATTAATCAACAAAATCGCACCAGAGGCGACAGCAAGCTTTACTCGGAATATCCGCTACAAACGCCGAAGCGGATTGTCGAAGGTGTGGGTGAGATTATTCTAGGGGTAAAATCTGCGTTAATAGCATTTTCTGATAGCCGACAAGCATTAGTTGCAGAAGGATTAGCTACCAATCAAACGATTTTGGGATTAAGTAAACTGTTGCAGGCTGTGGGCGGTTTTGAGATAGAGTATTGGCCGCGAAGCCACACCAGCCAAGATTTACAGACGACAATTCAAACTTGTTTGCAAACCCAAGAATCCGCACCGTCAAATCAACAGCAACACCTTGCCACAGTGCTGTTATATTTGCGGGGACGTTTAGAAGCAACGGAAGCGGGAGAACCGATTCTAGTGCTGGGAGAAAGTACACGCTTGAGTCGTTCTTGGTTGAGACAACAACTCAGACGTTCTCCCTATAGCCAACAAATCATTATTTTAGATGGGATTTTAGGACACGAAAATCATACAACCCTACAAGATTGGGTAGAAGACTTACAACTGGGGTTTGAGCAAGGACAATGTATTATAGCGGCAGCTTCATCCCCTGAGAACTTAGAACAATTTGCCCAAGCCCTACACTCTACCTTGCAAGCAGCCCAAGGACAAGCTAGTTTATCAGCTGCTACCTGGATTAGCCAATTACAACAAATCTGGACGGAAAAGACACTACCTTTGCAGATTTGGCTATCTGGTACTCAAGGAGTCATTGAAATTATTCCCACCCGCACAGGAAATAGGAATAATCATTTACCAGCTACGATTGATTTAGGTATCTGTCCTTACTTGGGATTACAAGCCTTTGCAGAAGCAGATGCTCAATATTTCTACGGTAGAGAAAACCTCACACAACAACTAATTGCTGAGTTAGAGAAAAAATCATTTTTAGCTGTCGTGGGGGCTTCTGGAAGCGGGAAATCCTCTTTAGTGCAGGCGGGTGTCATGGCTCAACTGCGCCGAGGTAAACAATTACTAGGAAGTCAAGACTGGTGGATAAGAAGCTTTCGCCCTGGTCAAAATCCCCTAGAGGCTTTATCGCGCCGTATGGTGGATAACGGAACTGAGCGAGAAAAAGCTTATCAGCAAATGCAGTTAGAGGGAATCTTATATCAAGGTGGGGAAGGATTGGCGCATTGGGTAAATCAACGTCCCGAACCAATGGTAGTTTTGG
The DNA here is from genome assembly GCA_015296085.1 of Trichormus sp. M33_DOE_039. Lineage (GTDB taxonomy): Bacteria > Cyanobacteriota > Cyanobacteriia > Cyanobacteriales > Nostocaceae > Trichormus. The sequence continues at coordinate 198,636 of DVDT01000050.1, read as the reverse complement.
TAGTAGATCAGTTTGAAGAATTATTCACTCTAGCAGCTAGCGAAGATAGACAAAGATTTCTAGATATTGTCTTGGGAACACTAGAGAAAATCCCAGAAAAATTTAAGTTAATTATTACCTTACGCGCTGATTTTATCGCTCCTTGTTTGGAAGTAGCAAAATTAGCCCAATTATTGCAGCAATCAAGTATTTTATTACCGCCTTGTTTAACAAAAGAAGAGTATCGCCGGATTATTATTCACCCAGCGGAACAAGTTGGATTAACTGTAGAACCAGAGTTAGTAGAGGTTTTATTACAAGAGTTAAATTACTCTCCTGGCTATTTACCATTGCTGGAATTTGTCCTAGAACAGTTGTGGGAATATCGTGAGCATGGTGTTATTACTTTACAGGCTTATCAACAAAACTTGGGTGGGATCAAAGGTGCGTTAGAAAAGAAAGCCCAAGCAGTTTATGAAAGTTTAGAACCAGAAGTTCAAGAATGTGCTAGATGGATTTTTTTAGGACTGACACAGTTAGGTGAAGGGACAGAAGATACTAGGCGAAGGGTGGGGAAATCAGAGTTAATTGTCAACAAATACCCTGCGGCGTTAGTAGAGAGAACATTGCAGATATTAACAGCGGCTAAGTTGGTGGTTGTGAATGTGGAGGAAGAGGCAGAAAAGGTGACAGGTAACAGGGGACAGGGGACAGGGGAAGTTTCTGCTTTGTCTACTCCATCCCCTGTAACCATTGAGGTAGCCCATGAAATTATTATTCGTCACTGGTCAACATTACGCTGGTGGTTAGAGGAAAATCGCAGTAGATTGCGATCGCTACGTCAAATTGAACAAGCTGCTAGTCTGTGGACGCAAAATGACCGTCAAGCAGACTTTCTGCTGCAAGGTGTGCGGTTAGCAGAGGCAGAAGAAATCTATATCAATTACACTGATGAACTATCTTTAGATGTCCAAAATTTCATTGCGGCTGGTTTACAGGCTAGACGAAAACAGCAACTCAAGGAACAAAATCGCCTCCGACAAGCACAAAGGGCTGTAGCTATTATCAGCACATTGGGCTTAACTGCATTTGGTTTAGCGGTGTTTGCTTACCAACAAACCCAAAAGGCGCAATTACAGGAAATTCAGGCTCTTAATTCCCTTTCAGAGAACTATTTACTTTCCCATAAGCAATTAGAAGCACTCTTAACTAGTGTGCAAGCTGGGAGAGAAGTCCAAGAAATTAACCTGGGATTTCCTCCCGATGTCCGCAACCAGACTGCAACTATCCTGCAACAAGCTGTTTACAGTACCCAAGAACGCAACCGTTTATTCCATAATTCTTGGGTGACAAGTGTTAGTTTCTCACCTGATGGGGAAGTCTTAGCCTCTGGTAGTGCTGACAACACCATTCATCTTTGGCGTAATGATGGCAAATTACTCAATGTTCTCACAGGTCATCGTGATGGGGTCAATCATGTAGCTTTTTCCCCTGATGGGGAAATCTTAGCTTCGGCTAGTGCTGACGGTAAAATTAAACTCTGGAATCGTAGCGGTAAATTACTGACCACGCTGAACGGTCATAGTCAAGCAGTCAATAGTGTGAATTTCTCGCCAGATAGTCGCACTATAGTTTCTGGTAGTGGTGACAACACTGTGAAACTCTGGACTCGTAACGGTCAATTATTACTCTCTCTCACTGGACACACTGGGGGTGTAAATGCTGTCAGCTTTTCCCCAGAGGGTGATACTATTGCTTCCGCTAGCGATGACGGAACAATCAGACTGTGGAGTTTAGACGGTCGTGCATTAACCACTATACCCGCCCATACAAAAGAAATACGCAGCGTTAATTTTAGTCCCGATGGTAAAACCATCGCTTCCGCCAGTGCTGACAACACAGTTAAACTTTGGACTCGTGATGGCACTTTACTGAGAACTTTAGAAGGACACAATGAGGGTGTGTGGCGAGTGATTTTTTCTCCCGATGGACAGATGATTGCTACCGCTGGTGCAGATAAAAAAATTACGCTCTGGTCACGGGATGGTAATATTCTAGGAAGTTTTTTGGGGCATACTCATGAGGTCAACACCCTCAGTTTTAGTCCCAATAGTAAAATTTTAGCTTCTGCTAGTGATGACAACACAGTCAGATTATGGAATGTCAACAGAACGCTACCTAAAACTTTTTATGGACATAAAGGTAGTGTCAATCACGTTAGCTTTATTAATGATGGTGATAGTGTCATGTCTCTAAGTGCTGATAGCACCATGAGACTATGGAATTTGGAAGGACAGTTAATCAAAACCTTGACTTCTCCGCTTCCTGATGTAACTAGTGTCAGTTTTAGTAGCGATCGCAATATAGTCGCCTTAGCTAGCACTAGTCAAGGTATCCAAATTCGCAATCGTGATGGGGCTTTACTCCGTACCCTCCAGAATCACAACCATTGGGTAACGAGTATGAGTTTTAGCCCCGATAATCGAGTCCTCGTCTCTGGGAGTGCAGATAAAACCATCAAATTGTGGAGTTTAGACGGTCGCTTACTCCGTACCCTCTCAGGACATAATGGTTGGGTAACAGATATCAAGTTTACTCCCGATGGGAAAAATATTATTTCCGCTAGTGCCGATAAAACTGTCAAAATCTGGGATTTGGATGGTAAATTACTAAAAACACTGCAAGGTCATAGTGCCAGCATTTGGAATGTAAATATTTCTCCTGATGCTAAAATTATCGCCTCAGCGAGCCAAGATGCAACTGTGAAACTGTGGAGTGTAGACGGTCAATTATTAAATACTCTGCAAGGACACAATGATTTAGTGTTTAACACCAATTTTTCCCCCGATAGTAAAACTTTAGCTTCCGCAAGCGATGACGGCACAATTAAACTCTGGAATGTAGCCAACGGTAATTTGTTGACCACCTTCCAAGGACATCAAGGCGGTGTGAGGAGTGTAAGTTTTAGTCCTGACGGTAAGTTACTCGTGTCTGGAGGACAGGATGCTACAGTCAAGCTGTGGAACTTAGACGGGATAGAACTACAAACTTTGGATGTTGACCAACTACTCAATCGGGCTTGCGATCGCCTCAACGATTATCTCACCACTAACCCTAATATCACTCCAGAAAATTATCAGTTGTGTTTTGGGGAGTAGTCATCTTGTATGAGGTCGGAAATTTGATGTTTACTCCTGCCTATCTGCAACTGAGTAATGTTGTACAAACCCTGGTAGAAATTCCCGCAGATGAACTCACCAATTTCACCCGGATATTTCAACCGCGAACCATACGAACAGGAGAGTTGCTCATTCGTGCGGGAGAAGTTCCTACTGAAATTGGATTTGTTGTTTCAGGTATCTTTCGTCTCTACTATGTGAATGCAGCCGGTAGTGAATTCACAAAATCATTTTGTCCAGAAAATCATTTTGTGACTGCCTATAGCGCACTAACTTTAAAGCAACCTGCGCAATTTTTTATTGAAGCTTTGGAAGATTCATTATTACTAGTTGCTGATTACAGCCAATTCACCCAGTTATATGCAGAAAATTTCTGTTGGCAGATAATTAATCATAAATTGGTTGAGGCACTCTTTATCAAGAAAGAGAAACGTGAAGCGGAGTTACTTTTAGATGACGCAACTACAAGATATCAAAAGTTTTTGATCGAGTATCCTGATTTAGAACATAGAGTTAAACAATATCACATTGCTTCTTACCTGGGAATTTCACCTGTGTCACTGAGCCGGATTCGTAAGACTACCCAGTCGTCATTAACATAGGTTAATGACTTGCTGATATTTCCAGATTACATCTAAACAAGATGTTATAAAGTGCGATCGCACTCAACTAGCCATGAAGAAGAAAAAATTATTTCCTTTGCTCCTGAGTCCAGCTATGCCTATCAAGTCGTCAGTGCAGAAATCTGCAATGTCTACCCAAGGCAACACCGTTTTAATTACTGGAGGTGCATCAGGAATCGGCTTGGCACTAGCACGAAAATTTCTGCAAGCGCGAAATACGGTGATTATTACCGGACGTAACCCAGAAAAATTAGCTGATGTCAAAAAAATCTTTCCTGAAATTATCACTGAAGTTGCTGATTTACAAGATTTGCCAGTTTTACAGCAACTAATCAATAGATACCAAAATGTTAATATTTTAATTAATAATGCAGGTATTCAATACAACTATGAATTTGCGAATGCAGAAATAAAAACAGAGTTAATTGAGGAAGAATTACGCACAAATTTAATTGCTCCTTTGCAATTAATTAAACTGATGCTACCCCATCTTCTCAAACAGCCACAAGCTACTATTATCAATGTTTCCTCTGGTTTAGCATTAGTGCCTAAACAAAGCGCGCCTGTTTATTGTGCTAGTAAAGCTGGGTTGCATATTGCTACTAAGGCCTTGCGGTGGCAACTAGAAACTACATCTATTAAAGTGTTTGAAATTATTGCACCTTTAGTTGATACGCCTATGACTCAAGGTCGGGGTAAAGGCAAGAAAATATCTCCTGAAGCTTTAGTCGATGAATTCTGGCAAAATTTCACCCGCGATCGCGATGAAATCCGAATCGGTAAAACTAAACTGCTGTTCCTTCTCCACCGATGGTTTCCTCAGGTAGCGGAAAAAATTCTCCGTCCTGGAATTTAATGAGGAACAGCAGTGTCTAAGTAGTTTGTACTTGGCTGGAAGGAGAAAGGCTAAAACTCAGATTTTCGCTTTTCCTTTTCTCCTTCCAACAAACTCTATATCCTTAGTATCCGATCAAGTGCAGTACATCACGCAGAACGCTGTAACCTGCTAAATCCCAAAGTAAATAGGCCAGAAAACCAATCATTGCTAAACGACCGTTCCAGATTTCAGATTGGGGAGTCCAACCGAATAAGAAGGCGTTGCGGTCTACACCGTTGTAAGCGTTAGCAACTGTTGGTAAATCTGTAGAAGGACGAGTTTCCATTGTTGTCTCCTATATATTTAAACTGTTTTGCAAAGCTGTATAATCGCTTTCCGGCGATCGCCACTATCTTGTTTAGTAACCGATTAGATGTAACACATCACGCAGGACGCTATAACCTGCTAAATCCCACAATAAATAAGCTAGAAAGCCAATCATCGCTAACCGACCGTTCCATATCTCCGACTGGGGAGTCCAGCCAAATAAGAACGCATTGCGATCGCGTCCGTTATACTCGGTAGCAATTGTTGGTAGATTACTACTGGAAGAACGTGTTTCCATTTTTTTACTCCAAACAATTTGTTACTTAACTTAACTTTAGCTAGCCATGAGGTGATTGCTTTCCGTCAATGGATACAATCTCTGCACACTTCTTGCGGACGATTACTCTCAATGTTTTTAATTCGTCGAATATGTCTTCAGGAGGTGATGAAGATCATATTTGTAAATAAATGTAAAACATTAGTCAAGCTTTATAGTTAATTACGCTATTTCTTAAATGAAAGAAAACTCGAATAATTATTAAAAAATAAATATCTTAGCTGTTAATTCATCAGCATTTTATTTTCCTGATTCATCACAATTTCTAAAAATAATACTGTTAAAAATATAAACTTCTATCTGCCGTAAGAGATGCTCTCAATCTTAGGGAAGATGATTTTGTATATCAATTTTCAGGATTCTAATAATAACCAGAAATTGTAGGTAATGCCATAAACACATACATAAACAATCGTTGCTACTCACAAACTGATTCACCAAATTTTTACATTGACTAGCGTAAGGAAATACAATGTTGTTTCAAAGTACGGATATCATAACAGCACTCTACAAACCTCTATGGTGGGTGGCACAAGCTCCAATTGCTCCAGATCCCTCAAGTGTCTCACCAGCACAATTATCTCTGTTGACCTCCGGGCCGCGATTTTTTGTGGCTTTACTATCAGGGGTAATTTTAGCTTTTGCGTTCCAGTTAGTATTAACCAATCTCTCTGTTGCGGCGGGGATTTCCTATTTAGGTCGTCCATCTGATTCCGGTACAGAATCAGGGGGTAGCGTTGGCGGCACGATTCGCAAAATTGGAACGGCGGTAGGACTTTGGACATTAGTTTCTGTCACTATTGCCTTATTAATCGCCTCATTTCTCTCAGTCAAGTTGAGTTTGTTGGTTTTCGACCCCAGATTGGGTGCAATTCTAGGATTGGTAATTTGGGGTGCATACTTTTTACTATTAGTGTGGGTAAGTTCTACTACCGTAGGTTCGTTAATTGGTTCGGTAGTGAACACCGCCACCTCTGGTTTTCAGGCAATTATGGGAACAGCTACCGCTGCCCTCGGTGCAAAAGCTGTGAATCAGCAAGTAGTCGCCACAGCTGAAGCAGCCGCCTCTGCGGTGCGTCGAGAATTAGGCAGTGCGATCGATCCCATCAGTATCAGAGAAAACATAGAAGATTATATTGAAAAGCTGCGTCCACCAGAATTAGACGTATCTCATATTCGCCGGGAATTTGAAAATTTACTCCAAGATCCACAACTTAGAGGAATTGCTGGTAGTCCTGACCTGCGTCATATTGACCGCCAAAAGTTTGTGGAGTTGGTCAGCAGTCGTACAGACTTATCTAAGCGAGATGTTAACCGCATCGCCGATAGTTTATACAACGTTTGGCAACAGGTGATGGGTCAACAACAACCCGTCCAAGACAGCATGAGTGAATTGGTTAACTATCTCAAAACACTGCCACCAGGACAAACCAAAACCGATGAACTCAATACCAAACTAGATCGGTTAATAGCAGAAATGCGTCCGGGTAAAGAAGCTGAACAAAAAGCAGCCCCAGGGCCAATTCAAAGTACAATCCAGCAGGGAATCTCTGCTTTAACTGGTGTTGTCTTAGGCAGGACAGATTTATCTGATTTAGATGTGGAAAAAATCTGGCACGCTTTGACCACAGCGAAAGAAAAAGCTACAGCCCAAGCTGATAAATTAGGATTACCCACACCTTCCCAACCTTACAGCCCAATTCGCGCTGATGTAGAAAACTATCTACACACCACCTATGCTTGGCAATTAAGTGAAGAGAGAATTGCCCAAGAATTTCGGGATGTGATCTATGACCCAGCCGCCGACCCTGGAACAGTGCGGAGAGAACTGGAAAGACTTTCCCGCAGAGATTTTGCAAATATCCTCCAAGACCGGGGATTACTCACCCAAAGCCAAATTCAGCATATTAGCGATCGCCTAGAAGCGGTACGTCAAGAAGTATTATTGATCGTCACTGCAGAGGAAGAAAGAGAGATATCTCAAGACTTACAACGGCGAGTAGATAGTTATTTACTGGTGACAGCTAAGGCTGATTTGACTCCAGAAGGAATTGAGCGAGACTTCAGATCCTTACTCGCAGATCCCAATGTGGATTATGAAACTTTATCCCGGCGATTGGCAATCATTGACCGTCAACAAATGCAAAATATCTTGCTACAACGCAATGATATTCAGTTCTATGAAGTTGATCGCATTGTGGATGAACTAGAAAAACAACGCGATCGCGCTCTAATAGAGTCCAAAAATTTGGCAGAACAAGCCAAATATCAAGCTGAAACCCTCTGGTTAAATGTCGAATCATATCTGCGTAACACTGACAAAACCGAGTTAAACCCCGACGCAATTCGGGCTGACCTCAAAACCTTACTCGCAGACCCCCAAGCTGGAATTGCCGCCATCCAAGCCCGGTTATCTCGCTTTGACCGTGATACTTTAGTAAAATTGCTGAGTCAACGGCAAGATATCAGCGAAGACCAAGCACATCAAATTATCAACACAGTAGAAGATTCTTGGCACAGCATCCGCCATGCACCGCAAGCTGTAGTAGATCAAGCCAAAGCGCAATATGACTCTGTAACTACTACCATTGCCGATTACTTACGCAGCACTGGCAAAGACGAACTCAATCCAGAAGGCATTCAACGGGATTTAAATCGACTGTTTGAAAATCCCAGTGAGGGAGTTGTGGCTCTGCGGCGGCGGCTGTCGCATGTAGACAGAGATACATTAGTTAAATTATTGAGTCAGCGTCAAGACTTGAGTGAAGCCCAAGTTAATGAAGTAATTGACTCAGTGCAAACTTCGATTCGCAATATCGTGCGTGCGCCTCGTCGTCTAGCTACCCGCACCCAGCAAAGAGTGCAGAACTTCCAAGCTTATTTGGAATCATATTTGCGGTACACAGGTAAGGAAGAACTGAACCCAGAAGGAATCAAGCGGGATGTGCAGTTACTACTGCATGATCCAGCCGTGGGGATGGAAAGTTTAGGCGATCGCCTGTCACATTTTGACCGTTCCACAATTATTGCCCTGCTGAAAATTCGGGAAGACCTCAGCGATCAAGAAGCAGCCCAAATCGCAGATAATATCCTGGCAGTACGTGATCAATTTGTCGAACAGGTGCGGAGTATTCAACGACGCATTCAAGACGTAATTGATGGAATTTTTGCTAGGATTCGTAACTATCTCAATTCCTTAGAGCGTCCCGAACTCAATTACGATGGCGTTAAACACGATATTCGCATACTGCTTGAAGATCCGCAGGCAGGATTTGAAGCACTACGCGATCGCCTCTCTTCCTTCAACCGCGATACCCTCGTAGCCATCATGAGTTCCCGCGAGGATATTTCCGAAGCTGATGCCAACCGGATTATCGACCAAATTGAACGCGCCCGGAACACCGTCCTACAACGTGCCGAACGCCTACAACACGAAGCCCAACGCCGCTTAGAAGAAGTCAAACACCAAGCCCAAAGGCAAGCAGAAGAAACCCGTAAAGCTGCTGCTTCTGCTGCTTGGTGGTTATTCGCCACAGCGATAGTATCTGCCATTTTCGCCGCCTTTGGAGGGGCGATCGCAGTTGTGTGGGTGTAGATAACAACATTGTCTCCGCTTAACGTTTCAGCCTCCTAAAAATATGGGAGGCTTTTTTATGGGAACTTGACATTTTTACCTAACAGGTTGTAGATGCTGCATAAAAAAGCAAGGAAGCAAAAGAATAGAGGATGGCAATTAATGACTATTTTAGAGACGCAATTCATTGCGTCTCTACTAATGACTAATTAAACTAGCGATCGCCTCAATTAAAGCATCAGGATCTACTGGTTTAGATATGTGCATTTGAAACCCAGCCGCGATCGCTTGCTGTTGATTGATTTCTCCAGCGTAGGCTGTCAGTGCGATCGCTGGAATGTTTCCGCCCTGTTCTGGTGGCTGTTGCCTTAATTGTCGCATCAACATATAACCGTCTATTTCGGGCATCCCGATATCACTAATTAAAATATCTGGCAATGACTCAGACAACGCCTCTAATGCCCGTTGTGCTGATGTGACGGCAATTACTTCGATCCCATAATCTTCCAGAATAAAACTAACCAAATCTCTGATGTCTGGTTCATCATCCACAACCAAAATCTTTTTACCTAAAAGTATTGATGGTTGGTGGTGAGGCGATAATGGTTGATTATCTTCATAACTCATGGGTTCATGTTTGTGTATCAGTGGTAAATTGACTCTAAAGGTAGCACCCATTCCTTCCCCTTGACTGAAGGCTGTCACACTACCTCTATGCAATTCTACGACCTGACGCACGATCGCGAGTCCTAAACCCAAGCCACCAAATTTTCTGGTAGTTGTACTGTCAGCTTGACGAAAGTAATCAAATACATAGGGGAGAAAATCTGGTGCAATACCCTTACCTGTATCGCTGACTTGAATTTGTACTTGGTGATTCACTTCTGTGAGGTGAATTTCTACCCTACCGCCAGTGGGGGTAAACTTCACCGCATTAGATAGTAAATTCCAGATGACTTGTTGCAGTCGATTTGGATCACCCATCACTTGACCTAAATTGTGGTCAAGAACAGTCTCAATAGTAATTGACTTGGCCTCTGCGGCCAGTCGTACTGTCTCCACGGCAGCTTCTACTACCATGATTATACTGACCGGACACAGATTTAATGTCAATTTGCCTTGAAGGATGCGTGAGACATCTAACAAATCTTCAATTAATTGAGTTTGCAATTTAGCGTTGCGTTCAATCGTTTCTAGGGCGCGCTCTACAGTAGACTGATCAAATTGGCGGGAACGGAGTAATTTTGACCAACCTAAAATGGGGTTAAGTGGGGTTCTCAGTTCATGGGAGAGAACCGCCAAAAATTCATCTTTGATCCGGTTGGCAACTTCAGCTTCACGGCGTGCTAATCTTTCTTGAAATAGTAAGCGATCGCGCTCTTGTTCGGCTTGCTTGCGATCATTAATATCCAGTACAAACGCCACTCCCCTATTTTGGGAATCGTTGAGTAAAGCTACCCCCAACACTATTGCTACCCGCTTACCGTTGCGGTGAATATACTCCTTTTCGTAAATCTGTGAAACACCATGATCTGTAACTTCTGCGATCGCGCGATCGTCTAAATGATTATATTCTGGAGGGGTAAGTTCTCGCCAATTGATGCTACCCAAAGCGGTGAACTCTTCGCGGGTATAGCCAGCCACTTTTAAATAAGCATCATTAGCATCAGTAATCCAGCCATCGACAGTCCAAAAAGCCACCCCAATTAAATTAGACTCAAACAACCGTCGAAATCTAGCTTCACTATGGCGTAAAGATTTTTCAGCCTGTTTGTGGGCTGTCATATCACGCGAAACCGTGATCACACCCTCAATATTTTGGTCAACATTACGTAATGGGGTGAGAATATACTCGTAGTATTGAGTACCGTTCGGTGTCAGGTATGTACACTCATCTTTGATTGGTGTGCCAGTTGCCATCACCGCTTGATATTGAGACTCTACTTTTTCTATAAAATCTTGTGGCAAATCCAGGTCTCTTACAGTCTTCCCCACCATCTCCTCTGGATGAAGACCCAAGACCGCAGCACCGCCATGACTGACATACTGATATTGACCTGTACAATTAAAAATAAAAATGTGATCTACTGAGGTAGTAAGAATAGCATTTAAGATATTGGCCTGTTCTTGAACTTGGTTCACCAAATGTCGTGTATGGGCTTCTACTTGCTTGCTATCAGTAATATCCATACACGTTCCTATCATCCTGATTGGCTGTCCCTGCTGGTCAAAGAAAAATTTCCCCTTTGCCGCAATCCAATGTATTGTTTGATCCGGCCAAATGATGCGGAATTGATCATCATAGGGTGTTTTGTTAGCTTGAGCTTGGGCTATTTTTTCTATAACCTTTTGCCTATCTTCAGGATGCACACAAGCTAAAAACTCATCGTATGTGCCGCCAAAACTACCGGGAACTAAACCAAACAAAAGTGCATGATTTTCTGACCAGATAACTTTTTGAGTGCAGATATGCCAATCCCAAAAACCTATATTTGCAGCGTCTAAAGCCAACCTGAACCTTTCCTCACTCTCTTTTAAAGCATTCTCTACCTGTCGTTTACCATTGATTTCTGTTTCTAATTCCTGCACAGCAAGATGGCAATCAACTAACTGTACAGGCTGCTGAAATCCTGTAGCTTCCAGTTGTGCTTCCAGTAAAATTTGTCTTTGCTGATACTGTTTTTCTAATTGTTCTAACTCAGCAACGCGTCCTCGTAAAGTTATCAATTCCTGAGTTAATTCACAGTTAACTTGGTCAACATTTGGTATTGACATGGGGCAAAAGAATCCAAATCATAATGCGACATTGATTGAGTTACATCGCATAAATCTGATTGAGTATGAATTTTTTGAGCTAACAAATCAATCTCTCATTGGATATATAAAAATATACTCTAAAAGTTATAATTACAGAGCAAACATCTATCTCTAGCTAGATACAAGAATACTGCTTGATTTAGATAAAAATTTAGTACGCCTCACCATGTTTTATTAATGATTTTAACCTGTCATATAACTACACAAATAATGCTAGAAATTTAGCGATCGCATTTCCATCGCATATAAGCAACACCCATAATCATTCCTACTACCTGCATCCAGTAGGCTAGACCAGCTTGATTAACACCAGACGGGGGAATATTTAAACTACCAATACTATTGCATAACTGTTGTATAAACCACCATAACAAATAGAAATAAGCAGGTAATTGTAGAGGAATATATATAATAATGAGAGGCAAAATGCTGTCTATTTGAGCTTTAGGAAATTTTATAACATAAGCTCCTAAAATAGCTGCGATCGCTCCATTTGCCCCAATCAGTGGTACTGTTAAGTTTGGCTCGACTAAAATTTGCCCTAATCCTGTTAAAACACCTGTAATTAAATAAAATAACAAATATTGACGATGCCCTAAGTGATTTTCTAGCGACTTACCAAATACCCATAAAAAGAGCATATTTCCCAAGATTTGACTAAAACTACCGTGTAGAAACAGAGCCAATAGCAGGGAAGATAAACGTCCTAACACCACCACCCAAGCCGCAGGGTTAACAAAGATAGCATTAGTCAAATCTGTAGTAAATTGTCTGGGAACTAAACCCCAAGTATAAATAAAATTACCTAATTTACCACCGATTTCTAACTGAATTTCCCAGAAAAATATTAAAACATTAATACCGATCAACCAAGAGTTAACTATTGGCCGTTTGTAAGTTCGTAAATTATCACTAATGGGAATCATGAGGATTAGTCATTAGCTCAACTTAATTCAAAATTAATCACCAACGCCGTGTGCAACTTTTTTTAAATCTAACCCCCAACTCCTTCCCTGCCAGGGAAGCTACGGTGTACACACATCTGGGTGCTAGGTGCAAAATGTGGCTTGATCCCTCCTAACCTCCCTTGAAAAAAGGGGGAACTGGAATCAAAGTCCCCCTTTTTAAGGGGAACCACTGCGTTGGACGGGTTTCCCGGCTTAAAGCAAGTGGCGTGGATTTAGGGGGATCAAAACGATGCAGGATAGAGTGATCAAACTTGTTTGTACACCGTAGGCTAAGGAAGGGGGAAAATGTAGAGACGTTGCATGCAATGTCTCTACATCTTTAAGAGAGTCAATTGTTAACAGTTTGTGTTATTAGTTCTGCCCCTAGCCCTTGTTGCAATTCCCCATTCCTCGTTCCCCATTTCTAATCCCCAAACCTGTGGCAAGATTGGAATCAGATTACAATGCACTTAACTAGGTACACTGGATGCTGGGAAACACACTTGTTGGAAGATACCAAATTATTAGCCACTTGGGAGGAGGGGGATTTGGTGATACTTTTGTGGCTTGTGATACCCATTTACCTGGTTCGCCTAAGTGTGTTGTCAAGAAACTCCAACCTCAATCTAAAGATCCTACCACTTTAGAAATTGCACGCCGATTATTCGATACAGAAGCGCAGGTACTCTATAAATTAGGTACGCATGATCGCATTCCGCAACTTTTGGCTTACTTTGAGGATAACGCTGAGTTTTATCTGGTACAAGAACTGATTCCCGGTTACAACCTCTCTCAAGAAATCACACCAGGAACGACTTACTCCGAAACGGAAGTAACCACACTTTTACAAGAAATCCTCACCATCCTGGAATTTGTCCATCAACAAAATGTGATTCACCGTGATATCAATCCCCGCAATATTTTGCGTCGTGAAGATGGTAAGTTAGTTTTGATTGACTTTGGAGCGGTTAAACAAATTACAACCCAAATTATCAACACCGCAGGTCAACCTAAATCTACTGTAGTCATTGGGACACCTGGATATATCCCCGGTGAACAAGCACAAGGTAATCCCAAATTTAGCAGTGATATTTATGCGGTAGGGATAGTTGCGATTCAAGCACTCACTGGTGTATCACCTCTCCACATCGAACACGATAGTGAAACTAATGAAATTATCTGGCGCAATCAAGCTAACGTCTCAGCAGAATTTGCAGATTTTATCGACAAAATGGTTTGTTATGATTTTCGCCAACGTTATTCGACAGCTACCGTAGCCTTAACAGCACTTTCAGAGTTACAAAAACCGTCATCTCATACCGTACCTGTAACGCCAACTTTACCACCCCAAAAAACCAAGTTTTTATCAAGTAAAAAAAGCATAGTACTCAAGATTTTATTTGCAATCTTATTAATCGGTTTAACTGGTGTAGCTGCAACATACATAATTAATAATGTCAATATTAATAATGCGATAGAATTATCTAAACAAGGTAATACTTTTTTTGAATTACAACGCTATCAAGATGCTTTAAATTCCTACCGCCAAGCCACTGCCATGAGACCAAATTATCCTCAAGCTTGGTATGGACAAGGTAAAACCCTCGCTAAATTGGAGCGATATCAAGAAGCGTTGACGGCTTATGATAGAGCAATTCAAATTTTACCAGATTATGTAGAAGCCTGGAGTGGTAGAGGTTTCGTCTTGCAAAAATTACAGCGATATCAAGAGGCGATCGCTTCTTTTGACAAGGCTTTACAACTTAATCAAAATTCTCCCGAAGTTTGGAATGCTAAAGGAGAAACTTTCAGTATATTAAAACAGTATGACAATGCAATTAACGCTTATAACAAAGCTCTAGAATTAAAAGCGGATGATCATGTAGCTTTGTATAACAAGGGTTTAGCATTCCAAAATTTAAAACAATATGATGAAGCAATTACAGCTTATAACAAAGCCGTAGAAATTAAATCTAACTATGTAGGAGCTTGGTACAATTTAGGCAACTCCCTAGTTAATTTAAGACGCTACGAAGACGCAATTAAAGCTTATGATCAAGCGGTAAAATACAACGCAAATTATTACGCAGCTTGGCTATCAAAAGGGAATATCTTAATTATCTTACAGCGTTATCCAGAAGCGATAGAGACATTTAATCAAGTCCTCAAAGGCAATTCTAATAACTATCAAGCGTGGTATGGCAAGGGTTGGTCACTGCATCAAAACCAAAATTATGCAGAAGCTATAGAAGCTTACAATCAAGCCGCTAAAATTAAACCTAAAAATTATCAAGTTTGGTATAGCTTAGGCAATTCTCAATATAATTTACAAAAATACGAAGACGCGATCGCATCCTATAGTCAAGCAGTACGCCACAAACCTGATCACTATGAAAGTTGGTATAGTCGAGGCAATGCTTTGTATAATTTGCAACGCTACAAAGAGGCGATCGCGTCTTATGATCAAGCAATTAAATACAAGCCAAATGATCAGCCAGCAATTAGGGCGCGAACTGAAGCCCAATCACAATTAGACGCGGTAACACCCCAACCTATAGTATTACCTACTATGCCTAGTCCTGAGTTTACTATGCCTACCCCTGAAAATTGAGTAGAGGATAGGAGGTAATCAACTAAATGGCTAACAACTAATCCGCATTTAAAATTTTTGGGACTTTAAAGAACTCGCCTTCTTGTTCAGGTGCATTGTTGAGGATAGCTTCTCTTTCAGGATAGGGCTGTAATTCATCTTCCCTAGTCACATTGCTGACATCAATAGCCCGTGCTGTAGGAGGTACATTAGTAACATCCAACTCACTCAACTGCTCCACATATTCCAAAATACTACCTAGCTGGGTAGTAAATTGTTCTTCTTCTTCTGAAGTTAATTCTAAACGAGCCAGCAGAGCAACTTTACGAACTTGTTCCCGATCAATCATGGTTAGTTTCAGCGTTGATGGTCGATGATTATAGCCATTATAAAGCCCGGTTCGATAGTTATAATTACCAGAAGTTGGGGAATTTAAAGATATTGACAGCAGTGATCAAACTTTTACCAGAACACTTACAAACTATTCAAAGCCATGCTGAAAGCACTTATCCAGAAGAGTGTTGTGGTTTAATTCTGGGGTATGTGACTGAGGGCGTGAAAACTGCAGTCGAGGTTATACCCACAGCCAACGCTTGGAGTAGCGAAGCAGATAACTTCGCTGAGAATAATACAACTCACAGCACCAACCGAAGATATGCGATCGCTCCCCTAGTTATGTTACAAGTACAAAAATCAGCACGCGATCGCTCATTAAATATCATTAGTATCTATCATTCCCATCCCAATTATCCTGCCGTCCCCTCAGAATGCGATCGCTCATATGCTTGGACAGGATACTCATATATAATAGTTTCTGTTCAAAACGGCGTAGCTGGTGAAATCAATAGTTGGACTCTTGACGATAATCATCAATTTCAAGCCGAAACTATTTTGGCTCTAGAGTCTGGAAATTCAGACTATATAAAGGTTTCAACGAATTTAAATTGACACTCTGGTACAAATTTTGGGTATTTATCGCTACTTTTGTCTTCGATTTCAAAAGTTTGTGGTTGATTGACTTTTTTGGTTGATTACTTTGTCCTGGTGTCACATACTCGATTGCTAGTTGATGGTAGTTTATTGTTGCACAAACTCCTTGATCCCAATCGCAATAAAAGCTATGACACTCAATTTATATTTACTGCGGCATGGAGAAACTACTTTTAGTCAAAGTGGTAATTTCTGCGGTGAAACTGATGCCGAGTTAACTTCTGAAGGGATACAGATGGCAGAGAGTTTTGCCGATGTTTATCGACAATTGAAGTGGTCAGCAGTCTATGTTAGCCCGATGAAGCGCACAATTGCAACTGCCAAGCCATTTTGTGATGCTATCGGTATGGATATGCAGTTGCGTGACGGACTTAGAGAAGGTAGTTACGGCAAATGGGAAACTAAAAGTAAATCGTTTGCTCAGGAGAATTACGCAGAAAATTATGTAAAATGGTTGACAGAACCTGCTTGGAATGCACCAATAGGTGGAGAAACTGCGGTAGAGATTGCTAACCGTTCTATGCCTGTAATTGCTGAAATTCAAGAAAAACATCCCCAAGGCAATGTTTTAGTAGTTTCCCATAAAGCCACAATTCGGATTATGCTTTGCAGCTTACTGGGAATTGATTTGGGACGCTATCGCTATCGGGTGAATATTTTGGTTGCATCGGTAAGTATGGTTAAATTCGATGTTAATGGCCCTTTGTTAGAAATATTAGGCGATCGCCATCATATACCCGATCATCTTCGCTCTCGTCCAGGAACATAATATTCCCTAGATGTGTTGGTTCAACTGTTGACCACTGGTATTAGTTTTTGAAGTAACGTCTACATTGAACTTTTCCGAAACTAATTACCCCGCAAAGGGCAATCAGAATCTGCTTAGTTTCGTAGATTTTTATGACTCTAACTTGTTTTTTCAACTCAGCCTTGCTGAGTCATTTCTTTTTGCTTAAGTAGCTGTCATGAACTGCGTACATAAGAAAACATAAAAAAGTCTTTCCCTTACACCCCTATACCCCTATACCCCTACACCCCTTTTTTAAGTCAGTCAATCATGGGAAAAACCCACAACCAAACAGGAAAGTAAGATTTTTAACCCATGCCCCATACCCTACCTTTCCTGATAACATAATCTAAATACTTAAACTTAAAGACAGACATCATTTTTCGATACAATCAATATTCCGCGCTTCCTCATTCAAACTGTTATGCTCAATCCCAATCTGGATGAAATCCAGTTGACCAAAGATGATTACGAACGCTACTCCCGCCACTTAATTTTGCCGGAAGTGGGAGTAGAAGGGCAAAAACGCCTGAAAGCTGCCAGTGTATTATGTATCGGCACTGGGGGACTGGGTTCACCACTACTGTTATATTTAGCAGCCGCAGGTATTGGCCGCATCGGTATTGTTGATTTCGATGTTGTAGATACTTCCAACTTGCAACGTCAAGTCATTCACGGTACATCCTGGGTAGGTAAACCTAAGATTGAATCAGCGAAAAACCGCATTCATGAGATTAACCCCTACTGTCAGGTTGACCTCTACGAAACGCGTCTGAGTTCTGAAAATGCCCTAGATATCGTGAAAGATTACGATATTGTGGTGGATGGTACGGATAACTTCCCCACCAGATATCTAGTTAACGATGCTTGCGTATTGTTAAACAAACCCAACGTTTACGGTTCAATTTTCCGTTTTGAAGGACAAGCAACAGTATTTAACTACGAAGGTGGGCCGAACTACCGCGACTTATACCCCGAACCACCACCACCAGGATTAGTTCCTTCCTGTGCAGAAGGTGGAGTATTAGGGATTCTGCCAGGGATTATTGGTGTCATTCAAGCCACAGAAACCGTCAAAATTATTCTGGGGAATGGCAATACATTGAGTGGCAGATTGTTGCTGTACAATGCCCTAGATATGAAATTCCGGGAATTAAAGCTGCGTCCTAATCCCGTGCGCCCAGTAATTGAAAAGCTGATAGACTACGAACAATTCTGCGGTATTCCCCAAGCCAAAGCAGCCGAGGCGCAACAGCAGCAAGATATTCAAGAAATGACTGTAACTCAGTTGAAGGAATTACTTGATAGTGGTGCAAAAGATTTTGTGCTGCTAGATGTGCGTAACCCCAACGAGTACGACATTGCGAAAATTCCTGGTTCAGTATTAGTACCCTTACCAGAAATTGAAAATGGTAATGGTGTAGCCAAAGTCAAAGAAATACTCAACGGTCATCGCCTAATTGCTCATTGTAAAATGGGCGGGCGATCGGCTAAAGCCCTAGCTATCCTTAAGGATGCGGGAATTGTCGGTACAAATGTTAAAGGTGGTATCACCGCTTGGAGTCGGGAAGTAGATCCTTCTGTTCCCGAATACTAAGATGATGGGGGTGTAGGGGTGTAAGGGTGTAGGGGGGGTGAATGTGTTACTTTCTATTCCCAGTCCCCAATACCCAATCCCCAGGGTGGTTTCATACGAAAAAAGAAAAATCTATAAGTTTTGATTTTTCGTTTTGTAGCTGAGATTTTTACCCCTCTCCAAACCTCTCCCCCACGGGGAGAGAGGCTTTCAAAACTAGGTTTATTTTTTTCTCTGGTTGTATGAAACCACCCTGCCTTTCCCTACAAAGAAAGGGGAGCAAGAATTAAAGCCTCTCTCCGCTTCGGGGAGAGGTTTGGAGAGGGGTCTTGATTTTCCAAACATCATCTCAGGGAAATTAGGCAAAAACACTATAATTTAACCTAAGCCTAATTTATCCTACTCCTGAGCGCGAAAATGTCAGAGGTATCTTTCAAGCTTTTCTTTTCTTACTCTCACAAGGATGAAACTCTACGGGATGAATTAGCTAAACACCTGACTATATTAGAATGGCAGGGTGTAATATCAAGCTGGCATGACCGCAAGATACTACCTGGGCAAGAATGGGATCATCAAATTAACGACAATTTAAATACAGCCGACATTATTCTGTTGCTTGTCAGTTCTGACTTTCTTTTTTCTAAGTATTGTTGGGATGTGGAAGTTAAACGGGCAATAGAACGCCACAATACAGGTGAAGCTTGTGTAATTCCGGTGATTTTGCGGAGTGTTGATTGGGCTGGCGCGCCATTTGCTAGACTGCAAGCTTTACCTAAAAATGCTGAACCTGTGGTGTCAAGGTATTGGCATACTCAAGATGAGGCTTTCACGGATGTAGCTAAAGGTATCCGCGCTGCGGTGGAAGAACTTAAACAGAAACGCCAACGCAAACAACAAGAAGCAGAAAGACGACGACAGGAAGCTGAGGCTTTACAAAAACAAAGAGAACAGGAAGAAGCGGAAAGGTTAAAACGCGAACATGAGGCTGAAATACAACGACAGGAAGCCGAAAGAGTAAAACGCGAACAAGAAGAAGCTGAGAAACTACGTCAAAATGAGTTAGCCTCAGAAAAAGGTGTAGACTATAGTCGGTTACGTGACCTACTGGCCGCAAAAAAGTGGCAGGAAGCAGACGATGAAACCTATCTGGTAATGCTTCAGATAGTGGGGCGTAAGAAGGGAGACTATATTAGAAGTGAAGAATTATTCAACTTTCCCTGTACTGACCTCCGTAACATTGACCAACTGTGGGTAAAATATAGCAATGGACATTTTGGCTTCAGTGTTCAAAAAGAAATCTACTTGAGCGTAGGCGGAAAGCCAGACGGTAAGTTGTATTCAGAAGCCTGGAAAAAATTTGGCGATCGTGTAGGATGGCGAGTGAAAGGAAAGATGATACACTATACTCGTAGCAGTATAACTTGGGATACATCTTCCCCTAAAGGACACCTACCCATAAGGGTACGGTTATTATGGGATGTTCATAAATCTCTGTCGTTTGGAGGAGATGGTGGGTGGATGAATTTCTCTTCTCTCGCATTGAGACTTGTAGAGTGTAATATATAAGGCTTTCCGATATTTATAAAGACTGCGGGGTTATAACAGTTCGCCTGAATAAATTTTTCTGCTACCTCATGCACCTCAGTATTTTCTGTCATCCTTTGTTTATCCCAAGGTAAACTCATCTGTCCTGGTGACTTCTTCTCTTAATCAATCTTGTAGAAAAGAGTAAGCTAGAAGTAAACTCAGGACTAAAAGGCAAACTCCATGAAAACACACGAAGAGACCATTGCTAAAATTCGCCTACTTCCAGAGTCTCTAGTTCAAGAGGTGAATAATTTTATAGATTTCTTAGTTTGGAAGTCTAGCAATCAAGACTCTTCAACTTGGCTACATTCTCATGAATCCCTGGAATTAATGGAATCAGATTTCTCTGATTATCTCTCCAACTTAGAAGACTATGAAAACCGCCTAGCTCGTGGGGAAATTAAGTGGTAGACATTAAACGAGGGGATATAGTGCTTGTGATTTAAATCCAGTTGTGGGAACAGAACAAGCAGGTATTAGACCTGTTGTGATTGTACAAATTGACCAAGCCAATGCTGTCAGCCCTCATACAATTATTGCACCGTTTACCTCAAAAATTAAACGCGCACTTTTGCCTTCTCATGTATTTATTTCTGCTGGTGTAGGTGGATTAAATCAAGATTCTGTTATTCTTTGTGAACAAATACGCGTAATTGATAAATCAAGAATTATTAGATTTATCGGTCATTTAGATGAAAATTCTCTAGAGCAACTAGCATTAGCCCTATCTACAATTCTTGGTTTACAGAGTAATAAAAATACATAAATTACGCCTGATTTGAATTAAGAAAACCTTCTATTCAAAAAATAGCCTATGCTTGGAGCTAACGAGACTCGGTAGGGGCGGGTTAATCCAATATTATGAACGATTAACGATGATCCCAGTGAACCCGCCCCTACAAATGTCTACTTAAATTGGTCACAGGTAATGTTTCATTACATAGTATTTTCTTGTAACAGCTATTTGATTTATAAATGAATTATCAGAATCTTTAGCAATACGAAAAATATTGATCACACTTTAAATGAATATTGCCAAACCACAATTTAATATTTTATGGGTGCAAGTGTGGACATTAGCAGCATTGCAAGGAGCAATTACCCTTTGTTGGATAATTTATAATGCTTACGTACCGCAACTTTTAACCCAATTTGGTTTTCCTGCATCCTTAGCATTGGTTTTTTTAATCATCGAAAATGCCTTGGCTGTAATTTTAGAACCTCTCATGGGTGGGCTTTCAGATCAAGCCAAGGAAAGGGTAGGTAGTAGATTTTTGTTGATTTCGGCGGGTGTGATTATGTCCGCCACATTATTTATAGCAATTCCTAGTATTGTAATTTTTGTACCGCCGACTGAGGTTTGGCGATCGCTCCTCCCCTTAACATTAATAGCATGGGCGATCGCCATGACAGTATTTCGCTCTCCTGCCATAGCTTTATTATTTAAGTATTCTCTCCCAGCTGAGTTACCTGTAGCATTTAGTGTTGTCACTCTCACAGCAGGAATCATTGGTGCGTTTCGGGGTGTGGTGAATCAGTTTATTTTGGGTTTAGGGCCGATTTTGACGTTTGCGATCGCTTCCTTTGTCTTATTAGCAGTAACAGCTGCATTACGCATAGTTACCCCTCCCGATAAGCCAGTTGACCAACATCACGCAGCAATCAACCCCATACCTTGGTCAGAACTCAGTTTAATTTTGGGGGCTGGTTTTGGTATTGGTTGGGGTTCTCGCTTACTCATGGATGCTGTCAGTAAGACTTTACAGGCACAATTTGGTCAAAATGATTGGCTAATGGTGGCGGTAGGACTAGCGATCGCTTTTGCCTCACTCCCGTCTGGTTGGTTTGCTGTTAAAATCGGCAACAGTCGCGCCATGTTGATTGGTATTGGTCTCACCATTATTACTATGCTGTTAATAGTTTTCGCTGGTTTACCAATTGCTTTTTTATTACTAATTATCCTAGGCTTTAGTTTAATTATTAACGGCACAATTCCCTTTGCTTTAGGATTAATGCCTCAACGTTGGTCAGGCTTGGGAATAGGAATGTACTTCGGTGGATTTTCATTAGCCATGAGTTTATTTGGTGTATTCCTTCCCCAACCCCAAAACATTACACCCGTCATAGGTGCAGTAGGGACGACCTTAGCTTTTCTACTAGCATGTGGATGTGTTATGGCTAGTGCAGAAAGGTAAAAGTAAGATTTATTTATTCAGTTTCTAACTGCGAAAAGAGTTTTTCCCAGTCAATGACAGGCGGTCTTGTTCCCTTATTAACTAGTTCAAAAACTTGCCCTTCTGTAGAGGGATAAAAAATAGATTCGACACAAGCAGCCGCAACATCAATTCTACTCGCATCCCCAGCTAGGGTATCACCTTTACCGATGACTACATCTAACTTACCGCCTGTAGTGGATTTCAGGAGAGTGTTGAGATCATAGGAAGTATAAGGGCCATCAATCAAACGTCCAGGACGAATAATTGTGTAGGGTAGTCCTGAATTAATAATTGCTTGCTCACCTTTCTGTTTAGCATCCAGGACACCAAAGCCATTGAGAATATTAAAAGGTGCTTGATTCTTGCGCAGAATTCCGACAGATGAGACAAAAACAAACCTTTTGAGAGTACGCGGTGCGATCGCCACCAAATTACTCACACCCTCAGCATCGACTTTTGCCGGTGTATTTTTCGCTTTTGCTTCTCTGTAGTCAGCATCCAGAAAAATTTTGACCCAATCAATTAAGTTAGGTTCGGGGTCAAATTCCCATCTAGTAGAAGGAAAAGCAGTAGTTCCGGTACAACAAATAATTTGAGTGACATTCTCGACTGCGGCGTTGAGTGTGCTGGATTTGCGGATATCCCCAACTACAGTTTCCACCTTGTCACCAAACATTTCTGTAGCTTTTTGAGTGTTCCGTGTCAGGATGCGTACTCTAACATCCTTCTTTAAAAGTTTTCCTACTACCAGTTGTCCCACTCCACCAGTCGCACCGACAACTAACACCAAATCGTCATCTCTCACAAAAGTCATAACTGTTCCAAAGATAGCCTATTGTTAATCTACTCAAAAATGAGATGATGCTGTTTGCTACCACAGGAATATATCAAATATAAAATTTTATGCCTCGCTATCTAAATATCAAAACCAAAAGCCCGGCTTTAATCACCGGGCTTTTGAGAATTGTAAAGGGGATATATTCCCCAAAGGGTTCAATATAAAGTTTCTGTATAAATCGTTGTACTTAGCTGTACTAATCAGTAATACCACTGCACTTTGGTGATTTCCGGAAAGATGGCAAAGTTTTTTGAGAAAATCAATCCAGGAATCTACTGATAGTATAAGCGCGTAGATTGGAGAATAGAAGAGCATTTCTAGTTATTTACCGCATTTTTACTGATGAATAATCTATCTGGCAGCTGGCAAGAGTGGTTAACTGTGTCTACCTATATAGGTTTGACAGTGTTCGTAATGTGGTGCGTGTTTACCACACAGAAGAAGTAGGGCATTGGGAATGGAGTATGGGGAGGCAGTGCGTTGGGCGGGCAATGCCCGACTTGTAGCAAGTGTCGTCGGCAATGCCCGACTTGTAGCAACTGCCGTCATTGGGTACTGAGCAGTGGAGAATAACTAATAACTATTGACTAAATTTTTTTTGTTAAAATACGAACTTGGTCAATAGAGTTATTTCCGCAATATCTTGTGTCATTCACTTTCATAGCGACGATGCTACGCCCCACCAGAGGCGACGATGCTCCGCCCTGCCGTTGGTGATCGCACAAAATCAACATCAAAAATGAACAGCATTTACCGTATTGGAAAAATTATGTGAGGATCAACTCATGAAATATGGAATTGATATTGGTCACAATTGCCCGCCGGATACCGGAGCTAGAGGAATAAGATTTGAGGATAATTTAACTGTAGATGTTGGTACTAAAGTTATCTCTAAGTTACAAGCTTTAGGTCATGAAGTAGTATCTTGCAAACCAGATAGAGCCGCTTCTGTTAGAGATTCACTCTCACAAAGATGTAACAAAGCTAATGCGGCTAGAGTCGAAGTTTTCGTTTCTATCCATTTTAATGCTTTTAACGGACAAGCTAACGGCACAGAAGTATTTGCAACTAGTGAAGCAGGTAGAAGAATTGCTCAACCTGTATTAGATGAAATTATTAAATTAGGATATTTTAATCGTGGGGTGAAAAGTGGTTCTCACTTATTTGTCTTGCGAAATACGAATATGCCAGCAATTCTTGTGGAATGTTGCTTCATTGATTCCCAAAAAGATATGAATCTGTTTAATGCCGAAGCAACAGCCAATGCTATTGTGAAAGGTTTAACAGGTAAACTACCTACTATTCCCGTAAACTCTGTTCCAGATGAAGAACAGAATATAGATACCAGTGTAATGAGGCTACAAAAGTCTCTAAATAGACTCAAAATTACTGATAAAAACGGTAAGTCGCTAGTTGAAAATAATCAACTCAATGTCGAAACTAAATATGCCATAGAAAAGTTTCAAGGGATTGTTGGCATCGAACAAACGGGGATTGTAGGAGAAACTACTTGGAGTGTTATTAATCAGATTTTAGCCAAACGCATACTTAGACCTAACCATGCTGGTGGCCCAGTAGTCAGATACATACAATATCGAGTAGGTGTTGATGCTGATGGTATTTTTGGCCCACAAACAGAAGCAGCAGTCAAGAAGTTTCAGCGGCAGAATGGTTTATTGGCTGATGCAATTGTTGGGCCAATGAGTTGGCAGAAATTAATTGGTTAGTTGATAGCGTGTCTTGTTTGAGAAAGGTACATCTTGTTGAATTCATCTGCGAGATTTCATGGGTTAGGGTGTACCTGACATAATTGGGAAGAAATAAGTTAAAAGTCACAAGTTAAAAGAATTTTCGCTTTTGACTGTTGACTTTTAACTGCGTCCGACTAACCACGATTTCTTTCTAATAGCAACATCATCAGCAAGCTTAATAAAATTTGTTGCTCTTCGCGATCGCTGATTTGATCAACAGTTTTAATGATAAATTTCCGAGAGAGAAAGGTAGGTATTTTCTCTAACCGCATCACCACTGTCCCGTCAGCCCGGCTGACCAAATACACAGGATTGAACACATAACCTGTGAATAACCCTAAAATTGGAATTTCTGCAAATAGCGCATCTGCAACCTTCACCCAAGGATTTTGTTCCTGAATATTCAGGTTAGTCGCTTCGCCATCGAAGATATCATAACGAGCTTTCCACAAGGATTTTAAACCACGGCGTTTAACTGCACCAATATAAGTACCGTTACTATCAGTGAATTCATAACGAGCCGAGAAATCAATAATGCGATCGGCTTTAATGTAGTACAGAGGACGTGTACGCTCTGCATCAGCAAAGATGGTAATTGCTTCCTTGAGTTTAAATAATTTTTGCTTAACGTAGAAAACTAAATTACCTTGGGAATCCGCAACAGATATTTGTGGTGCTAACGCCCAGAGTTTAAATGTAAGTTCCAGTGGATACTGCATAGTGTCGGTTAAAACAACAAAATTTCTAGCTTCATTATTAAACCCATTTATCGCAAATGTATAACAAACCACCAATTAATTAATGTAAATATTAGGGGAAAGTCAGGTAAACAAGTTTGTAGTCAGGACTTTAATCTTGGTCTTTCCCAGCACTAAAGTGCTGACTACAAACCCCTCAAAACTAAGTTTGAGATTTTTACTACAGAAAGGCAGTAAGGAGTTGCATAAACCTACAAAGGTCAACCTATTGATTCAGTGAAGGGGTTGAAACCCAAAGTACACATCAACACTGAAACTTGAGGTACATGACCATGAAATTGCGTCACTTAACTGGTTCTTTACTTACCGCTACCGCACTTTTGACCAGCACTCTTCCAGCTTTTGCTGGGCCTTTCGATGTGAAACCCGCAGGTGTTTTCAAGCCAGGGAACGTGATACCCAGTGCAGTCGGTAACTCTAACCCCAGCACTCCCGCACCTACGAGTAACCCAGTTGGTAACACTGAAATTCAAGGCTTAGGCGACCATCAATCTTGGGTTGATCCCAACACATTAGCGAAAGACCCCCGCGCTTTGTGTAGCGATGTTGGTTTAGGTAGCAACACCAGCAGCAGCAGCAGCAAAATTGCTTTAGCCACTTCTACCAGCACTCGTTCTAGTTCTTCTCGCAGCCACAATGATGGCGGTGGCGGTGGAGTCAGCATCTTCGGTATTGGAGTCAGTGGTAATGGTAGTAGCCAAGGAAATCAAAGTAACAGCGAATCCAAAGATAGCCGCAGCAACAGCACAGAAGAACGTAACAGCAATTCTTCCACAGTAGTTCAAGGGAAAAATTGCGATGCGTTTGTAAATTCTGCTGCTGCCAGAGATATGAACTATCAAGATAACCTTACCCGCCGCTATGAAATTAAAGTTGGTCGTCGCGGACAACAGGTTAACCAATTACTTGAAGATAAATAATAATTAGGGGTGTAGGGGTAAAGGTCAACCTTTAATTCCCTCGATCCTCTAATTCTAAAAAAATTAATTTTGAATTTTGTTGCTTACTTCTCTGTCCGCGGAACGTTCCGTTGGCGCAGCCTCTCGTAGAGAAGGAAAGGAGTATTTTGAATTTTGAATTCTTTCAACGCCGGGGTTAGTACCCTGGCAATTGCTTTATTTACTCTAGGAGAAACTATGAACATCAAATTAGGAGGGGGAATTATTGCTCTCTCCACAACTTTGTTTTTGAGTGTTGCACCTTTAGTCAGTGCTGAAACTCCTTCTCGCTCAATTCGAGACTCGCAAATCTTACCCTATCTATTAGATCATCCCCGTGATAACTCTTTGGTGAGAGTGCGTTGTGTTCCCAAATTTAGACAAGAGCAAGAAAGCAAACGCCGTATTATCAGAGACAGTCTCTTAAATTCTGATTTGGAACGCAATGATACTGTCACTATAGAAATAGAAGGTAATTGTCGCAATGTCAGAATTCGTGTGCAAGATGACTCCAACTATTCCAATTACCCAGTTTACAGTCCTTACTTAGATGATAATCACCCCGATTTTGGCGATCGCTGGTTAACCCGCGAAGGTTCAGGGTGGCATTGGCTGTTACGAAATCAACGATGAAGATCAGTAAGTGGTCAGTAATAGGAAGATAAGCTGTAGAAAATAGAGGTTATTTAAACCCTATACTCAATTTCTCACACCTAAAAACAATTTTTCATTTTTTGCGCAACAGGCTGCATAAATCCAAAATAACCGACCTATTGATTAAGTGTAGGGATTAACGCCCAAAAACACTGAAATCAAAGGAAAATACAACTATGAAAACTCAAACCTTTTTAAGCCTCGTTTGTTCTCTGTCTATTTTAGGTTCTTTAACTTTACCAGCTACGGCTCAACCCGTTCCCACCGAACCAAGTCAACCGCAGCTAGTCAGTCCAGAAACTAGCATTCCTCAGGATACAGCACTCATTGTTTCTTTTCCTGCTCCTGTTACAGTCGATGTGGGACAAAAAAAAGATTATCCCCTCACTGTTCCTTTAGCTAGTGCGATTAAAGATGCTCAAGGTAATACCATCGCGCCAGAAAATACTCCTGTCACCATAGTTCTTAAACCCAGCGATGGTGGTGCAAAAATTGTCGCTCAATCTATAGTTATTAATGGCCGCATCGTTGCCATTAAAGCGTCTAGCCAAATCATTCCCGGTACAACCATTACCCACAAGCGAGCTAATGACAAAGCTGTAGAAAATGGTTCTATTTGGGGTCGGATTGGTGGTAGCATCATGGGATTTTCTAGCAACGGCGATCCAGATCAGTTTGACAGAGGTGCAATGCTAGGTAGTGCAGTTGGTTTGATTTCCGGTTTGCGTTCCCCAGAAAATACCCGCGTGGTGCAGATTCCCCAAAGTAGTGTTTATGTTTTGTCTCTGGAAGCACCCATCGCTTTGTCTGCTCGCTAGAGATCATAGTTTTGACTCGTTACATCAACAAAACTTGACACTCTTTTGAGTCAGCTAATCAGTGACAACGGGATGCAAGATTGTGAGATGAAAGTTATGTCTATTTTCCGTTTGCAGATATCGTTCCTGTAATGGTTGCCATTCTTGCCACCACTGGTAACGATTAGCAGCTAATAAGCTAGTGAGTGTAGGTACCTTGGTGTTAATTTCTGACTTAAATACATCCATCAGCCACTCACCCATAACTACACTATCTTGAATATTACCCAATATATCTTGAATATTTTTGACATCTGCAATATACGCCGCGTAAGACTCACCGTATAATTCAGTAAATAATTCCATTTGGTAGCGCAAACGCTTGGCTTGTTTTCGTAAATCGTGCAGAGTTTCACCTTTAGTTGTCAAGTATTTCTCTATCTTTTCTGCTGACCAGTCACTCTTGATTTTGATTTCGGAATCTACAACGTCAGTACCTACTAAAAATCCAGGATGCAGTAAAAATTGGCTCAGTTCAGGTAATAGTAAATCTGGTAATACTTGCTGAATTGATAGAGATGCTAAGGGTTTATAATCGGGTTTCTCTAGCCAATCTTGTAAAGTTTGTTTCAAAGATTGATAGGATTCATGCTTCAATGTTGCTAAAGTTTTAGTAACTGCATCTTCTCGCTGTTTCGCTAAAGCATGAAAAGCTGTTTGCAGAGATTTCTGTTCTTTGGTAGGTAAGTTTGGTTGATAAATAGTTTCTAAACTGTGTTTTAATACATCTAAGTCGCGGAGATTACCAAGACGGCGAGCGATTTTACCGATATTTTTGGTATTAGCTGGCTGAGGTAGCTCTAATACTATATCAAACCTACTAATGGCTGTGCGTAAGCGACGCATCCCTACGCGCATTTGATGTAATGCTTCTGGATCTTCATCTTTCTTAACAGGTTTTTCCCATTTTAGTATTTTATTCAAGTGTTTTTGAATAGCCTGATAAGCGTAGTTTCCTAGCGTTTTGACTGTAGATTCTGTCGCTAATTCCATAGTTTATAGTAATTACTTAAGCGGGTTATTGCATAATAACATTACTTAAAAATTTCTATCTATCTCCTAATATTCGTATTTGTATATGAGTAGGAGATTTTAGAATTGTAATTAAAAGCAAGGAAAATTCAGCCGTTAGTAGTTAGGAGTATAAAAACTATTTCTCTAGTTTTGATGTTGTGTTTTTGGGCTGGCTGTGGGTTAAGAGTGTTGAGGTTTCATAATTATCAGCAGCAAAATAGGACTAACTTATTAAACCTTGTAATACACAATACATTGAATAACCGTATTTTGACTTATAGCTGTTACAGAGGTTGAGATGCTCGATTTTTTTAAGCTATTGAGGATAATTATAGATTAATTTTTGAGTACTTTAATGGTTGTATATTCAATGAATCACTAGAATAATATGGCTTCCTGAACGGCAGTAACTTAGTGAATGCAGTATTAAAGTGATGATTATTAAATATTCACAGGACTACAGTCCTGACTACAAACTGGGAATCTGAGACTGGTAAGGAAGTAGTAACAATATTTGTGATTAAAGAGATTCGGGAAAATGACGAATTCACTTTTTATTAATCAAGTTTTGCTTACATTTCAAGCAGGTTTTCAAGAGCATCGAAAAGACTTGTCAGCAGTGATGATTACCGACAAGAAATATTTATGGTTTGGTTCGGATGAAACTTCAACAATTGAGCGGTTGTCTTTAGTTGAGCAGGATAAGTTTGCTGAACACAAACAATTCCGCGTAGCCGAGTTTATTAGTTTACCTAGGCCAGAAGATGAGGAAATTGATATTGAAGGTTTAGCTTGTGATGATGATCATTTATGGTTTGTTGGTTCACATAGCTACAAACGTAAAAAAACTAAACCTGATAACAGTGAGCAGAAAAATATTTCTAGGTTAGCGAAGATTGAGTCAGAACAAAACCGCTATGTTCTGGGGAGAATACCGTTAGTAGATGGTCAGTTATACAAATCCTATTCACATCCTAAAAAACCAGAGACACAATTAATTGCAGCAAAATTAGAGTTAACTAAAGACAGTAATGTATTGATGGCGGCTTTAATGAATGATCCGCACTTGGGTGCTTTTATCCAAGCTCAAATCCCAGGAAAAGATAATGGGTTTGATATCGAAGGTCTAGCAGTTCATCAAGGAAGAATTTTTTTAGGGTTGCGTGGCCCTGTATTGCGGGGTTGGGCGATAATTTTGGAAATTGAGTTAGAAAATTCCCTACCTGGGCTATTAACATTACGTAAAATCGGCATAGAAAAACAAAAATATAAAAAGCATTTTGTTTGGCTGAATGGTTTGGGAATTCGAGATTTGTGTTGGGATGGCGAGGATTTATTAATTTTAGCTGGGCCGACTATGGATTTAGACGGAACTGTGCAAGTTTATAGGTTAAAGAATGGTGTAAATTTGCAAGAAAATGTGATGAATAATCCAGAGTTTGTGCAAGAAATTCCGCATGGTACTCGCAATAATCGTGCTGAAGGGATGACTCTATTTTCAGAGATCGCTGGTGTACCTTCCCTGTTGGTCGTTTATGACTCTCCCGCCCCCGATCGCCTAGTAGATGAAAGTGGTGTCCTAGTTGATGTCTTTCGGCTGGGTTAAAGATTAGTGGAAATTGCTTGGACTGGACAGGTGGGAATGCACTGTTCACAAACAATACAACGCGATCGCGTAAATGTCAGTTTAAAAGTTTCTGGGTTGAGAGTGAGGGCTTCGGTAGGACAAACCCCAGTACACAAACCACAGTGAACACAAACATCCTCATCAACCACAATTTCTCCCAAAGTCAAGGAAACATTAATGTGGCGCGATCGCATCCACTCGATCGCTGCATCTAATTGATCGATATCTCCCAATAATTCTACAACTAGCTTACCTATTTGATTCGGAGCAACTTGTGCGCGGATAATATTAGCCGCGACATTGAAGTCTTTCGCTAGTACATAAGTCACCGGCATTTGGATTGCTCGTTTGGGAAAGGTGAGGGTAACTCGTTTTTTCACAGATTTACCAGAGATGCGTTTTTCTGATAGTAGCGTGAATATTTGTAGATGAGAGGAGTAAGAAGGGGGAGAAACAAGGGATTACGCTTTTAGTCATTCCAGAGGTTTGTTGAGGGTTAACAGTTAACCCTCAACAGCACTGTAGAGACGTTGCATGCAACGTCTCTACATCATTTATTTGGTACAACTTCATAGAGAATTGGTATTAGATCAAATTCCTTACCCAAAACGTCCACTGATATAGTCTTCTGCTTCTTTGGTTTGCGGAGAACTGAACATCTGCACTGTGGGACTGAACTCGACTAGTTTTCCCCGGCGTTTGCTCTGGTCGTCAATTTCTGTATTGAAGAAGGCTGTAAAATCTGCCACTCTGGAAGCTTGCTGCATATTGTGAGTGACCATGATGATGGTGTATTGCTGCTTGAGTTCTAAGCAGAGTTCTTCTACCTGACGGCTGGAGATGGGGTCAAGAGCAGAGCATGGTTCATCCATTAATAAGACATCTGGCTTCATGGCGATCGCTCTGGCAATGCAAAGTCTTTGCTGTTGTCCACCAGATAATGCAGTTCCTTTCTCTTTAAGTTTGTCTTTGACTTCATCCCAGATAGCGGCGCGTCTGAGGGAATCTTCCACTAATTCATCTACATTTCCTTTATAACCATTAGCACGCGGCCCAAAGGCTATGTTTTCATAGATTGATTTGGGAAAGGGATTCGGTCTTTGAAACACCATTCCCACTTGGCGGCGTAATTTGACAGAATTAATTTTGGGGTCGTAAATGTTGCGATCGCGATAATTTAATCTACCCTCTACCCTAGCTCCCGGAATTAAATCATTCATGCGGTTGAAGCAACGTAGCAGCGTACTTTTACCACATCCTGAAGGGCCAATAAATGCAATAATTTGTTTTACTGGAATCTGCAAATAGACATCTAGGAGTGCTAAAAATCCCCCATAATATACTTTCACACCTTCAACATTAAAGACATAATTGTCTTGTTGATTAACTGTGGTTGTATCCGATTGATTTATATTGTTGCTGTATAGCATTTTGTTTGTTCTCCCAATAACCGTAACTAGCCAAAAATCACTCTATAAATTAATTGATAGTGAAGCGTTGTCTAATATAAATAGCTACACCATTTAAAGCTAAAATCAAGACTAACAACGCAATAATTGTTGCTGCGGCTGCATTTGCAAAACCCGGTTCTGGACGAGTAATATAACTATAAATTTGAATGGGTAATGCCATGAATCTCTGGAATAAACTAGGATTGAATGTTAGAAAACCTACAGCACCGACAACAATTAAAGAAGCTGCATCACCAATAGCGCGAGATATAGAAATAATTACGCCTGTCAAAATACCAGGAATAGCGTAGGGTATGACATGACTCCGAATCGTTCGCCATTTGGTAATACCTAATCCGTAAGACGCATAACGTAAGGAATTGGGAACGGCACGAATGGCTTCTCTAGATGTCACAATAATTACTGGTAAAGATAATAAAGATAGCGTCAACGCACCAGAGATTAAAGCCGGGCCAAAACCTAATAAATAATTAAAAACTCCTAAACCCAACAATCCATAGACAATTGAAGGAACTCCTGCCAAATTGCTGATATTAATCTCAATAATTTCTGTCCACCAATTTTTGGGTGCATATTCTTCTAGATATAAAGCTGCTCCGACACCAATAGGAACTGTCACCACAATCACAACAATTCCTAATAAAATGCTACTGATAATTGCTGGGCGTATACCACCTTGTTCGGGAAAGCGAGAAGGAGTTTCCGTTAAGAAACCGGGGGCTAAAAATCTCGCTAATCCGTCTTGAAAAATATCAAAAAGTAGCAATGCTAAAATGAATATACCAATAAATAACCCCAATAAAAATAGGAGTTCAAATACTTTTCCTACAGTCTCTCGTTGTTCAATATTATCAGTAAATTCCGTTGTTGAATCTAGATAATCATCTGGTTGATAAGCAGTAGTCATAATCTATTAGTCGTACTTTTCTTTAAAACGGTTAGCAACCCAGTAACTGACAATATTCAAAGCTAGGGTAATTAAAAACAACAGCGCACCTACGGCATATAATGTTTTGAAATTTAGACTTCCGCGTGGACTATCTCCGCCAGAAATTTGCGCCATGTAAGCTGTCATTGTTTCTACGGATTCTGCAAAGTTGATCGTCAGTTTTGGCTGTTGTCCAGCAGCGATTACAACAGTCATAGTTTCACCCACCGCGCGAGAAATACCCAGAATAATTGCAGCGATAATTCCAGAAAGTGCGGCTGGCAGCACGACTCTAAAAATAGCTTCTAATTTGGTAATACCTAAAGCATAAGCCCCTTCTCGCAAAGATATGGGAACAGCTTTGATTGCATCTAAGCTGATAGAACCAACAGTAGGGGTAATCATCACTCCCATCATTAATCCTGCACTTAAGGCGTTGAATAGTTCTAGCGGAATCACATTTCTGAGCAATGGTGTGATGAATAACAGGGCAAAATAACCATAGACTACTGTTGGTATTCCTGCTAAAAGTTCCACGGCTGGGCGTAAAATTGCAGCTACTTTTGGTTGAGCATATTCACTTAAATAAATAGCTGAAGATAAACCTAGAGGAATCGCTACTGCCATTGCGATCGCTGTTGTTAAGAATGTACCATTAATCAAGGGCCAGACACCAAAATGTCTATCAGCAAATAGCGGTGTCCATTTAGTATCCAGGAAGAATTGCGCTAAAGAAACTTCTTGGAAAAAGCCAAATGTCTCCTGAAAGATAATCACAACAATCCCAGTAGTAGTTAACACAGAAACTAAAGCACAAGCAAATAAAATGGCTGCAATAATCTTTTCTGAGATATCTTCTGAGGCATTTTTTTCCAAGGATTGTCGAAATCTTGGATATGAATTATCTGGAGGATTTGTATTAGGCATAAACAAGCTCAGGACTAAAGAATTTATTTAAATAAAATTAGTGATTGGTTGACCTGGTTTAGCTTTTTTAAATTTCGTCCCAGTTTCACCAATAGCAAATTTTTGTTTGACTTTGATGTAAGCCTCATCAGGTAGAGCCACATAGCCAACACTATCTACCCATTTCCAAGAATTTTCTAGATAAAATTCGACAAATTCTTTGACTGCTGGCTTAGTATCTAATGATTTTTTACTAACATAAATGAATAAAGGACGGGACAACGGTGTATAAATATTTTTGATGACATTATCCACGGGAACGGGTTTTTCACATTTTCCGTTGGGACTTTCTACTGCAACTAAGTTGAGTTTGTCCTGGTTTTGAATGTAGTAAGATATGCCCACATAACCTAAAGCTGTTGCATCACCTGCTACCCCTTGTACCAGTAGGTTTTGATTGTGACTAGGAGTGTAATCTGTCCGACCGTTCTTGGCTTTACCGGTCACAGCTTGAGTCAGATAATCAAATGTTCCTGTATCAGAAGCTGGAGCATACAGCTTGAGTTTTTCATGAGGAAACTTGGGATTAACTTGACTCCAAGTCAAAATTTTACCGTCTGATTTAGCACTCCAAATTTTGTCTAATTCTTTAATTGAGAGGCATTTAGCAAAGCTATTTTGACGATTAGCAATCACAGCAATGCCATCTAAAGCTATAGGTAATTCAATAAATTCAATCTTCTGACTTTGACATTTTTTGATTTCTTCATCTCTAATAGTACGAGAAGCCCCAACAATATCAATATCACCATTACAAAACTTACTGATACCGCCACCAGTCCCACTGGAAGCAACACTAACTTGTGCGTCCGGTTTAACTTTACTATACTCTTCCGCAACTGCTAGAGAAATTGGAAAACCTACGGCTGCACCATCAATACTAACCTGATTTTGCAATTCTTTACCACTGTTACAACCTGTGATTAGGTTAGCAATAAGCATGAATGTTGTAAGATAAAAGCTATCTTTCAAGAGGCGATGAAAGCTCATAAAATATTTAATCCAATGATTTGCAAGTTATGTTTAAATTGCTGATACTTTTTTGGCAGCTTGTACTTGATCGAAAATTGCCCCATCAACAAAAAACTTTTTCTGAATTAGATCCCAACCACCTAAATCTTGCGATGTAAATAAAGTTTTGATTTGGGGATATTGCGATACTACTTCTTGAGTCACAGTAGGGTTAACAGGACGATATTGTAATTTGGCAAATTCGCGCTGGGCTGCTTTGGAATACAAGAAATCAACAAATGCTTCCGCAACTTTTTTTGTACCATGTTGATCAACATTTCGGTCAACGATGGCGACAGGATTATCAATAGAAATATTAACAGATGGTACTATGTAAGGCAGCTTTGCTCCGGTTTTTTTGCCTAAAACTATCTCATTCTCATAGTTGATTAAGACATCACCTTGATTTTTCTGAAAAAATAAATCACTGGCTTCACGAGCATCTTTTGTCAGAATTGGCGTGTTTTTATAAACTTTAGTTACGTAATTTAATGCTGTTGTTTCATCACCGCCAGTGAGAGTCACTGAACCCCATAAAGCTAAAAATTCCCAAATAGCAATACCAGAAGTTTTTGGATTAGCTGCAATTAATGTTACACCGTCTTTTGCCAAGTCTGCCCAAGTTTTGATCCCTTTAGGGTTGCCTTCACGGGTCACGATCGCCGCTACAGATTTACTCACAATACCATTTCTCGGTGATCTGTTTTCCCAACCCGGTTTAATCAAACCTGCTTGCTGAATTTTATTAACATCTAAAGGAAGTGCTAGGTGTACTATGTCTGCGGCTTGTGAACCGGCAATTACAGCCGCAGTTTGTGTGCCAGAACCCCCATAACTCTGCTCAAAGATGACATTTTGATTGTGTTCTTGCTTCCACTTAGCGATAAATTGGGGAATGATTTGGTCATGAGCAACTTTAGTTACGGAGAACGAAACAAGCTTCAACTTGATATCAGCAGGTTGGCTGAAAGCTCTGTTTCCAGCACAGGATGCGATCGCTAAACTTAAAATAGCCCCAACTAAAAAAAGACCGATAAAGCTGCGGAGATTACCGCCCTTTAGCCAGATAACTATATGTTGGTAAGAAATCTGCAAAACCTGCAAAACTCGCACAACACAAACCTGCATTCCCACAATTAAGTCATGGCTTAATTGCGCTCGATGCTGCGACTTGCTCATCCGTAATACTCCTTTATTTACGGTATCTTGAGCGGGATACCGTTATTTGAAAGTATTATAGATATCATAGAGTTAAAGTTCAATCAAGCTTTATTTTTCGTTACTGAGTCAGCAAATTCCCATGACATCAACAAAAAACCCCTCTTAATTAGGAGGAGTTAAAGTGTGATTTGGTCTAGCGAGAGTTTATGCGATCGCTATATAGTCAAAAGTATTAGTCAATGAGCTGTTTACTAGGAACTTGTGCGTCAATCTCTGCTTGAGATAACGTGGGTAATGACCAGTTGCTTTCGCCAGCTTTGAAGATTTTTGCAGGTGCAACATTCAATTCAATTGCACCAGTAGCCGGATTAGTTCTAGCGATTGATTGTGTACCATCCACAAACTTAACGGCGATTGCTTCAGTTAGTTCTTCCACTGGAGTATTCGGACTTAACACTACCTGAGAACCTGCGGGTAAGTATAGGCCATCACAATCCCAATCATCATCTGTAATTTGACCTGCAGCTAAGTAGTAAAGTTGTGTGGGAGATTTTTTCCCTTTATTAGCATAAATTCCTAAAGTTTTTCCGGTTTCATTCAGACATTGCGCTCGCTTTTTAGCTGTTTCCATCACAGACTTTTGATATTGCAATTGTGATAGTCTTTCTTGAAATTGTTCAGGTGTATAGCCAGCTTGCTCTGGAGTATCTTGCACACTGATGAGTTGATTAAGTTCCTGAGTTACTTCAGTATAATCAGTCCCTTTAGTGAAATCTTTACTAGCCCAAGATGGTTGAGCAATTGTTAAGTTGGCAATCAACACAAAAGCGACGATTATAATTTTAATGAACTGCATATTTTCTCCTTGATTTGAGTAATTATTAGCTGCTGAATACTCTGTTGGCGATGCTGATTTAATGTGATGGTGAATCTTGAATTTTAGGAAAAATTTCCAGTCTTGTAGGGCTTACCCAGCGATTAATAAATTCATTGTTATTTTTACGTACTTTAATTTGCACTTGCTTAGGGCTTAACTTAACTACTTCAGCCGGAATCTTTTGAACATCAGCAGCATCGGGACGATTTTTGTATAGCCAGATAACTTTTTGACCAACTTCAAAGTTATTAGCTAGAGGAAGATGTGTATCTGCTAAAGCTGTAAAGGAAATTAAGAAATTTATTCCCAACACCAAGAATATTACAGAAATAGAGAAGGCTTTCATATGTTTGAAAATTATAAACTTTGAGTTTTGAATTTAGAAGTTTGAATTACTTTGAGCAGACCTATTAAACATAGACAGGTACCCGTCAAAGCAATGGGATTTAGTGAAGCACTATCTAAGATAATAAATACACCCAAACCTATCAAGACAAAGGGGACTAAATTATTACCATAACGGGTGAGTAAATTAGCGATCGCATTCTGACAAGTAAGTTTATAAGTCAGATAACACCACACACCTACTAAGCATAAAAACACCATGATTATTACTAGCAAATCTGCCACAGAACAATGGGCAAATAACGGCATATAAATTCCAACATTATCACTACCGTTAGCAATAGTAATAGCTGCTACACTATAAGCTTGAGGAGATAAAAAACTAGCGAACGTCGCAGAATGAGACAATTCTATTGCTGATTCTGTCTCAGAATATAAATCGCTATCTGCATTCAGCCAACGATTTAATCCAATGGCGATCGGTACTAAACCCAAAAGCCCAATCCATTGAGATGGTACTATTAAACCTCCTAAAAAACCAACTAGACTAGCAATAACTAGAGTGCAGAAACCTAAATACTGACCGATAACAATATGCCGACGGCGCAAAGTTGCATTCACTTGAGAGAATAAGAGTGTGAGGATGACTAAATCATCGAGGTTTGTGGCTGTAAAAGCTGTGATGCCCGTAGAAATTGCAGTAATAAGTTCGCTCATTTCTAGTCCTTCTTAATTTTCTAGTTGGTAATATTTCAAGTCGCGTGAGTTTATGTCTGCAAATACTGGGGAAATTGCTACTTAATGAAGCGTGCAGATGTAGTATTTCCAGTTCAATAGGGAGACTGTATTTGCTGAGAATGTAGTGCCAAAAGTATAATTCCACTTTGAGAATTTCCTCAAAGAACGCAAATATTTAATTAGTTTCAAAAAGTTCTAAATTCGATAGTCTAGGGTCTACCCTACAAATGTATCGATTTATAGTAAGAGACAAATGATAGAGTACAATGATAATTGTTAGTGAAGACTCACCTTGTCTACAACTTTGTGATTATCACTAATAGGTTGGTCAAGGGTAAAAAGTTTATTACTAGCAGTTTTTTGGGAAAATTTACTGTTAGTTTGTATATGCAAACCTGGTAATAAACTCACTTTCATCTCTTTACTATCTTTAGAAGCAGGTACTAAAGTTACTTTCAATTCATTAATTACTTGTTGCTGCTCTTTAATTATTTGAGTCAGTTCGTTGAGTTTTTGAGAATGTAATTCATCTAATTTTTGATGTAGTAGTTCAATATTTTGGCTAGCTCTGAGATTTACTTGATGGTCAATATCAGCATTTCGGCGATCAGTATCAGACTGACGATTTTGGCTCATTAATACAATGGGTGCTGTGTAAGCCGAAGCAAATGAAAATACTAAATTAAGTAAAATGAATGGTGACTCATCCCAGTGGGGAACTCCTGGTGTTAAGTTCATTCCTACCCATCCTGCTAAAATCGTACTTTGACAAATGAGAAATTTCCAAGAACCTACATGACTAGCTAATTTATCAGCTAGGCGTTGTCCACGAGTTAATGGTTCTGTGGATGTGTCTTGATGTTTCTCTACAATTGAAGATTGAGAAGATTGATTTGATAATGTATTTTTAGTAGGATTCATACTGCAACTTTTGGTTAATTAAGGTTGTGTTCGCTTCGATGAGTTTTAATTTACGTCTTTCCAAAGATAGGAGCAAATAGTCTTTTTTGTTAAAAGGATAAATTAAAGTGATTAATGAGTTAGAAGTTGGAGGTGGAATGCTTTCAACTTCTGATTTCGGTTGAAATCCCGATTTTCTGATTCAATCGTGTAGAAGCTAGTGAAAGCATGAGATGGAGCGAAAAAAGTGCAGATTACTAAGCGCAATGTAGAGTTGAGGGTAGATGACAGCTTGATGCGGGTTTATATTGCTGCGCCTAAACCCGCAGGAGTTTACCCTGGGATTTTGTTTTATAGCGACATCTACCAGTTGGGCGGTGCTATGATGCGTTTAGTGAACTACCTAGCTGGGTTTGGTTATGTAGTAGCAGCACCGGAAATTTTTCATCGAGTTGAGCCAATTGGTACAGTTATTGAGCCGGATGACTTGGGGAGAATGCGGGGTAATGATGATGCCAGGCGGACTGCGATCGCAGAATATGATGCAGATTGCCGTGCTATGATTAACTTCCTTCAGGCAGAAAGTACAGTTAACCCTAACAAAATCGGCACTCTCGGTTTTTGTATTGGTGGTCATTTAGCCTTTAGAACTGCCTTCGCCCACGAAATTAAAGCCTCTGTCTGCTGCTACCCTACAGGTATCCCTAGTGGCAAACTAGGTCAAGGAGTTGCTGACAGCATCCATAGGGTAAATGAAATTAAGGGTGAAATGTTATTAATCCTAGGTACTCTCGACCCCCACATCCCAGAAAACGACCGAAAAACCTTAATTACAGCCCTAGAACAAGCCAAAATCCCTCATCAAGTACACCTGTATGCAGCAGAACACACATTCATGCGCGATGATGGTTATCGCTACGACTCAGCCGCCACCACTTCAGCTTGGACAGAAATAATTGATTTCTTGGGAAGAGTTTTTTCGTGAGGGGTTCAGGGGTAAGAAAGAAAAGCTAATAACTAAAGTCTTACTTGTAACTGATGTCAATGTGACAAAAAACTGGTCAAATAGAGTTATTGTTGCCCACAGGGAGTGATGACAGACCGCGTTTTAATTCTGGGAGGACGGGGGCGCATTGGTAGCAGTGTAGCCCAGGATATAGCTACTCACACACAAGCAAAAGTTACTATCACGGGACGTTCCCCACAGATAGATCAGGGTGCTGAGTTCCCCTTGCTAGTGTTGGATTTAGCAGAGGTGGAGAAATTGCGGGAGGCGATCGCTAATTCTGATCTAGTGGTTCACTGTGCCGGGCCGTTTCATTACCGTGATGCAAATGTTCTCAAACTCTGCATTGAACAAGGTGTTAACTATATAGATGTCAGTGACCACCGTTCTTTTACTAGTAAGGCTTTAAATTATCATCAACAAGCTATAGATACCGGAGTGACAGCTATTGTGAATACAGGAATTTTTCCTGGTATTTCTAATAGCATGGCACGCCAAGGTATTGAGCAGTTCCATGAGCCAGAAAAGGTACATTTAAGTTATTTAGTAGCTGGTTCTGGCGGTGCTGGAATTACAGTTATGCGGACGACTTTCCTAGGATTGCAGCATCCTTTTGAAGCTTGGATAAATGGTAAATGGCAATTAGTTAAACCCTATAGTGAGAGAGAGGTTGTGGATTTTCCCTCACCGTATAAACGTAGTGGGGTTTACTGGTTTGATATGCCAGAAACTTTTACAATTCCTCAAGCCTTTCCTAATGTCAAAACTGTAATTACTAAGTTTGGTTCAGTCCCAGATTTTTATAATCATCTCACTTGGATAGCTGCTCATGTTTTCCCTAAATCATGGATGCAGCGTCATAGCACAATTGAATTTTTATCTCATGTTAGTCATTTGATGACAGATGTTACAAATGTGTTTAGCGGTATTGGTGTAGCAGTGCGTGTAGAAGTTACAGGCAAAATCAACAGTCAAAATGCTGTTTATTCTTCAACTCTAATACATGGAAATACAGCAATTGCGGCTGGCTATGGTACAGGTAGTATTGCCCAATTATTGTTATCAGGTCAACTGAAAAAACCAGGAGTTTGGCCAGTAGAAGCTGCACTCACAACAGATCAATTCACACAAACTATGGCAAGTCGCAACATGAAAATTGAGCATCAACTTATAAGTTAGGTAAGCCGTTGAATCTTCCAATTACATTGGACTTATTGAATCCACTATATTTATTTATGTGGATTCCCTATTTTTCTAAAGTAATTATTCTTTTTACTCTTTGCAGATTTTATTCTCTGGAATTTACTTATCGTCTAACTCTCCGATGGTAGTGTGAGAAGCTAATGGCTTTGTCGCTACTTGTTGTTCATACCAGTTCATTAAAGGTGTCGCCGAAATACCATGCACAACTACAGAAGCAACAATAGTGGTGTAAGTTATCCAAGAAATCTGCTCACTGACTTCTCCTTTTAAACCGTGACTAAAGGCATAGGCAAGATAATATAAAGAACCAACGCCACGAATTCCAAACCAACCAAATAGCCAACGGGTTGCAGGATGGAATCTCCGGCGTTGGGAATTTAATGGACGTTTACCAATGGTACTAATCCATGCTCCTACAGGTCGAATTATTAAGAATAATAAAACTATGACTATGATAGATTGAGAGGCATAATTGAGCATTGGTCGCCATAATAAGATTGACCCTAATAATAAGATTGTTCCTACTTCTAATAACCTTTCTAGTCTTTCAATAAATTCTAATTGTGCCATTGGTTTTTCAGGATTTCTATAACTATCTTGGACAATTAACCCAGCCACAAACACAGCTAAAAATCCGTAACCGTTGATAATTTCTGTTAAAGAATAAGTAATTAAAATGGCACTAATAGCAACAAAATCTTCCATGAGTGCATCAGCCGCACGCTTTTTTTGGATTTTTTGATCAACCCAAACTATTAATTTTGCTACTAGAAAACCCATCACCATTCCGGCTGCGATCGCCCAAATTACATCTACTAGTAACCAATTTTTAAACCAATTATGCCAATTATTATCTTTCATGGCATAAATGCCAAAATAAACAAAGGGAAAAGCTAACGCATCATTTAATCCGCCTTCAGAAGTTAACCCAAAGCGTAATTCATCTTTATCTTTAGTATCTGTAAGTTGTACTTCTGAAGCTAGTACTGGATCAGTGGGTGCAAGAATTGCTCCTAGTAAAATTGCTTCTCCCCAATTCATCCCTAAAAATAATCTGCCAACAATTGCCAAGCCTACAATAGAAATCGGCATTAACAAAATAATCAGCCGTGCTGTAATATTCCACACTCGCCAGCGCAGAGGATGGATGATTTTTAAGCCACAGCTAAAGACAGAAATAATCACTACAAATTCTGTTATCTTTTCGAGGATTTTGGCATTAAATACATTATTCTCTCTCAGTTGGATCATTTCTAAACCTTCAGAACCTAGAAATATACCCACCAACAGATATATCAAAGCAAAGGAAAGTGGTAGGCGTGTAATCCAACCTGAGCATAGTGTTACTACTAGTAGCAATAGCCCAATGAGAAGTAGATCAAGTATATAAATATCTATCATATAAATATGTATAAAAAATAAACGTTGCCTTGTCAGTTTAGTTGCGATCGCCTGTTTGTATAAAATATCTATAGACAGATTTTATAAAGAATTTTTCCAGTTTTTTCGGCTTTTGCTAGTCTAGGATGAATACTGCTAACAGGAGCATTGGTCATGAAACTTCCAGATAGTCCCAAAATGCCAAAATTTATGCAGCTAGGAAAGTGGATTTATCATCCCTTACAGCTAATGGAAGCATCTGCCAAAGCTCATGGTGATTTTTTTACTCTATGGCTAACAAACAAACAGCCAATCGTATTTATCAGCCATCCCCAAGCAATTCAAGAGATTTTTACTACTCATTTAGAAAGCCTAGATTCTAAAGGTTCAGCCCAAATTTTACAACCATTATTAGGGAATAATTCCTTATTACTAATCTCAGGAGAAACTCATCAACGCCAACGACGATTGCTAACACCGCCTTTTCATGGCGATCGCATGAAATCTTACGGTGATATTATTACTAACATCACCAAAGAAGTTATCAGTAGTTGGCAAATTGGTAAAGCTTTCTCTGTGCGTGATTCCATGCAAGAAATTGCTTTGCGGGTAATTTTACAAGCCGTGTTTGGTCTATATGAAGGTGAACGTTATACTCAATTGCAAACACGTTTATGCTCAATTTTAGAGTTAACATCCTCTTCCTTGCGTGCTTCTCTATCCTTTATCCCCGCATTACGTCTAGATTTAGGTCGCTGGAGTCCTTGGGGAAATTTCCTTCGTCAGCGGGGGGAAATTGACAAGCTACTATACGCGGAAATTCAAGAACGCAGAGATCATCCAGACCCATCCCGAAATGATATTCTCTCCCTGATGATGTCAGCGCGTGATGAAAATGGTGAACCCATGAGTGATTTAGAGTTACGTGATGAATTGATGACTCTACTGGTCGCTGGTCATGAAACCACAGCCTCAGCCTTAACATGGGCATTAAACTGGATTCACCGTCTACCGTCAGTGCGAGAGAAACTTTTGGCTGAATTAGATAGTTTTCACAATGCAGATTTCACTGAAATCACGCGTCTCCCTTATTTAACTGCTGTATGTCAAGAGACACTCCGCATTTATCCCATCGGGATGATTACTATC
This sequence comes from Trichormus sp. M33_DOE_039, assembly GCA_015296085.1. Taxonomy (GTDB): domain Bacteria; phylum Cyanobacteriota; class Cyanobacteriia; order Cyanobacteriales; family Nostocaceae; genus Trichormus. The sequence continues at coordinate 154,717 of DVDT01000050.1, read as the reverse complement.
CCGCGCATTGTGAAGTCACCTATAGAAATTATGGGTCATCAATTCGAGCCAGGAACGATGTTAGTAGGTTGCATTTATTTGATTCATCGCCGTCCAGATTTATATCCTCAACCTGAACAGTTTGTTCCAGAAAGGTTTCTAGAAAAGCAATACTCACCCTATGAATATCTACCTTTTGGTGGTAGTAACAGGCGTTGTTTAGGGATGGCTTTTGCGCTGTTTGAAATGAAGTTAGTGTTGGCGACAGTCTTATCTCATGTAGATTTAAAATTGGTAGAGAATTATCCAGTTAAACCTATTCGTCGAGGCGTAACTTTAGCACCTTCTGGTGGTAAGTGGTTGATTACAACTGGACAAAGACAAAAGGTAGAAAAGTCTGCTATTGAGGTGTAAGTAGCTAGTGTTATGGCAAGGCAACTTTGCTTAATAAATAAGTTAGTAGTAAGGACTTTAGTCCCTGACTTGAGGGCTAAAGCCCTCACTACGAACTCCGCAAAGTTTGCTGGGTGAAGTACATAGGTGAGAACAAGAGAGCGATCGCACTATGATGAGTTTAGGCGATCGCTCTGAATATTCTGTGATTATTTAACGAGACAAAAGGGCTTCTTCTGTAACTGAACTGGATCTGCGAAAATAAGCCGCCGAATTTAAACTCATGGCATGGCAAGATTCTGCACATTTACGGCAAATAGTAGCACACAACATCATTGTGGGATCATTGCTCATTTGTTCACAAGCCATCGCGGTGCGATCGCAAATTTGAGCGCATAAAGCACAAGTATTGCCCATAAACTCAGAGCCATCGTCCATCATATTGACGCACATCATGCACATTTCTGCACAGTCACGCAACATAGACATCATTGCCATATCTATGTATTTATCACCCTGAGTTTTGCAATATTTAAGGGTGTCGATACAAGTAGTTTGACATTCAATACAAGTTTGTTTAGCGGCTTCCATTGTTGTGAGGATAGATTCGTTCATCATAAAAGTAACTTCTTAACTCTAAGCGAGACATGAAACTCTGTACTAAGTTGCACGATAAAGCCTTATTTGGTGAAAATCAAGAGATTTTCTCATCTATGCCAATTTAAGGACACTAACCCCATCTACTTAAAGTAAATTTATCTCCTTGAAGATATTTGATATTAATCAAATTAACGAAAATCCTTTTCTATCAAGACTTGCACATATCCTTATCACAGAGCAGTCTGAATTATTCATAAGATTTTTGTGTTCCCCAATACAAAATTAGCTTTCGGATACCCTCTATTTCCTAGTTAAGTACCTCACTGACTTTTAGCAACCACCATTTGCTCAACCTTTATTCTGCAAAGCTTTTGCTATGATTAATAACTTCACAGTGCAGTTTCATTAACAAGGCAATAAGTATATTTTCTCATTTTGCTATAATGTCAATATTTCCTGACATTCTTAAGATATTTTTCAATCTTTCAGAGTTAGATGTTACTTTAATCACTTATTTTACTGGCAAAATACGAATGAGATAATACACTTTAAAAGCTGTTTTTAGCAGAACATGAAAAATATTAAAAGACGTAACTTTTTTATTAAATTAACTTTAAGTTTATTACTGATTATTATCATTCTTTGGCCTTGTGTAATCATCAATGCTGGCGAAAGAGGGGTATTGATGAAATTTGGGGAGGTACAGAAGATTATTTTAGGAGAAGGTCTACATATAATCATTCCAATTGCAAATACAGTCGAAAAAATCAGTGTACGAGTCCAAAAACAAGAAATATCGGCGGAAGCTTCATCCAAAGATTTACAAGATGTTTTTACAGATGTGGCAATCAATTGGCATATCATTCCAGAAGAAGTCAACGCACTTTTTCAACAGCTAGGAACAGAACAACAGGTAATTGATAAGGTGATTAATCCAGCAGTGGCAGAAGTGATAAAAGCCATTATTGCTAAATACACGGCTGAAGAAATTATTACTAAACGGGGAGAAGTTAAAACAGGAGTGGATGATTTATTGACTAATAGACTAGCTAATTATCATGTATCTGTCGATGATATTTCTTTAGTTCATATACATTTTTCAGAACGTTTTGGTGAAGCAGTAGAGGCAAAACAAATTGCGGAACAAGAAGCTAAAAAAGCAGAGTTTATTGCACTCAAAGCTATTAAAGAAGCCGAAGCTAAGATAAATCTAGCTAAGGGTGAAACAGAAGCACAAAGATTAATTAGTGGAACTTTAACACCTGATATTTTGCAAAAACAATTTATCGAAAAATGGGATGGCAAGTTACCAAAGATTATGCCTAATGGGGGGTTAAAGTTTGATGTCAACCAATTTTTGAATTAGGGTATGGGGAATAACTAATGACTAAATCTTGGCTTAATTAATAAGTTAACAGCAACTACCCAGGCTAGTGCAAACATCCATCCTGCTAAAATGTCGCTAGGGAAATGTACTCCTAAATATAGCCTTGTCCAAGCAATAGTCAAGATAAACAAACCACCACCAAACAAAACTAGCCAACGCCAGCTTGTATCCCAAGTTAAAACTACCAAAATGGCGACTAAAGTTAGGCTACTCATCGCATGACCACTAGGAAAAGCATAACTCAACTCTGGTGCTAGAGAATCCCAGAGGTGAGGACGAACACGATGTAGTAAAACTTTAGCTGTATGGTTGATGATAGCATTACCTAGTCCCGTGATGATTAAAAAAGTGAGCGATCGCCATTTTTTCCTAAACAATAAAAATATCCCCACTAAAGTTAAAATAGGCGCGACAGTCCAAACTGAACCCAGCTTTGTTAATATCACTGCCATAATATCTAGTTGTGGCTGTGCTGTTTGATGAATCGCCAATAAAATAGGAATATCCCACGGGAAGCCGCCTTTTTTTACCAATACTTGTACAGCTATCAATTCAAATAACTGCAAAGGTAAATACACCCCAACAAATAGTAATAAGAAGGAACGCCAACGAGTAATAAATAGCTGTTTTAAAAATGTAATAAAGAATTGAATACGTTTTCCAAAAGTAGATGTAAACCAATTAGATTCCAGCATTTGTCTAACTTAACCCTCTTTAAAGTTTTTTAATCAGTCAATACAGTTTATTAGCAAAAAAATCCTCATGTATAGACGTAAAAATCACGTCTATACCAATCAATTATTTACAGGAATAACCCTTACTTGCAGCATAATTGTGAGTAACTCTAGCCCTTTTTATTCTAAGAATCAAGTATAAAAAAAGAGAAATAGAGCCACACAAAATCAAACCAATATGCCCTAACTAATAATATGCTCCTATTAAGCTATAAAACAGAGCGGATAAAACTAATAAATTCAAAATAATGTAGATAAAATTTTTCTGCCACACAAACATCAATAAAGAAATTATCACTCTTAAAATAGGTGTAGCAATTAATATTAATAATCCTAACTGAATAATTGCACTACTACTACCAGTATAAGCAGCTTGCATCACATCTATAGGAGAACGAAGTATATCTGGTTCTCCACGGAAAAATTGATAATTAGCACGCTCATTACCGTGAATATTTAAATATAGTAATCCACCCCATAAAACTACAGCACAGGCAATGAAAACACCATATTTCAGTAGTTGACTCAATATATTCTCGAATTGCAGTTCTGGCTCTGTCTTAGCTATATTGTGATGAATATTAATTTCACCACTAGATATTTTAGACTGTTGCTGTTCCAGTGCTGTAATATCACTATCTGCTTCTTCTTTTGGCAAAGCTAAAACATCTATTTGAGCCTCCTGTGATGGCGATGCCAACCAAGGCAAACCCGAATCAAAATTGCTCATATCTACCACCTAAACGAAACTGTTATAAACCATCTTCAATGCCATTACTACCAACACAAGTCCGAAGATAATTCTTAACACTTGTGTTTTAGTTCCTACAAGAATTTTCGCGCCTAAAATAGCACCAGGTAATACTCCTAACATTACAGGCATCGATAGACCCGGATCAATGTAACCTCTTGCTAAGTAAACACCAGCAGACGCGGCGGCTGTGACACCAATCATAAAGTTACTAGTAGTAGTAGAAACCTTAAATGGGATACCCATAATTTGATCCATTGCTAATACTTTAAATGCGCCTGAACCAATTCCCAGCAAACCAGAAATCACCCCAGCAACTAACATGACGCTAAACCCAGCCGGAACTGCATGAACTTGGTAAGACATCAAACCATTACCAGTGGGATAAGTACCATTAAGTTGGAAATAATTTCCTAAAGAATCTGTAGATTCGCTTTCGGGATGTTCCTTTTTTGGTTGTTGTGAAAGATATGCAGAATACAACAACACAATCGCTAATACTATTGTGAGTGCTTTCACCGTTACAAAAGTAGCAATTAGCGCGCCTATAATCGCGCCGATAGTAGTTGCAACTTCCAAAAACATCCCTAATCGTAAATTAGTATAACCAGTTTTAATATATCTACACGCAGCACCAGAAGAAGTAGCAATTACAGATACCAACGAAGCACCAACCGCATAACGAATATCAACACCAAATACTGAAGTTAATAAAGGAACAATCACAACTCCACCACCTAAGCCAGTTAGTGAACCAACTAAGCCAGCAGTAAATGAACCTACCCAAACTAATAAAGAAAATTCCCAAATGTTCACATTTATTACCTCAAGATAGGGACTGGGGATGGGGACTAGGTATAGAAAGTTAGAATATTTTGTATATCGTCTTGTGCCTTTTGCCCTTACGTATGACGCTCCTAACGTCGCTAACACCACTTGCTACAATTTGGGCATTGCCTGCCTAATAGAGTGGCTCACCTTTTGACTTCCTCATCCCTGGTTATTATTTCAATCTTCAATTGGCGCATTAGGAACTTGTGCGTCAACTTCTGCTAAAGAAAAATTGGGAATTGACAAGTTAGCATCCCCAGTTTTGACGATTTTAGCAGGAGGAACGTTAAATTCAATTGTGCCAGTTTTTGGGTTAGTTGTAACTACCAATTGTGTTCCTGAAACAATTTTTACTACCAAAGGTTCGGTTAATTCTTGGGGTTGTTTTTCACTAGGGGCGATCGCAGCAATTTTCGCTCCAGTTGGTAAGTAAACTCCATCACAGTTCCATTTATGTTCTGTAATTTGTCCATCTCTCAAAAAGTAGAGATTGCTTTCTTGTTCAGAGGTAGATTTTTGAGGTTTATGAGCGTAAATACCTAAAGTTTTTCCTGTGTTATTGAGACACTGTGACCAACCACGGGCAGATTCTAAGATGTATTTTTGTAGCTGTAATTCTACAATCTTTTTTTCTATATCTGCTGGTGTATAACTCGATGCTTCTGGTGAAGATTGGGCTGTCAATAAATCGTTTAATTCTTGAGTAACTTCCGTATATTGTGGTATTCGTGTGAGGTTGGGTCTGTCTGCCCATGCAGGTTTAGCAAACATGAAATTAATAGTTAAAGTTAAACATATTAAAATAATTTTGATATATTTCACAATTTGCTCCTAGTAGATTGTCTGTAATAAATGCAATATATTTTGATTCTGAATTTCTAGAAATAACCAAGCTAAAAGATGAGCGAAATTAAGCTATAACTACCACTATCTATCAAAATGAAAATTCCCAAGCCAATCAAGATAAAAGGAACGATCGCATGACCATAGCGAGTTAAAAATCTCGCAACTACAGGGTGTAAAGTAAGTTGATAAGCTACGTAGCACCAAACACTAACTAATACGAAAAAAACACTCAGAATAATACTTAACCTAACAAGATTACTACTAGCAAATAATGGTACATAGATACCGATATTGTCTCCTCCGTTAGCAAAAGTAACTGCTGCTACTTGATAAGTTTGTGGAGCAAGTACGCTAGCAAATCTTCCGCCTGATGAGTGCAATTCCTCTGATACTGTTTGGACTGCGTTTTCATCACGATTTAAATTGACTAAACGGCTAATACCTATAGCAATGGGAACTAGACCTAAAAGACCAATCCACGGGGTGGGGATAATTAATCCGCCAAAAAAACCGGGAAGGCTAGCAATGATAACGGCACTAAAACCTAAATATTGTCCGATGATGATATGTCTGCGCCGGAAATTAGGATTAACCTGTGAGAAGAAGACCATCAAAATGATAATGTCGTCAAGGTTGGTAGCTGCAAAGGATACAATCCCAGAGACGATCGCTTTGACAATACTACCCATAACAATATCTTTCACCTCGTCAGTTATTTTCTACTTCCGGCGAGAGTCGAGGTTTTTTCACCAGACCCATCAGACATAGACAACAAGCCGCTAAAGCCAGTGGTGGTAAAGCTTGACTATCTAAGATCATAAATACACCCAATCCCACCAAAACAAAAGGCACTAAATGATTCCCATAACGAGTCAGAAGTTGGGCGATCGCTGGCTGGCGAGTTAGCATATAACTGGCATAGCACCAAATCCCAATCAGCGAGAAGAAGACACCCAGAATCACCAGCAATCCCCCTAAGTTGTGGCTGGCAAACAGTGGGACATAAATACCAAGATTATCACTGCCGTTAGCGATCGTGATGGCTGCGACACTATAAGTTTGGGGAGACAGAAAACTGGCAAATGGTAATTGCTCAGACTCCGATTTATCTTCCTGATTCTCCTCTGATTCATCATTGCTAGGATTTAACCAGCGACTCAAACCAATAGCAATTGGTACAAGTCCCAAAAGTCCAATCCAGTGTTTTGGTAAAACCATCCCACCAAAGAAACCCGGAAGGCTAGCGATTACTAACGCACTAAAACCTAAATACTGTCCGAAAACGATATGGCGACGGCGGAAAGTTGCACTGATTTGTGAAAAGAACAGTGTCAGGATCACCAAATCATCAAGGTTAGTTGCTGTAAAGGCTGTGATCCCAGAGGGAATAGCAGTGACGAAATTGCTCATAGTTAGGGGTGTAGGGGTATAGGGGTATGGGGGTGTAAGGGTGTAAGGGGTATGGGGGTGTAGGAGTGTAGGGGTGTTTTACCCAGTCTCCAATCCCCAATTCCCAGCACCTATTCCGCATCACTGAAACTCGCGTGAATTGCGTCAATGGAATGCTCTAATTTCTTGACCATTTTGGGATAGCGTAGCCGTTGGATCATGAACCAGCCAAAGCCAGCCATGAGATAGAGCAAGAATAGGTAAGGGAAAATGTTGTAGGGAGCAGGGGGAACAGGGAACAAATCACTTCCGGGGATTCCTAATGTCCCAACAATCGGGATCATCATGAACACTACCGCCAGGACTGAGAAGACTAAATCCATAGAGCGCAGTTTTCCCAATCTATGCAGATACACGGGTGCAGCAATGGAAACTAGGATATAGACCAGTAAAAAGCCATAGGAGCAAATTGTGCCGGTATAACCGAGAATTACAAAAGGCTTAATGTTCAAGAGGTTGAGGGTGGCGGGTACGATAAATGTGATCACGGAACATAATGCGATCGCTGTATGTGGAGTTAAATTTGCATCATGTGCTTTCCCCAAGGATGTATGAAACAAACCGTGACGCGCCATCATAAACAGCACTCTAGCGGCTGGATTAATACAAGCCAGAACACAAGCAAAGAATGATAACAGCGCACCTACACTAATCAATATGCCTAAAAAACCTACACCTGCTTGCTCTGCTAGCAACGAGAGTGGCTCTTCAGTCTGCGCTAAGTCTACAGAACTACCTCTAAAACCCAAGACTTCGACATAAGCCATGAGAATAAAGAACACACCCGTCCAAATTGCACTTTGCATCACTGATTTGGGAATATTTTTGAGGGGTTTTTTGGCTTCATCTCCCAAGGAAGTAGCACTTTCAAAGCCAGAAAAACCAAATACAACTAAAACTATTCCTAATGATATTCCTCCGGGTGTTGCTCCTTGTAGTTTCAGTTGGGATATATCAAGAGCAAAGCCTTTCTGCAACCAAATAATAACCCCCAACACAAGGATTAAGCCTATAGAAAAAGCCTCTAATAGCAGCATCATCTTGGCTGAGAGTTGGATGTCTTTATAAGCCACATACCAAGCCAACACCGTTCCCAGAGCAAATAACGTCAGAACATGGGTATGAATCCCAATATGACTTAACAAAGACTGACCAAAAATCGCAAAGCCACATAATGTGGACATCCCAGTAAACAGATAAGCCAGAATCAAACCCCAAGCCGACAATACACCGGCCGTTACACCTAGTCCTTTGACAATGTATGAGTACAGAGAACCAGGAGAGGCTGAACGACGAGCAAATTGATTGATGTTGACAGCTACAAACGTCAAACCCATCATGCCAATCAAGAAACTCAACCATGTACCGTTACCAGCAGAGGCATAAATCAATCCTAAATTCGCTGCTGGTGTAGTTGTAGGTGCAATCACCGCTATGGATTGCGCTAGAACTTCTCCGTAGGAAAGACATTCTTTTTTTAAGCCATGAACGCTTTGATTCAGTTCGATTTCAGCTGTCATACACCATATCCTTTTCCCCAAGTGATTAATTCTTTCGGTGAAGAGTTACAGCCTTTACCTGAGCAAGCGCCTGCTATCGAAGACTAGGTATTAATTTATCCCCCCTAAGTTAGAGAATCAAATACTATTTTTTGTTCATTCGATAAATAGAAGTGATTAATCGGGACTGGGGATTGGGGACTGGGGATTAGGGATTGGGAAGGATTTCCAGTATTTTGGCTGGTTTTTAAATGAAAAAATTGTATCCGCAAATACGATTTTTTCGTATTCGCCAAAACATCTTTTTTCAGCATTTACTTAGTAAGATGCAAAGCGGGTGTGGGGAGTGTTTTCTAGGTACATGAATGGCAGGAATGACGCTTGATCAGTTACGAATTTTTTTAGCTGTCGCAGCACATTTACACTTTACTCGTGCAGCAGAAGAACTATACATTACGCAACCTGCTGTGAGTGCAGCCATTCAAAGTTTAGAAGAAGAGTATGGCTTGAAATTGTTCCATCGAATTGGTCGCCATATTGAGATTGCTGAACCTGGTAAGATACTGCAAACAGAAGCCCAGAAAATTTTGGATCAAGTGGCTTTGACAGAACGCTCTCTTCGAGAACTGAATGATTTACAACGAGGTGAACTTAATTTAGGTTCAAGTCTGACAATTGGTAACTATTGGTTGCCAGAAAAAATTACGAAATTTCAACACAAGTATCCCCGAATAGCAATTAATTGCACCCTCGCCAATGCAGAGACAATTTGTACTGGGACGGCTACTGGTAAGTTTGACTTAGGTTTGGTGGAAGGGGAAGTGAAGCCATCACTCAAGAATTTTTTAGAGGAAGAGATAGTTGGAGGCGATCGCTTATTAATTGTAGTGGGTCAGTATCATCCTTGGTATGACAATCCAGAAGTGACTTTATCTGACTTATCCAAAACTGGCTGGATAATGCGCGAAGCTGGCTCTGGTACTCAACAACAATTTGAGCAAGCCTTGCAAAGTTGGGGTATCCATCCTCTGCAATTGGATGTGATATCCATCTTGAATAGTGGGGAAATGGTGAAAGCAGTAGTAGAAAATGGTATCGGTGCAGCCGCTATTTCCGAATTAATGGTGAGAAAGGAATTGCAATTAGGCACTTTGCGATCTATTCAGGTGGTTGATAATCGCTCTAAACCTGACCCACGCAAACCTCAATACTTGCAAATAGTCCGTGCTTTTTTGAAGCTGAAGCATCGCCAACGCTTTCAAACAAAGCTTTCTATCACTTTTGAAGAGATGTTGAGTATGTGAAGAACAGTCAACAGTTTTTCTCTCCTGCTCTCCTACATTTTTGTGTTGGCATGGAGTTTAAATGTATAAAATAAATATTTACAAGTAAGGATAATGGATAAAATTACCATTAAACAAATAATTATTTAATGGTACGACTATATTTTTAGTAACAAATAATACAAAAAATAATTAATCGTAATTAAAAATACAGTTTCGATTTTGCAATTGTGTATTTATTGATAGATTTTTATGTCTTTTTATATTAAACTACGGTAAGCAGATAGAGAAGAGGTAGTTTTATGGAAAGTACACAAAATTTTAGTGACCAATTAAACGAGAAGACGATAGGCTTATCACAGGATTTATCAGAGATCAACACTGAAAACAGTAAATTTCTAAGAATTCTGAAGAAAATTCGGGGTGGGTTTTTCTTTGCGCTTGGATATATGTTGTCACCTTTGTCTTGGTGGAATGATATCTTTTTCAATTTGCCTGTCGCCTATGGTTTTGGGTATCTATGCAGTTTATTGCATAAAGATTTGTTGATTCCTTGTGCGATCGCTGGGTATTGGCTTTCTAATGTGGCGGGTATTCTCTTAATGCAGGCGGGAGTAGTAGACGTATTCCAAAATCAACCCCAAGAACGCAATCTGAAAAAGGAACTATTGATGGGTTTGGCTTCTTCCACTGTCTACACCCTAGTGATTCTGGCACTAATCCAACTCAAGATTCTAGATACTCCAGACTTATTCCCCGGTAGTTAGTCGGGGTTTTTTTTCGGGATGACTACTCATCCCTAAGTGGCTTGAAACTTAGTAACTGAAACTGGGATATCGGGATTAGAAAGTAATACCAATTGAAAAATCAAAATTAAAAACTTCTGTACAAACATATAACAATCAAAATTTCACCTAATCCCCAGTCCTCATCTCCTCTTCAATAATTATGGACTATTTATTACTACCCTTTCTCAGTTTTGTTATAGGCATCATCGTAGGTTTAACCGGGATTGGTGGCGCGTCTCTCATCACTCCAATGTTGATTTTCGTCTTTCAAGTTCCCCCATCTATTGCGGTGAGTTCTGATGTTGTCGCCGCCACACTGATGAAATTTATTGGTGGCTGGAAACACTGGCAGCAAAAAACCTTAGATGTGGAGGTTGTCAAATGGTTAGCCTTGGGAAGTGTTCCCGGTTCACTCCTGGGGGTAGGGATTCTTTACCTCATTAAACAGACTCAAACTCTCAACTTAGATGATATTTTGTTGCAAGCGATCGGCATGATGATTCTCTTCGTCGCCATCATCGGACTAGTGCAAATCTTCTTGAGAACATTCTTCCCCGATGTGCAGTTACCAGAAATATCAAAGTTTGATTTAGATACTCCCGGCGGTAGAATTCAAAGCTTGATAATCGGAGCAATTTTAGGCTGTATGGTGGGGATGACTAGCGTTTCCTCTGGTTCGATGTTTGCGATCGTCCTGATTACCTTCTTCTGCTTAGATTCCCGCCAGTTAGTAGGTACAGACTTAGCACAAGCCGCAATCTTATTATTATTCACATCTCTAGGTCATATCTTCTTAGGCACAGTTGACTGGGGTTTAGTTTTCCCCATTTGGTTAGGTACAGTCCCAGGAGTAATTGTCGGTGCAAAACTATGTCAAAAGATGCCTCAAAAAACCCTCCAACTAGTAATCTACACAATCTTAGTAGGAGTAAGCTGGAAATTGGTCTATCACGTCAACACATAATCTGAAGATAAAACTCCTCCTTCTCTTTGCGTCTTTGCGCCTTTGCGTGAGACATTAGAGCTAATAATATAAGAAGACGCTTCACACTTCTTAAACATTAGCTTAAACAAAACCATGGCCAGAGATTTACGGGGATTTATTAAAATTCTAGAAGAAAAAGGACAATTACGGCGTATTTCTGCTTTAGTTGACCCAGATTTAGAAATAGCCGAAATTTCCAACCGGATGCTACAGAGAGGTGGCCCTGGCTTGTTATTTGAAAACGTCAAGGGTTCATCCTTCCCAGTCGCAGTGAATTTAATGGGAACTGTAGAAAGGATATGCTGGGCGATGAATATGCAGCACCCCCAAGAGTTGGAAACCCTGGGCAAAAAGTTGAGTATGCTGCAACAACCAAAGCCACCAAAGAAGATTTCCCAAGCGATAGACTTCGGGAAAGTGTTGTTTGATGTAGTGAAAGCCAAACCAGGGAGAGACTTTTTCCCGGCTTGTCAGCAAGTGGTAACTGAAGGAGATGATTTAGATTTAAATAAGTTACCTTTAATACGTCCTTACCCTGGTGATGCTGGCAAGATTATCACCCTCGGATTAGTAATTACTAAGGATTGTGAGACAGGTACGCCCAATGTCGGTGTGTATCGTTTACAACTGCAATCTAAAAATACCATGACCGTTCACTGGTTATCAGTGCGGGGTGGTGCGAGACATTTACGCAAAGCTGCTGAAAATGGCAAAAAATTAGAAATAGCGATCGCATTAGGTGTAGATCCATTAATTATCATGGCTGCGGCTACACCCATCCCTGTAGATTTATCAGAGTGGTTGTTTGCGGGACTGTATGGCGGTTCTGGTGTGCAGTTGGCGAAGTGTAAAACCGTAGATTTAGAAGTCCCCGCAGATTCCGAGTTTGTCTTGGAAGGGACGATTACACCAGGGGAAGTTTTACCAGATGGCCCTTTTGGCGACCATATGGGGTATTACGGCGGCGTGGAAGATTCGCCATTGATTCGCTTTCAGTGTATGACGCACCGCAAAGACCCGATTTACCTGACTACATTTAGTGGTCGCCCCCCCAAAGAAGAAGCGATGATGGCGATCGCCCTGAATCGGATCTATACTCCTATTTTGCGGCAACAAGTCTCAGAAATCGTTGATTTCTTCCTCCCAATGGAAGCCTTGAGTTATAAAGCGGCGATTATTTCTATTGATAAAGCCTACCCCGGACAAGCCAGGCGCGCCGCTTTGGCGTTTTGGAGTGCATTACCCCAATTTACTTACACCAAATTTGTGATTGTTGTTGATAAAGACATTAATATCCGTGACCCGCGTCAAGTAGTATGGGCAATTAGTTCCAAGGTTGACCCCACACGAGATGTCTTTATTCTCCCAAATACCCCCTTCGACACCTTAGATTTCGCCAGTGAGAAAATTGGTTTAGGTGGACGCATGGGGATTGATGCAACTACCAAAATTCCCCCAGAAACAGACCATGAATGGGGCGCACCTTTAGAATCTGACTCAGATGTAGCCGCTATGGTAGAAAGACGATGGGCGGAGTATGGTTTGGCAGATTTACAATTAGGAGAAGTTGACCCAAATTTGTTTGGTTATGATATGAAATAAGTTAATGGTTGACGGTTGACAGTCAAATATCAACCGTCAACAGTTCTGAACAAAATCAATTACTTGAGTGCGTAATCAGGTTGATATTCGACTAACTCAATTTCATTTCCATCTGGGTCAGTGACATAAATTCTGTACCTAGTTTCTGGAACTGACATTGTGTAATATTCAATGCCATTTTTATCAAGCAATTTTTGCATAGCTTCGCCATCTTGAATTACAAAGCCGACATGACTAATCCCTATATTTTCATAGATTTGATGGACACGCTTTTGTCCAGCACAGTCATTCAGGGCTAAATAGAATTGATCATTGCCCAAATGTATCCAGCGATCGCCATTATTAGATCCTTCAGCGCGCACATACCAATCAGGAAATAGTGTTTGGTAAAAATTCCTCGTTACATCAATATCTTGGCAGGCAACATTTAGATGTTCAAAGCGAGTAAAATTCATAATTCGCTCCTTTTGAGTTGCATAAAAATCATTTTGTAGAGACGCAATCCATCGCGTCTTACCCCAAAGCAATATCCAAAAACATCATCACTACAAAGCCCAACATCACACCGATAGTTCCTTCTTTTTCTAAACCTTTGCGATGAGATTCTGGGATGATTTCATCACTAATCACAAATAACATCGCCCCAGCCGCAAAAGCCATTGCCCAAGGTAAAACAAAATTGGCTACACTCACCACACCTGCACCAATCAAACCACCAATTGGTTCTACTAAACCTGTGAGTAAAGAAATCCACAACGCATAACCAGCAGAATATTTCTCAGCTACTAAAGATAAGGCGACTACTAAACCTTCTGGAATATTTTGTAAGCCAATTCCCAATGCTATGGGAATGCCATCACTAATATTATTATTACCAAAATTTACGCCTACCGCTAAACCTTCAGGGAAGTTGTGAATAGTAATAGCTGCAATAAATAACCAAATGCGTTTGAGTTGATTACCTCTACAGTTTTCTTTTCCTTTCACAAAATGTTCATGGGGTAAAAACCGATGGGCTAGTTGCAGAAATACTCCTCCCAACAGCATACCTGCCACAATAATTAAAGCAGCACCAGCTTGGGTTTGACCTTGTTTAACTGCGGCCTCTGTTCCAGGTACGATTAGGGAAAATGATGTGGCCGCTAACATCACTCCTCCACCAAACCCTAGCATTATCCCCTGTATTCGTTGCGTGAAATTAATTGGTAGTAAAACAGGTAACGCACCGACTACTGTGGCTAATCCTGCACCTAAACTGGCTAATGCACCGATTACAAGGTTCTCCATCGCTGGGGTTGTTTGTTTAAGTTCATGAGTTAATCATACTCGAAATGATTATGAGTTGCAAGTAACTATGATAAAAAATCGCAGACATTGAGCCTGCGATCGCTGATAACTAAAATCCACTCAAGTAGAATAGGCGGAATTGGCTCATGGAAACTGCTTGAGTGGACTTGCTGGAATTTTTAATTTTTAATTTTTAATTCTCAGACACCCACCCAGATGCTACCTTCTTCCACACGAGTAGGAAAAACAGAAAGGGCTTTTTCTTTGGAAATCATCCCCATCACCTTACCAATACCGGGAGGAAAGGGAGTCCATTCTGTAGGATTACCAGTGGATAAGTCAAAGGCACTACGATGAAAAGGACAAACAATAGCCCCATCATCGGTAATTTTCCCTTTCTGCATAGGTAATTTGAGGTGAGGGCAGGAATTTTCTAGCGCAAAAACTTGGTTGTTGTGGTGAAGTAAGAGGATGTTGCGTTGTTCCACTTTTACCACTTTGCGTCCATTTAGTGGCAGTTCATCTTGGGGAAGAACTTTAATCCAGTTCATTGATACCTCTCTTGATGTTTAAAAGGATGCAGCCTATTAAGTACATCATTTCACAAGTTTGTCCGAGAAATGTTAGTTTGACTTGGTGATGGGGAATTATATCTTTAATACCCACAGGTATAACTATTCAAGCTAGGCATAGCCCGAATAGTAAAGTATATTTATTCACTACACGTAGAAAATTTAATATCGTGTACATTCTTTGCTGTGTCAATTTTTAAACATCAGCCGAGCTGTTGGCAATATTGGGAAAACAGGGGTAAAGCAGGATGACGCAGAATTAACAACCGATTAAACTGTGGGTAATGTCGATTACTAGTTGCTAAAGCAACACTTAGATAAATTTCTAACGTTATAATCCTGCTATATCAAAAATTACCTATGTCAGCGCAACAGCGTAGTTTTGGGGAAAAGGCTGATTTGATGATTGGTGTTCGTAACCAGGATAATCAGGCTTTGCCAGTAAATGCTTCTCCTGTCGGGACTCTAGCCCGACGCAAAGGGACTATTTCAACATTTCTAGCTCCCCTGACTCAAGAGACTTTTAAACAAGTTGTTACAGAAGTTGAGCAGAAATTACATATTGTGCATCAAACCCTGTCGATGCTCGATTCTCAGGGTTTTGAGACAATTCTGCAAGAAATGTTGCACTCCATTACATTAAAAACTGGGGAATTATTGGGAGCAGATCGGACAACTATATTTTTACTGGATGAGGAAAAACAAGAACTTTGGTCAATAGTGGCTGAAGGAGAAGGTAAACGCTCTTTAGAAATTCGTATTCCCGCCGATAAAGGGATTGCTGGTGAAGTGGCGACTTTTAAGCAAGTAGTGAATATTCCCTTTGATTTTTATAACGATCCCCGTTCTATATTTGCGCAAAAACAAGAAAAAATCACAGGCTATCGCACTTACACCATGCTGGCCTTACCGCTACTGAATGAACAAGGGCAATTAGTCGCAGTAGTACAGTTACTCAATAAATTAAAATCTACACAAACACCTGATGCACCGCTAGCTGAACGTGTCGATACTGTTGGCTTTACAAGTGCTGATGAACAATTATTCCAGGAATTTGCCCCTTCGATTCGCCTGATTTTAGAATCGTCACGCTCTTTTTACATCGCCACACAAAAACAAAGAGCCGCAGCTGCGATGATGAAGGCGGTGAAGTCCCTGAGTCAAAGTAGTTTGGACTTGGAAGATACCCTAAAACGGGTGATGGATGAAGCCAAAGAATTGATGAACGCCGATCGCAGTACCCTGTGGTTGATAGATCGCGATCGGCATGAACTATGGACGAAAATCACCCAGGACGATGGTTCGACTAGGGAATTGCGCGTTACGGTTGGTAAGGGTTTTGTGGGGATAGTCGCCGCTTCTGGTCAAAAACTCAACATCCCATTTGATTTGTACGACCATTCCGACTCAGAAACAGCCAAATATCTAGATCAGCAAAATGGCTATCGTACCTGTAGTTTACTGTGTATGCCCGTATTTAACGGCGATCAAGAGTTAATTGGGGTCACGCAATTAGTCAATAAAAAGAAATCAGGGGATTTTCCGCCTTATAATCCGACTGATTGGCCGAAAGCTCCAGAATGCTTCCAAGCCAGCTTTGACCGCAACGACGAAGAATTTATGGAAGCTTTCAATATTCAAGCTGGGGTAGCATTGCAAAATGCCCAATTATTCGCCAAAGTCAAGCAACAAGAACAATTACAACGGGATATTTTGCGGAGTCTTTCTAATGGCGTAATTTCCACAGATAAAACTGGAGCAATTATTGCAGCGAATGAAAGTGCTAAACGCTTGTTGGGGTTGGCAGATGAAGACCGTTTAGAAGGTAAGTTAGTGAATGAGGCGATCACTATTAAAGAGGGCGATTTTAGTAAGTGGTGTCAAGATGCTTTACTTGGCGTAGACCCCAAGCATCGTCAGCAATATTATCCCGACCGTACCCTTCTGAGTACAGAGTCAGACTCAGAACAGCATAGTATTAATTTATCAATTAATACTATCGCCAATGCAAGCGACCCTGAGCAGGTTGGTGGCGCGTTAGTAGTCATGGAAGATATCAGCGATGAAAAACGCCTCAAGAGTACAATGTATCGCTACATGACTCAAGAATTAGCGGAAGAATTGCTGAAGTTGGATGATGCGAAACTGGGAGGCGATCGCAAGGAAGTTTCAATTTTATTCTCAGATATTCGGGGCTACACCACTTTGACAGAAAATCTGGAAGCAGAAGAAGTAGTGAGTATGCTCAATGAATATTTTGAATCAATGGTAGAGGCTGTATTTAAACATAAAGGTACGCTTGATAAATATATTGGTGATGCAATTATGGCCGTGTTCGGTTCGCCTCTTCCCCTCGAAGAACACGCTTGGATGGCGGTGCAAACATCTATAGAAATGCGCCATCGTTTGCACGAATTTAATCAGCGTCGCTACGCAGCTAATAAACCGAGAATTAACATTGGGATTGGGATTAATTCTGATACCGTTATCAGTGGCAATATCGGCTCTAGTAAACGGATGGAATTTACAGCGATCGGTGATGGTGTGAACTTAGGTTCTCGACTAGAAAGTGTGAGTAAACAGTACGGTTGTGACATTATTCTCAGCGATAATACCTTTAAACCCTGCCAAAACAATATCTGGGCGCGAGAACTAGACTACATTCGCGTCAAAGGTAGAAATGAGCCGGTAGCCATCTATGAATTAGTAGGTTTACGTTCCGATCCGATTAGTAGTGAAAAGTTACAAGTAATTGATCATTATCACAAAGGTCGGGAGTATTATCTCCAGCAAGAATTTACTTCAGCCAGGGCAGAATTTGCCAAGGTTTTGGCATTTGATAATCACGACAAAGCCGCAATGTTACATCTTTTACGTTGTCAACATTGGTTGCAATCACCCCCAACTATTTCCGAATGGGATGAAGGCGTTTGGACTTTCCAAGAGAAATAGATTTTAGAGAGGGGTGTGGGGAAAGAATTTTAGATTTTAGATTTCGGATTTTAGAGTGAATTCCAATCCAAAATTTAAAATCCAAAATCCAAAATCCAAAATCAGTATTACCCCACCTTTGCTGCTAATTCTGCTGGGCTGATATTTTCATAATGTTCAAAAGGTTGGCGAATCCAAGGATTATCAGGTAAGTAATCAATGTAATAGTTAGGTGCAAAAATAGAACAAGCCTTATACCAAATTACGGCAGTGCGAATCTCCTCAATGGGGGAATCCGTGTTGTCGTGTAACCAAGGAATAGTTTCTTTGAGAGTGATTCCCGAGTCTACCAAGTCGTCCACAACTAAAATGTGTGAGCCTAATTTTTCCGTGGTCATGGTTAAATGACGAGAAAAGCTTAACTGACCTCTCTCTTGTTTCCCAGGGCCACTGTAAGACGATGTTGCTAAAATTGCCAAAGGCTGCTGATATATACGGGAAATAATATCACCAACACGCAGTCCGCCCCTGGCTAGACAGACAATCTGATTAAATTCCCAACCAGAGTCATAAATCTGAGCAGCCAGCTGCTCAATTTTATAGTGATACTCTGACCAAGAAACGTAAAGGTCTGGCATAAGGTAGGTATTTTATGGGTGATACTAAAGGCGATACCTACGGCAAGCAAAGCTACCGCAAACTTCATATTTTAGTATGAGCGCAAGACATTATGAACGATTCTGCTGCTAATGACTATCCTCCAAAGCATCAATTAAGCCCAAAACTAGATTTAAAAACAAAACTGGCTTATGGGGCCGGAGATTTAGGCCCAGCAATTACCGCTAATATAGCAATATTTTTTCTATTAATTTTCTTTACTAATGTGGCTGGAATTCCGGCTGGTTTAGCTGGAAGTGTGCTGCTGATTGGTAAAATTTGGGATGCAGTCAATGACCCATTTGTTGGCGTACTTACGGATAAAACCCAATCGCGGCGATGGGGTCGTCGTCTACCTTGGATGCTTTATGGTGCAATTCCTTTTGGCATTTTCTTCTTCTTGCAGTGGATTGTACCGCGATTTAGTAGTAACCAAAGTAGTAATGTTTGGGCGTTATTTTGGTATTACGTGGTGATTGGGTTGATTTCTCAGGTATTTTATACTGTGGTGAATTTGCCTTACACGGCGTTAACCCCAGAACTCACCCAAGATTATGACGAACGTACCAGCCTCAATAGTTTTCGTTTTGCTTTTTCCATTGGTGGTAGTATTTTATCTTTAATTTTGGCACAAGTCGTTTTCTCGCGGATTGCCGATCGCCAACAACAATATTTTGTGTTAGCTGCAATTTGTACTGTCATTTCGGTTGTCTCTCTATATTGGTGCGTTTTTGGTGTGCGCGATCGCGTCTTGGCGTTTGAAGCTAAACGCATCCAAGTTGAAGAATCTGAATCTATCCCTTTTTTGCAACAACTCAAAATCGTTTTTAGTAATCGTCCCTTTTTATTTGTTATTGGTATATATCTGTTTTCTTGGCTAGGCGTACAAGTCACAGCCAGCATTATTCCTTACTTCGTCATTCACTGTATGTCTCTCGCTGAATCAGATGTACCTACAGTCATGATTGCAGTTCAAGGAACGGCTTTAGTGATGTTGTTTGTGTGGACTGCTGTTAGTAAAAGAATCGGCAAAAAGCCAGTTTATTTCCTGGGAATGAGTTTGTGGATCATTGCTGGCGCAGGACTGTTTTTCTTACAGCCAGGCCAAATAGGTTTGATGTATGTCATGGCTGTAATGGCGGGGTTTGGTGTGTCTACAGCTTATTTAGTTCCTTGGTCAATGATTCCAGATGTGATTGAATTAGATGAACTGGAAACAGGACAACGCCGGGAAGGAATTTTTTATGGCTTTATGGTTTTATTGCAAAAATTTGGTTTAGCTTTCGGGCTATTCTTAGTAGGTAATGCTTTGCAAGCATCCGGTTTTAAAGAAGCTGTAGCTGGACAGAATACACTTCCTATACAACCTGATTCTGCATTGTTAGCTATTCGCATCGCCATTGGCCCTATACCTACAATTTGTTTAATTTTAGGCTTAATCTTAACGTATTTTTACCCCATTACTCGTGAGATGCACGCCGAGATTCTACTCAAAATCAAAGAACGCCAACAGCATAGAGATCACCTCTAATAGAAATTCAAAAATCAAAAATTCAAATTTGATCTGAGTAATACAAACATGAATAGTTTGTAGAGACATTGCAATGCAATGCCTCTAAATTTTTGAGTTAGCGAAACTCCAAGTTAAGTTACTTAAATCTAAAATGTAATCGACAGAATTATCTAGATAATCTGATGTTTCATCATCTATGACCCACAATTTACCCCCAGTAATATAAATTTGCTGTGGTTCTCGATAGTAAGCTTTATGATTGCTAATCCATCCTGGTTTATTTCCAATAGTCTCTATCTTTTCTATTGTCAATGTGTGGCAATCTAATCGATAAACCGGAGTTTCATTATATATTCTTGCTTCCATATATCCCAAATTACCAATAATATAGATGTATTCTCCAACTAATGTCGCTGAGTGAAAATCAGTTGGCGGAAATACTTCTTTTGGATAACCAAAAATCTGAAAATTACCATCACCTTGATAAACTACAACATCGTTATAGATACAAAAATCAGGGTCATAATAGTCTTCATGTTCACCAGCAATTTCGATAATTCTGCCATCGGGTAATAGTGTAATAGTTCTGCCAAATCGCTGATAGCACCATGCTTTATCTTGCCAATTTTCTGTATCATTAAAAAAATCTTTGGCTGCATAAGCAGAACAACCATGACTAATCATCGCTTGCCAAAAAGGGATGTCCATCAAATCTGGATTGTTTGTACCGAATCGGGGATGTTTGCCAGCAAAATACTGCTCTGGCGATAATTGTGATAGAGAAAATTTGCTGTGGTGAATTCCGGTGAGCGATCGCCGCATATCATCGTTAATATCGCTGATATCTTCACCAGCAGCCACTAGCATTCTGACAATTTCAAGACTATTAGTTCTTTGAATGGCTTTGTTGAAATCACCACCTCTACTCGGATTTGCTCCAGCTTCTAGTAATATTCGTACACAATCCGTGGCATTACGCTCTGCTGCTAGCATTAATACGGTATTACCAAAATCATCAGTAGCTTCAATATCAAATCCCTCTACAATTAGCCACTGTAGGACTTCGAGCCTAGGGTTTTCTATCGCATACATTAACGGGGTGTGTCCACAGTTTCCCACATCGTGGTAATTTGCGCCCGCAGCTAGAAGTAATTTGGCTTTAGCTAGTTCAGCTACCTGAAGACTCAACAGCCAAGGCGTTCTCAGCCAACAATCACGCACATCTTGATCCGCACCTTGTTCCAATAATAATTGGACTTGCTCTAAACTTCCAAAAACTATCGCGTGCATTAATTGAGTCCATCCCAGTTGCTCTGGATTAGCACCCAAATCTAATAGTAATTGCACAGCATCAAATCTCCCAATATGAGCTGCTACTTTAATAGCAGTCTCACCATAGCTACTCATCCCATTTACAGGCGCGCCTCTAGAGATGAGTAAATTTAAAGTCGCTATTAAATTTTGCTCCTGCAAAATATCTCGACCATACATAGCATCAATTAAAACATCATATCCGTCTGCTCTGCGATAGTGAATATCTGCTCCAGCATCCAGAAGCAATTGGATTTTCTCTAAATTCCCCGACCGCACAGCCAACCCAAGGACAGTATGTTTATATTCAGGTTCAACAGCATTCACATTCGCACCATGTTCCAAGAGAAAGCGAATCATATCGCTACCTGCATGAGAACTGCTAACTGCATACATTAATGGTGTTTGCTGGGAATACTCTTCTAAACAATCAATATCTACACCATTAGCGATCTCACGCTCGACTCCTGCAATCTCTCCCTGCTGTGCATAAATATGAATTTGCATAATTTTTATGAGTTAACTCCTGTAATCAAGTTACGCTTGACTCAAAAAAATTATGCAGGTCACACAATTTTTTAGTTTTTACTATTAGGTAGTGGTATCTAAGATGTCAAAATAGATACTTTACCTGTATCAATATCGTAAACAGCTCCAACAATTTTGATTTTACCTAGACGCACTAATTTTGCTAATATCATCGACTTTTTGAGCAATTGTTCCGCTTGATATTGAATATTAGCAATCACTCCCGCCTCTTCAATTTTCCCAGACGTTAGATTTACTTGGGCTAAGGCTGGTTTGATGTCTTCAATCAGGTAGCCCATCTTACCAGGAAGAGGTTCGTTTTTCATGGCGGCGGCTACAGCACCGCATCTTCTATGACCCAAGACTACGATTAACTGCGAACCCAGTACCGATGCAGCATATTCTAAACTAGCGATCGCTGTATCGCTAGCAACATTACCTGCAACTCGCACCACAAATAAATCCCCAAGTCCTTGATCAAAAATAATTTCCGTTGGGACTCTTGAATCTGCACAACCCAATATAGTCGCAAAAGGATACTGAATTTGGGTAATTGCTTGTAGACGTTTCCGTGATTGGTTAGGATATTGAGGTTTGCGTTCTACAAACCTTTGATTACCAGCCAGCAAACGTGTTAATGCTTGTTGAGGATTGGCGGGATTAGGATTAGTTGGATTAACATCAGCAATGGTAGTTTCTTGTGTGCCTGCAATTAGACTACCACCCACAGTAGTAGCTACCACAGCTAAACCACTACCACCTGCTAACCACAAGAAATGACGACGACCGATAAATCCATTAATTCGAGTCATGAACCTACCTGACAAAATTGGTGTGGTTGACAGGAAGATATCAGAATTGACAACTGTACAAGAGTACCTTTGTACACTCTTTAAGACTCATTTAATTTTTGGTCAATAGTCATTAGTCTTAGTTTACACATCATCAGTATTTTAAGGTAATGACTTCTAACTACACAGTGAAACAATTCTAAATAGGAGTATGGGATATAACGCAATACAGTTCAGATCAGCCCAAACTCCTCATGTAGAGACGCGATTTATCTTGTCTAACAAAACTAATGAATATTGGTCTTAAATTCCTAATGTTTCCTTAGCTACTACCTCGTCTTTGAAGCCTACCAGCATGGCTGTACCATCTTTAACAAAAAGTGGACGCTTGAGTAGCATTGCATCTTTAGCAAATGCTTCAATCCACTGTTCGTCAGTCCAGGTCTTCCTGTCTTCACTCAAAGCACGGTAAGATTGACCAGAGGTATTACGCATGGGAGCAGCACCCAAGGACTTTACCCAACGTTGGATCTGATCAGCAGTTGGTGGGTTTTCTTTGGTGTTAATAAACTCATAATCAATATTGTTATTTTGCAGCCAAGTCAGAGCTTTTTTGCAAGTACCGCAATTGGGAATTCCGTAAACTTGAAGCGACATAAGACTAATTCAAAATTCAAATATTTAATTGCTGGAACTCATCACTTTACTAGTTTCTGGTAATAACTGCACTGTAAAAGTAGTTCCTTCATCAACTTTACTTTTCACACTAATTGAACCGCCGCAATGCCATAGTAATCGCTGCACAATTGTTAACCCTAACCCAGCACCATTAATTTCGTCGCTGACTCCTGAACGCACGCGATAAAAACAGTCAAAGATTTTAGGAATTTCGCTTTCAGTAATACCGATACCTGTGTCACGGACTTCTAGTTGAACGTATTCGCCCTGAACTCTGGCTTTTACCCACACTTGACCACCGTTACCAGTAAAATTAATGCTGTTGTTGAGTAAATTAATCACTATCTGCTTGAGTCCACCACTGACACACCACACAGATGGTAAATCGGTGGGTACGGTGTAGGCTAGCATGATGCCTTTTTCTTGGGCTACGGGTTGGTAGGTGCTAACTACTCCAGGGACAATATCTGCAAGTTTTACTAACTCTAAGGTTGTATTTTCTAAGTTATGCTCTAGTTGTACAAGATCCAGTAGACTGGTAATCAAAATACTCTGGCGATCGCACTGGGTATTGAGCATTTGTAAATAACGCTGTCGTTGGTTAGGTTTTAGATTTGGTGAATTTAACAACGATAGGGCTGTTTTGATTTGAGTTAGTGGTGTCCGCAACTCTTGGCAAACATTACTCAAATATTCGTCTTTTAGACGCTCTTTTTTATGTAAGGTTTGATTTTTTTCCTTTAACTTAGCGATGCGTTCAGTTCTAATTTGCCGATTAATTTCATCTTGTCGCTGGATTTGCTTGGCGAATAGTTGACTAATTAATGCTGGTTCTGATGTAGTTGGTGAAATCAAATCCGTAGGTGGAATTGTCTCTAATTCTGATTTAACCTCCTGTTTTAATCCATCTAGTACCTTTTGAATCACTTTGCTATCAACACTCATTAGTGTCAGTAAAGGTTGATTTTTATGTGTATTTTCCTGACCTAAAACATTATTCTTATCTTTTTTAGCTGGCTGGTATGCCGCAATTAAACTAGCAAAATTTTGCGATAAAACTATAATAAAATATTCGCAACTAATGTGACTATTTGGTATTGACTGTAAATTTATCTGGCGACTAAATAAATAAGACGAAGAAGTTAAATCTGCTTCCTCTTTCTTCTCTCTAACTTGACAATTGTAAATAGTGCTGATCGTGTTGCCTGATGACTGATAGCGCATTAATTCGGTATACCAAATTTTCCCCGGTGGGAGTTTAAACCATATCGTTGCATTGATCTGCCGTTCAATCAGTAAATCGATGGTCGCTCTTACCAGGGATAGCAGCGTAGCAGGATTAAGAGGAAACGCTTGGGGAGGAGATTCCGCTTCTAACGCTAGCTGATAAACGGAAAAATCCTTATGCAGAGATTCATTCATGAGTCAAACACGACAAATAAAATCAAGGGAAGGAAGAAATAATTATGTCATTGATTTTCACTTATTTATCTACTTTTTGACATCTAAAATACTTAAAAAGTATTAATTGAATGGGGTATAGGGGTATAGGGGTGCAGGGGTATAAGGGTGTAGGGGAGGAAAGAAGTAAATTCTCCCTTGTCTCCCCAATCCCTGATACCTCAATTACCTCTGGCTTGCAAAGCAGCGCGGGCGTGTTCTCGGTCGTCAAAGTGGATTTTTTCTGTGCCGAGGATTTGGTAGTCTTCATGACCTTTGCCAGCCAGTAAAACCCCGTCGCCTGCTTGGGCTTGGAGGATGGCGGTACGAATGGCACTAGCCCGATCGCAGATTACCATCGGTTCTACAGTATCGGGTATACCTGCCAAAATATCCTCTAGAATCCTTTCTGGGTCTTCAGTGCGGGGATTATCGGAGGTGACTACCGCCACATCTGCTAATTCGGCGGCGATTTTACCCATTTTGGGGCGTTTGGTGCGATCGCGATCGCCACCACAGCCAAACACACAAATCATTTTCCCCGGAATAAATGGCCGCGCGGCTTTGAGTAGGTTTTCTAAGCTATCTGGTGTATGGGCATAATCCACAATCACGCTAATTTCTTGGTCTGGACTAATCTGCACCCTTTCCATCCGTCCGGGAACGCCAGGAAATTCGGGAATAGCTGCTGCGACTAATTGCAAATCTAAGCCCAGATGTAAAACCGCACCGACGGCTGCTAACAGATTTTCTAAATTATATTGACCGACTAAAGGCGATCGGAAACTGACCTCACCTGCTGGTGTATGTAGAGTTCCACTCACACCATTTGGTTCATATCTCAAATCACTCATCCACAAATCACCACTGGCATCATTAACGCTGTAACTCCATACCTTCTCAGGATTCAAAGCGGCAATTAATCGTTTCCCGTAGGGGTCATCAGCATTAATAATCGCCCGTCCTTTCAGATATTCTGGGCTAAATAACAACGCCTTTGCCCCGAAATAATCTTCCATGTCGCTGTGATAGTCCAAATGGTCTTGAGTGAGGTTACTAAACACCCCTACCTCAAACGGACAACCCAGAACACGCCCTTGGGCTAAAGCGTGAGAACTGACTTCCATCACCCCAAATTCACAGCCAGCTTTCACAGCTTGAGCTAGCTGCTGTTGTAATTCCACTGCGAAGGGTGTCGTGTGGGCAGCCGTTTGCTCAAAACCAGCCCAACGGGTGTAGAGAGTCCCCATCAAAGCCGTCGCTAATTGAGCTTTGTCCAGCAAAAATTCAATCAGGTGAGTAGTAGTAGTTTTACCATTAGTACCAGTCACACCGACCAGCTTCAGTTTCTGCCCAGGATATCCGTAAAAAGCCGCCGCAATTTGGGCGCAAGCTTTGGTCATGTCGTTAGCACTAATGACAACAGCCTCATCTGTGGGAGGATTTTTTTGTACAGCTTGGGGTGAGACGATCGCAGCTACTGCACCGGCCGCGATCGCACTCGGCCAAAATTCTCCCCCATCTACCCGTGTTCCAGGCATCCCAATAAACAAATCTCCCGTACTGCAAGCATGGGAGTTCGTCTTTAATCCCTGGACTTCAGCATCCGCCAAAGTCGCAGGTAATTGTTCAACACCATCAACTGTCGCTAGTAATTCCCGCAATTTCATCTTGTGAACCTCGGCACACACTTTTCTTGCGCTTATTCTGCATTATTTTTTTCGGTCTTGGCTAAATACTTATACAACATTTGCTCCAATTGCTGGACACTCGCGCGGGGAGAAGGGCGGGGTAAAGCTTGCGCTGGCTCGTCTTCAGACTGTATTAGGTACAGAACTGGAATCTCATACTGATAAGCATTAAACCAATCTTCACGGGTGGTAATGTCACGAATCTCTAACTCAAATGACAAATTTTTGATCTGTTCCAGCTTTTCCTGCAAGCCTTCACACAAATGACAACCGGGTTTACTGTACAAAATTAATCGCATTTACCTAAACTAATCGCGCCTGTGGCATCTTTCATGATAGGCGCAAACTCAATGGCTGCGTCTTCCAGCAAAATAGAGTTACAGATTTCGAGTAGGCGATCGCTATGACTCAACTCAACACTGAAATCACACTCCAGCAGATTTTTCCACAAGCCGGAATTCCTGAAGATGACGGTGCGATCGCCAACCAAAGACCACTACCATAAGGAAAACACACTCCGCCTCATGCCGCTTTAACTTAGCGTACCTCTCTGTTAAAAGCCCTTCTGCTCAAAATACTAAAAAATGTTACCAGAACTTCAACATACAGATTGCGTATAAGTTTTTGAGAGACAATAGAATTAAAACCACTACCTCAGCATCCTCTAAAGTCTAGAGACGCATCAGGGGGTTTATTATGACACACGATTTTCCTTTCTTTGACCCTAGCACTTACCTATTTGTCAAAATCAGCGTGTTAATTATCTTGTTGCTAATATTTTTAGCAATTTCTGCTGCTCCAGTCGTTTAGATAGTAGCTGATTTATATCTCAGTTGTACCAGTCTCCTAGTTATTTGGAGATGAGATTATGCTGAGTTCCATGAATTCTGCACAAACACTTGTGCTAATCACAGCTTTGTTAATAAATGGATTGAATTTGCATCAGCCAGTTTCAAAGCAACATACCAATCCCAAAATTAACATTGCCAATTTAGTAGACGGCAAATATCAATTTTGCTCCCAACCTGATCCCCAAGACTGGCGAGTAGGTATGGGAGTTTGCGCTAATTTTCAAAAAACTGCAAATCAATTTGAGGGATATTACGGCTATCCCCACTCAGATAACTTTATCTGTATTAGAGGTAATATCAAAGACAATCTAATTACAGGTGAAGCTTTAGCTATATCGTGGGGTGGTAATCAGCAGAATAATCTACCCCAATCTACATTTACATGGGACACTGAAGGGCGATTGAAACTAAGCCAAGGTAATTTGATGCGTACCGCTAATCATCATGAGGATGCTGTGCAGTGGATTCTATATCGCCAAGCTTTGCTAAATCTTGAGGGATTCTATCAATACAACCGCCCTCGTATGACACCGCCATCTCAACTATGTGAATGGAATTTTCAACAATCGATTAACTAGCGTGTTCCCAATCACTTAATAATTCATGTTCCTGTGTGATTTTTTTAGATTTCCGTAGTGGCACTTGAGGTAAACCAATACTCGTGCTGGGAAAAGACTGTTGTCGTTTTTTAGCGGATTTCTTGTCAGGTTTGGTAGTAATTGTCTGTGTAGCTGTCATAACTTAATAAAGCCTTTATAAAAAACTGCGCCTACAGTTTATATCATCAATTTCCTAATGGCAAATTTCTGAAGAAGGATATGAAAAATTTCCGCGATCGCACGGGTATAGAAATAACATATCCTTCAGGCAGATAAAAGTGAGTTTACTCCCTTATTCTCAGCTTTAGAACGATTATCCGGTCAATGCCAATATTTTCTCTTGTAGATAATTACACTTTAATATCTGACCATTGATAGAATTTGTTTGGTCATGATGACTAATGCAACAAAAATCATAATCATCAATGTCACCCGTCCTCCAGGAACTAGTAATTGATGGACATGATGTGATTTTTGGCGTTGCTTCCAAGTCATTAAGGCGGGGATAATTCCTCCCAAAACGGAAATACTGAAAGTACCAGCAACATCTAAAGCTGTTAAGAAAATATTTGG
This sequence comes from Trichormus sp. M33_DOE_039, assembly GCA_015296085.1. Classification (GTDB taxonomy): domain Bacteria; phylum Cyanobacteriota; class Cyanobacteriia; order Cyanobacteriales; family Nostocaceae; genus Trichormus. Next base: position 126,168 of record DVDT01000050.1, on the reverse strand, counting down.
ATTAACCGCCCCTAAACTCATCGGCGGTAACAAAATTAGTGAATAAAGTGGTAAACGTTGATCAAGTCCAATTTGACGAATTAATGCCACATCTTGAAAGAAATCCACTAACCCATAGACAAAGCCAATAAAAGATGTAACGATTGCAAACTCTGAAAATATAGATACCAGTAGCCCTAACCATTCACCTGCACCCCCAGCGCGGAGAATTTGCAAAGGGTCAAAATTATTTTGGGTTTGTACCATCTCAGGGCTAACACTGCCTAAAATGACCACATTCCATGCCAAAAACATGACTAAGGGAATAGCAGAACCCATAATTATCGATTGGCGAATCTTGCGACTATCTCCTTCTAATTGAGTAACCACCACCGGCACAATATTGTGGTAAAAAAGTGCTACTAACATCACAGATACAGCACTTCCTAAAGCACTCCAATCCTGAAAGAGAAATTGCACACTTTTAATTTGTCCAGTTCCTAAAAGTAAGAGTCCTAAAAATGCAACGAGGACAATAGCCACAAAAGCACTGTTGAGTTTTTCAATAAACTGTTCTCTCCCCCAATACATAATGCCGCCAAATACTAGGGTGAAAGTTGTTGTCCCTACCCACCCAGGCCAATGATGAGAAATACCAGACACTTTAGTCAATGCAGAGATTAAAATCTCCCCACCTTGGGCAACATAAGCCACCAGCAAGGCATAATGCAGAAATAAATATGCGCTGCCTGCAATTCTCGCCCCCAACTTACCGAGAGTATTTTCCACCATTGCTAATAACCCAACACTCAAACGTCCCTCCGAACGCATTGTGTTCAAGCTGACTTCCGCAATCAATAACCCAGACACTAAGGCATATAACCAAACTACAATTAGTAAGACTGTGGAAGGGACTATCCCAGAAGGTAGTGTCACCGCAGGTAATGCCAAAATCCCAGCACCTACGGTTGTACCAGCAACTAGTGCGGTACTGCCTAAAACACTGCCGGGTTGGTGAGTCAATTTACTACCATTCAGTTCCAAGCGAGAAAATAAACGTGTAGCTGGATTTATAGTTGTCATATTAAATTCATCATTTACAGTGAAATCACTAGCTGAAGAGAACCCCGATTTTTTCAAAAAACCGGGGTTATAGGTTTTATGGTTCAGCTACCAAGAAAACATTAATTTATCAAATACCATCTACCATTACTTCATGACAAATGTGAATAAACGCACTGATCTTGATAAGTAGAATAGGGTAAATAATTAAAAGTTTGTAGTGAGAACTTTAGTTCTCAAAAAAGGACTAAAGTCCTGACTACGAAGTGAATCCTAATATTTTTACTGATGTGACTGATTTACTGATCTGGTTGCAATCAAATCAATCAGCTTAAAATATATTTTTGAAGAACTTGTGTTATATCTACATTGCCACCACTGATAATTACACCAACTCTCATCTTTGGGGCTGTAACCATATCTTCTAATAAGGCGGCTGCGGCTAATACTCCGGTGGGTTCAACTACAATTTTCATCCGTTCCCAAAGGAAAAACATGGTGCGAAGAATAGCCTCTTCCGAGACTGTCACCATGTCATCAACGTATTGCAGCACTATGGGGAAGGTGATTTTCCCCAGGCTGGGAGTCCGCGCACCGTCGGCGATGGTATCGGGATTGTTGACTGTTTGCAGGGTTTTGCTGTGAAAAGAACGGGTAGCATCGTCAGCTAATGCGGGTTCTACTCCAATCACTCGTACGCTAGGTAAAAGGGTTTTAGCCGCGATCGCACTCCCGGAAATTAATCCTCCACCACCACAGCAAACCAGCAATATATCAAGTTCACCCACTTCTTGAATCAGTTCTAAAGCGGCTGTACCTTGTCCGGCGATAACGTGGGGATGATCGTAAGGGGGAATGAGGGTTAAACCATGATCGCCTGCTAGATTTCGCGCTAATTCTTCTCGGTTACTTGTTTGGCGATTGTATAAGATTACCTCTGCACCGTAACTTTGGGTAGCGGTTTGTTTGACAAGAGGCGCATCATCAGGCATGACGATTGTAGCTGGAATATTGAGTAACTTTCCCGCTAAGGCGATCGCTTGTCCATGATTTCCTGATGAAAATGTCAGTACAGCTTGTTGTTTTTGTGCGGGTGATAGCTGTGCTAGAGCATTATATGCACCTCTAAATTTAAACGAGCCTGTGCGTTGAAAATTTTCACACTTAAAAAACACTTGGCTGTTGGTGCGTTCATTGATAATTCTGGAAGTTAGCACCGGTGTCCGGTGGGCAATACCCGCCAGTCGTCGCTGTGCTGCTAGTACATCATTGATGGTGACTGAGTAAGATTGTGACATGACTGGCTAGTATAAAAGATACTTCTGACTTTTTTAGACAAATCGCTGAGTAAATTCGTACATTAAATCGACTCTACCTTTTCTTAGCATTGCTGGATCTAATCTTTCAGTGGTGTTACAAGTCATCAATACTACTAGTCGCTGCTTCATTTGAATTCCAGACTCATCAATCACACTTTGATATAAAGTTCCATCCAATAAGCTTAAAATGTGTTCCGTTTTGTTGTTATATTGGGCTACTTCCGAGGCGCGGTTTTGGGCTAGGTTGTCGGCTTCGTTGATGATGATACAAATTCGCTCTAAATAGGTGGGTGGGACAAAGTTAGCGATCGCATCATGATCCAAAATAAAAATGACGAATCCTAAAGGCACAAGAATTTCTTTGGCTATTGCTTGTGTCCAGGCGGTTTTACCTGTACCTGGTTCACCGTTGACTACCACCGCTAGCTGATTTTGGTTAAGAATGGCTTGTTGGACTGTATCTGTGAAGCTTTGGATATCTGCGGGGAAACTGCGAATTGGGAATTGGCTGTGGACTTTACCAACGCGGCTTTGATAGCCACTCAACATCACTGCTAAATCGTATGTGGCTTTATTCACAAGTGGAGAGATATCTCTGGACATTAACGTATATTGTCGCCGTCCGCGATCGTAGGCTTCAATTTGTAGCCAAACATCCTGTTTTGACCAATAAGCATAAACTGTATTGACCACATCAATTCGTTCCCAACTGATAAATTTTTCTACAGGGTAATAAAAATCTCTTTCTAAGTAATATTGAGTGATAATATCTGGGCTACCTAATACATTCAACACTCGCAAAACAGTAATTTCTTGCAGGCGATTCAGCACATAATCAATAGGGATGCTATTCCGACTGACAAGTTTTAATATAGGTGTTTCCGTCACTAAAACGTCTTTATAGTGATAATCTGGTGCGTGTGGTTCTGGTGTAATATAGTGCCAAAATTTTTCAACTTCGTAGCGGGTGTTTTCTGAAGCTAAACTCAGAATATTAGCCCACCAAGTAAAGTTATTTCTGCCTAAAATTTCTGCCATACTACTGGCTAGATTTAAGGTCTTTTGGGTTAATTCTTTGGTGTCTTTATTAAATAACTGCCATAAAAATTCCCAGTTGATTTCTCGGTTTAATGGTCGCCATCCACTAGCCAGCAAACTTTGGCGATTTTGATTTTTGGGTGTACTTTCATAGCGACTAAAATATTCAAATTCCATATATGTCTGTAAAGGTAACTAATCAAAAACTAGAAAAATTTTAGTTTGAGCTTTGGGATTGAACAATTTAAATACTATTCAATCTTTCATGATTGGCTGTAAATCGGGATTTACCCAATTTTGAAGAGCCTCACAAGACATGATTAAGTTTTTACTATAGTAGTCAAATACCAAATTTTTGTCGCCATATTCATGAATTAATTGATTGGTTAGTGTTAATAAACAATTTTCGGCATGATTATTTTTTAAATACTGGCTAACTAAATCAATCCAAAATAATGTCATGGTTTCATGATAACCACTATTGTTTGTAGTGATAATATTCATAGATTGATTGTATTTTTGTATACTTTCACGTATCAGGTAGATGACCTCTGGTTTCTGGTAGTGGATAAGATACCATAATGCAACTGTTAAATGAGCATGATGATCCCACTGATTACGGGGCAAGGTGCAGTTATTGAAAGATTTAATGATACTTTCGATTTCATCAATTGTTTGATATTTATCTTTCGCCTCATTCATGTTTAAGTTCTCATTAATCTCAATCTAATTTTATTTGCCTTGATTTAATAGAATTGAATAACATTGCGATCGCCCTCCAATTTTAAAAATTTTTGCTATTAAATAATATGTGTGATTTATCCATAATTACATATTGTAACATTTGTACTACACTATGCTCATAGGCTATGTATAACTTTACAAAACTATAGGTTAGTGTTGATTGTCCTTGATCTTCAGAAAATACATACCTCAATTTTCCAATTGAGATAAATGTATTATTAAGTTTATTGCCACTTAGATAAACTATCTGTTGTATACGCAGTAATTGAAAGTCATTACTGACAAAAGTGTATATTTACATTTGCCAGAATAATTAATATTAGTAATATTACGTAGTTCAGGGAAATGTATATTAAGCTATGATGAAGTTACGCAAAACATATTCTGTAATGTTGCTTATAATCGATAGGTGTATGCTAAACCCATAGAACTGATTTTTCTTTATCTGAAGCTTTTTATATTAGCAAGGATTTTGAGCGTTGTGAAAGTAAAATATTAACCTATCTCTAATTAGCTTTTTGGAGCGTGATTTTTTTAATTATTACTGGCAAACTGCCTTCTGTGTTTAGTCAATAAAAACTATCAATTCTCATGGAAACTTCTAGAAATGTATCTGGCAAAATCCTTCATGAGTGATAAAAAGCAGCATAACTCGCAGCAGCCGTTGGTTTTAGCAGTGGAAGACCACGACGATAGTCTACTGCTGATCAGTTATGCCCTTGAGTCACTGGGCTGTAGATTTATTTGTCAAAAAGATAGTGCAACTACCTTGCTCGTTGCTAAAGAATATCAGCCAGATTTAATTATGCTAGATATTTTGTTGCCTAGTATTAATGGAATTGATGTTATGGGTTATCTCAAAAAAGAACCTTTAACTAGTGGAATACCTGTGGTAGCCGTCACAGCTTTATCTGATAAAGAGGATCAAGAACGTATTCTCCAAGCTGGGTTTGCTGGATACCTTTGCAAACCCTACATGATTGAAGATTTAGAGTTACTCATTCGCCGATTGCTATGTGGCAAATTTCAATTTTTCTCAACTTATCAGTTATGTCAGGAGTAGGTAATGGGGAATTGAGTATGAGAAGATTAGGTAAAAAGTGACTAAGAACTAATCATCACTCGACTTTTTTGGTAGTTGAATAGTGAATGTACTACCTCGACCGAGTTCAGATTTAAGAGTAATTGAGCCTTTGTGTGCTTCAACAATGCGGCTGGATAAATGTAATCCTAAGCCACTACCCGACCTTTTATTTCTACCTTGGCGAAATCGCTCGAAAATCGTACTTTGATCTTCCGATGCAATTCCGTAGCCTGTATCCTCCACTGCAATATTAACCCAGTGGTTATTTGTTTCCCAAATTTGAATGATAACGCCGCCTGTGTCAGTAAATTTGATGGCATTACCAACTAAATTATGCAAAACGCGTCGTAACTCCAACGCATCACCCATAACTGCACCTGCGTTTTCTCGTGGGTTTTCTAATTGACTGGTGTCGAGTTTGAGACTGATATTTTTCTCAGTAGCTAGAGGGGCGAGTTCGCTAACCACTTCGGCGGCTATTTCTGGTAAGTTGCAGCTTTCGTAGTTCAAGGTTTTTTTGCCAGCCTCGAAGCGATAAACTTCGAGGAGAGTGTTAACCATTTGCATCAGATTTTGGTTGCTGCGAATCATCACAGCGATCGCTTGTTTCATTTCTGGGGAAATCTTGCAAAAGGTTTCTTGCTCAAATAACCCCAACATTCGATCAGCTGCTACTAAAGGTGTACGTAAATCGTGAGTTAGCCGAGATACAAAATCTTCGCGTTGACGCGCCATTTTGCGTTGTTCGTCAAGACTGTGCTTGAGACGAAGCAGCGATCGCACTCTAGCTAGGAGTTCATCTGTATCAAATGGTTTGCGAATAAAGTCATCCGCACCAGCATCCAAACCTTCGACAACGCTAGATTCGTGAAAGGCGGTAATCAACAAAATCGGTATGTAGTTGAGTTGGGGATTATTGCGAATGCGCCGCGTCACTTCATAACCATCCATTCCTGGCATCATCACATCTAGCAAAATCAAATCTGGTGGAGATTGAGCCACTTTTGCTAAAGCTGATACTCCATCTGTTACTAGATCAATCTCATAACCCTCACTTTCGAGAATGGTCTGCACCAAAATGAGATTATCTCTAGTATCATCGACAGCTAAAATCCGATCAATTTGAGAATTTTCCACAACAGACATGATAATCAACTGGTTAAGAAATTTTTTTAAAAAATTTTTTCACAATTCAGGAATCAGGATGAATAAGTGTTTTAAATTCTCGTTTCTGAATTTTGACTCCTCGTTGTTTGCACCACTGAAAAAATTCCTGGGCTATCGAATTGTACAGCCCCAGATGTTTTATTTGAGGGAGATAATGATATTCTCCTTGGCAGTTCAATTCTGAACACAGAACCCACTCCTACTTGACTTTCCAGAAAAATTTTACCTCCCATCATTTGCACAAGAGAGTTGATAATGGCTAAACCCAAACCCGTACCTGGATATTTCCGAGTAATAGTTTGATCCAATTGTCGGAAAGCTTCAAAAATATGTTGAGAGTCTTGGGAAGATATACCTATGCCTGTATCTCGAACCGCGATCGCGACTCGATTGTCTCCTAGCTCTTGTAGTTCCACACAAATATTACCAGACTCAGTAAACTTGATTGCATTAGATAATAAATTCAATAATATTTGTTTGACTCGTACCGGGTCATTAAAAACTACAGTATTAGCTGTATCTATTTTTAATACTAAAGACAACTTTTTTGCCTCTGCTAGAGAACGCATTTCTCCAACTGCGGTGTTTGTCACTTTAGCCAGATCAAATAATTCCGGTTGGAGTGCTAATCTTCCTTCCTCCAATTTAGCAAAATCGAGAACTTCATTCACCAGCATAAGCAAATGCTTACCGTTATTAAGGATACGTTCTACCATATCTGCTTGTTGATATGTGAGTTTACCGAATTTAGGACGCAACAATATCTGAGCAAACCCAATAATGGCATTCATTGGGGTTCGCAATTCATGAGACATGGTAGCTAAAAACTGGGACTTTAGCTGCGACACTTCTAAGAGTTTCAAATTTTGTAGCTGAATTTGTTGTCTTTGTTTTTCTAGTTCTTGATTCTTACGTAATAGCTGTTCATGACTTTCTTTCAGCTGTTGATGTGCTAAAGCTGCCTGCATTTCAACTTGGTTAATTCGCATTGCATGGCGTAAAACTTGAGTCAAGGTTATTGAAGATAACCTTGATTTAACAAGATAATCAGTAGCACCAGCTTTCATCAATTCAACTACAATGTGTTCATCTCCTTGGTCTGTGATGACTACTAGGGGAACTTTAATTTCTGAAGCACGGAGCTTTTTAATTAAGCTTAAACCATCTTGGTCTGGTAGGCGATCATCCAAAAAAACACAGTCATAAGTAGTATTTCTTAAGATAGAGATGGCGGTTTTTGCATCACTGACCTCAGACAATTCTATTTTTACACCCGCTTGGGTAAGAGCTAAATAGACTGTTCTGCGGTCTAACTCATCATCGTCTACAACCAAAATTCTCAGCGTTTCTTTCATTGGTCTTTATCTGCGCTGTTAAATACAGGTTGATGTCAAACATATCTGGTGTTAAATTATCAAACTAAATAATTTTAAATGTTGAGTAGGCTTTTTTACCGAATTACTCGATTTTACATTTTAAATTTTCCATGATATTCTCCAAGATAAAATTACAAATTAATCTCTGGGACTAATCTAAAATTCAATTCCAAATCCAAAAAACTTGGAGAAGCATGCTGATTCATGGGTCAACTGCACAGAATTAGTACCTAATTCTGTTAGCTAAACCTTCTGAAAGCTGGCTTGTTAATTCATGCTATTTATTAGAAAATCTTGTGCTACACTTGTAGTTATCCTCCTCTAGTATGTTGGTTCAGTATAATGATGGTAATTTCGTGCTGAGGCTAACTGCTAAAGTGTAATCAGTACCTACATTAGTTAAGTTTGCATTACCGACTACCAACGAAAACAGGAACACCAAAAAGTAAAATAAAACACTTTGTTAAACTTGATTACAATTCTAAAAGAATAAGTGAACACCCGTCCTCACCCATAGGTGAGAGTTGGGGATGAACATTGTGTACCATTGGCTTGAGCCGTTTCAATGTAGCGATCGCTTGATTCTGAGTTCAGAGTAAATTTGGCTGGAAAAACCACACAGCATTTAAGCCTCATCATACCTCCTAGAGTTGTGGATATTAGCTGGCGATCGCCTCATTCATACCCGTGTTTTCTGTGCGATCGCGGATTGCAAGAGTTGATAAAATCACAATCGACTTCTCGTGGTCATCAGTGAATACCAGGGTTATTATCTGCTACAGTCTTTCTGGGATTTTCCTAGACTTCATTAGTCTGGAAGATAGAGGTACAAGCAATCAAAGGTTGATAATTTTCGTAATCAGTTTCGAGTTTATCTTCCTATGTGGTAATGATTAATGTCAAAATATTCGTCCACTTGAGTTAGAACAATATCAACCCATCGCAAAATATCAAGATCACAAAGTTATTGTGGGGCAAGTCCACCTCATCCCTGTATAAAAGCGGCATTGTATAGTGTTCAAGCAAAAATTAATATATCCCAGGCCGGATTTTCATCTATATCCAACCTGAAAAAATATCATAGTGATTATTTCTATCGGTGGATGCAAGTGCATCCATATATCATCTATCTTTGGTTTGGAAAACTAATAAAAAGCAAATTAAAAACAACTAAAAAATTTAGTTTGTAAGCTGCAATGGGAGAAGAGTGGGTGTAGCAATGAACGAAATCAGCATTATTTTAATTGAAGACCATGACCTGACAAGGATGGGGCTAAGAGCTGCATTGCAGTCCCACGGAGGATTACGAGTAATTGGCGAAGCTGCGAATGCTACTCAAGGACTAAAACTTCTGGAAACAGCCAAACCAGATGTTGCAGTTGTGGACATTGGCTTACCCGACATGGATGGGATTGAACTCACCCGCAAGTTTAGACGCTATCAAGCGGAAAGTGGACAAACAAACACTAAAATTTTGATCCTGACAATGGATCATACAGAAGACGCTGTGTTAGCAGCCTTCGCCGCTGGTGCAGACTCTTATTACATGAAAGAGACTAGTATCAGTAAGTTGACAGAAGCTATCCAAGCAACTTACGGCGGTAACTCTTGGATTGATCCAGCGATCGCCAATGTAGTATTGCAGAAAATGCGGCAAGGCATCCCTGTAGAGACACAATCATCTGATAAACCCAAAACAGTCAAAATTGAAGCTTTACCTTCAGAATACGAGCAAGTTTTAGAAACCTACCCACTCACTCAAAGAGAGCTAGAAATTCTAGAGTTAATTGTGGCTGGTTGCAGTAACGGACAAATTGCTGAGAAACTCTACATTACCGTTGGTACAGTTAAAACCCACGTTCGCAACATTCTGAATAAGCTCTGCGCCGATGACCGTACTCAGGCTGCTGTGCGTGCTTTGCGTTCCGGTTTGGTAGCGTAATGACTTTTAATCTCTAGCCTCTAGTAGTCTGTCAAAGTCAATTTGCTAGCTTCAGGAACATAATAAATCTTTCTCTCTACCAAAGATATCTGAATTACTCATCACAGTTCAGCTAATTTTGTGAAAACCTCGATTTCTTGAAGAAATCGAGGTTTTCCATTTAAATTTACTAGGTAATAGCTAGCTCAAAGCCGACATTCAGCACCATATCGTTATAGTCAAAGTCACTACTAGCACCAAGAATATCTTCAAACCCGAACATATTGTTACCTAAATTGATAATGTGAGACTGTCCATCTTGATTTGCTGCTCCATATGAGAAAAAGACCTCTACCGCATTGCTTAATCCTTGCGCTAACGTACCATTAGCTACAATAAATGGAGCAAAAAAGAACCCACCAGTTAAACTACTTGCAACTAAACTACTAGATTGATTAGCTACAGTTAAATCAACAGTAACTCGGCGAGAATTTAACGCATCTTGTATATATTGTTGACGATTGAAGTTACTAGCACCTGGTGTATTACCGTTAATTGTGCCATTAGCATCATCTACCTGACAAAAGCCGACCAAATTATCATAAGCAGCTTCTCGATGGAGGGTGTAACTAACAGAAATTGATCCAGTCACCGTACGTAAATCTATGATGGCACTATTATTTTCGTAATTTACGCCCTGTGTAAGTGAATCAGTGGTAGATTCAACTTCCAAAATACTTTCATCAGACCACTGTAAACTAGAGAAAATAGTTTCAGTTCTTTGAAACTCAGTAATTGTGAGATTAGAACTGCTATTACCAAAAATTATAGATTGCCTAGATTGGCTGAAGTTCTGCACTTGGTAAAACAGATATTTACCACTGGATTTTAAAGTCAACTTAGCAACACCATCACCACCCAAACCATCAGCTAAAGTAGCAAAAATGATTTGTTTGCGAAGAATAAAAGCCGCTTCATAACCAGCTTCACCCGGTTTTAAATTGGCAGTTTTATCATCATCATCGTGGTCAATACCACCTTCATCGTCATCTACCTCAAAACAACCATATTCACGTACATCTTTTTGGGACTTAGCACGAGACTTTAACTGAAATCGGAAAGTTTGCTTTTTATCATCATCGTCGTCATCATCGTCATCATCGTCGTCGTCATCGTCGTCGTCATCATCAAAATTATTAATCGAAAGAACATTTTTCTCACTACGAGAATAAGCAAACGGTACAGCTAAAACTAGCTGACCTCCTTGACCATGATTCCCATTGAGAACACTAGCACCTGTAATAGAATCTGCTTGTACATTAAATAGATAAGCACTCTGACCTTTAACTGTTCTTGTCCCAACTTCAATAATTCCAGAAGTACTCCATTCACCAGGAATAGCAGGATCATTAAATTCGTTACCAGCAGCACCCTCATCTAAAGCAAATATAGGTACAATTTTTTGTTTTTTGGGGTTATAAGCCCAAATTCCGGCTTCCCGTTTCTCTTGAGTGATGATGTCAACACCAAAAGCAGTAGCGTTTTCTTGAATTAAAACTCGACCGGATTTATTGACAACAATATTGCCATAATTGACCCCTTTTTCTTGCCCACCAATTAGTAAGAGTTCAAAATTATCAATAGTTGCTGTGGGGTCGTTGGTATTTAAACTGAAGCGGTAAAGCCTACCATAAGGATTTTCTGCTTCATCTGCAATTTCTGTAGTACCGTTAGTATCTCCTTGACCTTTGATCGCATTAGTACCAGCAGTTGTAAAGTAAAATGTTCCGGGACTGCTGGGGTCTTCGGCTATACCTTGTAAGCGTTGGAAATTGCTTGAGGAGTCTGTAGTATTAACAAAAGTAGCTAAGTCAGTACCATCTACTTTCGGTGTTCCGTCTGGATTGAAAATAACTGATTTATCGACCTTTGTCCAAGTAGCAGTTTTTTTAGTTCCTTCGGTAGTAATGTCCCCTTCAAACTCTGCACTATCAACTTTGAGAACATATAAATCCCCATTCTTCAAGCCATTGGGGTCTTCTACGGTTTGCTCCCCCACCCACATATAGAGTTCACCGTCTCCACTGTTCTCGGTAATTAAAAGCACCGTTTGCGCAGAACCTATGGCTCGATATTCAGAAGCCGCAACTATATTTTGTTTAGCAAATTGACCTAAACTTTCCAAAGCTATAGCTTCACCGTCTGGTGTGATAGCTAAACCAAGACCGGTATCACCTTCTCCTTCTTTAGCTCCAAAAAGGAGAGGAACTTCATTACCAGTACTATCTACGAAGCCAGATGTAGCTAGATAAGCGGAAGAGAATTTTTCGAGATTAGCAAGAGAACCTCCTTGGCTATTTGTGTATAAACCAGTAGCAGTATCTAAGGTGTATGTCCCAGTTAAATCTGTAATTGTTTCAATCAGGTTTTTACCACCAATTACCTTCCAGTTTTCATCAAAAACATACAGGGATACTCTTCCACCAGTGATTTTTTCACCTGTTGCAGTAGTAGAAATATCTGTTGTGACATCACCTGCTAGTCCGTAGCTGACCCAAACATAATTATAAGTTTTGCCACCAATCTTTACTTGTGTTGTACTATTCCCGTTAGGAATACCGGTAAATGCAAAGAGTTTGCTAGAGTCAACAGTAGGTGCTGTGGTATTGCTGAAGGTGCTAGTTAATAAAGGAACTTCATCACCTACTGTTAACAGAGGAATGACTTGATATTTAGGTGAGCCAGGTGCATCTAAAACGTAAGTTGGCTCAGAAGTTCTACCCTGGGTACTGATATTGCCTGCCATAAATATTTATACTCAAAAATAGTAGGAACTACGTCCAACTTTATAATCGATGAAAATTTATTCGGCAACAGTAAATTTATGCACATATACTCAATCAAGTATTTGGCATTTTAGAAAATAATTAATATTTTTGCTAGCTGAATTGATTGAGATCAGAGTAGAAAATTAGAAGTTAAAAATTACTGGGAATGGGCTTACCTGTAATAATAAAAGCTGACCAATAGTAAGGATGAGAGTATAGCTTTTTCTCCCCATCCATTTTACTGATTCTATAAAGATGTGTAGCTAAATAAGCTCGCAATTTTAATTCTTCTGGATGTAATTGATTGAGTAAATCTTCATACCATTGTCTTAATTCTAAGGCTGTTAATTCTTGCAGCCATTTTGTGGCCGTACTCAAAGCTAGATTTGGCGATCGCACTAACTGTAGTCGGCGGTAAAACTCTATAATTACCAAGGCACTAGCAGAGGATTCTACAGTCCACAAAGTACTCAATGTATATGGTACACCCCGACTCAAAAATCCATTGACTAAGCTGACATATTCACTAGTAATTAGTTGGTGCTTAGTAGTTGTAGTATCACAGGCAGAGAGAGTGACTAAATTATAAGTGGCTAAATTTCCTTGGATAATTTCTGCTAAAGTTAGTTTATCTTCTCCTGTGAGTGCTAATTCTGAAGCGTTAGGCTCAGTAATATGATTAATTACCTGTCCAGCAAAATGGAAGACATTGTAATTATTAAAATATCGGTCAAATAAATTGTTTTCGACATTCTCTTTCGTCGCTGTTTGTGCCTGGATACGTTGAGGGTTATTAAACATCTGGCTGACAATTTCTGCTTCCAGGTTGGCAAATCGGAAGGTCGAATGATAATTATTTGTGGGATATTCAATACTTAATAATGCTTGCTCTGACAAATCCCAAATAGTTGCACTCCGCAGAGATAAACCTGTTTGGATGCTAGGTAGATAAGTAATACTCCAATTTGATTCTGTGTTGAGTTGTCCTGAATCGTCTATCTGAAAGAGAACATGGAGAGGCAACCGTTGCAAATCACGGTGAGGAACTAAAATTAATTGCGTCACATCTTCTAATTCTTGAACGATTGTGTCAATTTCCAGAATATTTTTTAATTGCCACAATCTCGTCTCCATTGCTAATCGCCAGTTATGATTACTTTTGCTAGTTTCATCCTGTGCTTGGAGACGATATTCTTGATAGTCTCGTTGCCAATCTTCTAGCCAATTCTCAAATTCTATGAGCCGTCTTGTAGCTTCTGGTAAAGGTAAATCTTGAAGCGGTGTACCGTTTGTCTCTAGGTACTGCATGGGTGTAAAGACAAGAATCGGTGACGGAGCTTGGTCTTTAATAATAAATGTATGTAGAGCGGCTGGGCTAATATGCCAGTAAATAATAGCTGTGTGGGGATTGAGTAATGTTTGAGTAGAGTGATAGTTAAGATAGGGAATATCTGTATTCCCAGAAAACAACAGCCTATTTAAACAAGAATTTTTGCCATGCTCTGCAATTTCCCAAGCTTCTACTAAATCACCATGCTCTACGGCGATATCAGCCGTCATTTGTTCTAGTCCAGCAAATTTGAGAGCTAATTGGTGTTTACTCTCATCAGAACGAGTTGTTTCATTCAGTAATTGTTGTAATAAATTGAGGCCACGTTGCAATAAATCTTGTGCTTGGGCTGTTTGTCCGAGTCCTAACAGTGTTTTGACGAGAGATTGTAAAACATCTAAATGCCACTGGGGAAAATCTTGATGGGTCAGAGTTAATAGTCCTTGATTATACTCGACTACCGCTTTACGCCAGTAGTTACGAGATGTCTGCTGTTTTTTACCTTGTTCGTAGTAAGTATTACCAATGGCTAGATGTAATCTCCCCCAGCCTTCTGGGTGGGTGTCAGAACGAATGTGTTTTAAACCTTCTTCATAACTGGCGATTTTGCCTGCGTAACTACCCTGATTTAAAGGAGGGTGTGTTAGAGCGATCGCAGTTAATAAATTTAAATTATCAGTATCAATTTGACCTACAGCTGTACCTCGACCAATCCACGCTTCCCAATAGTCGAGTTTAATTTTTAAGGCATTATCGTAGGCAGATATAGCTTCTAAATATCGTTCTAAATAAAATAAGGCGACGGCTTGGTTATACCAAGCTAGGTGAAAATCGGGCTTAATCGCGATCGCCTGACTATAGGAGGCGATCGCTTCTTCTCGACGACCCAAGTTTTCTAAAGCGATACCTCTGTTATACCAAGCTAAGTAAAAATCCGGCTGACTGGCTAGAGCTTTATCCCAAGAGGCGATCGCTTCTGACCACTGTTTTAAATTAAATAACACTACACCCCTGTCAATCCAAGCTTCATGGAAGTCTGGTTGAATTTCTAAAGCGTTATTGTAAGAGGCGATCGCTTCTTGATATTGTTCATCTATACTTAGCGCAATGCCTCGGTAATACCAGTTTTCTGCGTCTTGGGGTTCTAGTTGCAGTGCTTGGTCATAACTAGCTATGGCTTCCGGAATTTGCCCTAACTTTAATTCTGCCCAACCCTTACTAGACCAAACTTCTGGGTTATGAGCATGAATAGTAATAGCTTCTTGAAAGGAGGCGATCGCTTCTTCAAATAGTCCTAATTGTCCTAGTGTTCCCCCCCGGTTATACCAAGCTTTGTAGTAATCAGACTTGAGTTGAATCGCTTGGTCATAGGAGGCGATCGCCTCAGTAAATCGTTCTAGATGAAATAATGTTAAACCCCGATTGAACCAATATTCATGAGAGTGGGGATTGAGTTGAATCGCTTGTTCATAAGAAGCGATCGCTTCTGCCAAATTACCGCTTTTGGCTTGCTGTAGACCTTGATAAAACCAAGCTTGCGCCTGTACTACCACATTCGAGAATTCGCCAGCGATCGCGGGGAGTTGGTGCGGTTGGACAGCGAGATTCGCCGCCAACTGCTGAACTAAATTAGCACTTTGATCCAATCGCACCAACAGTTCATCTAAGGTATAGGCGACATCTGGCTCTAAATTCGCCAAGGACTGATCCCAATCACCTTGATTAGATAAAACTACTGCACCCATTTCTATTACTGACGCATCAAATACCAGTTCGCTCAAGCTAGTGATGGTATCGGCTGGATCTGGCATCATGACCATCTGAGTTGGTACGACCACTTCTTGGGGCTGACCTTCCCAACTTAAATCTGATAAATTTTCTATAGTCGCACTGACCGCTGGCTCAATTGGTGCTGCAAACTCAATTTCTCGCAGCTCATATTGCCAAACTAGTTCTTGTGTAATCTCTGTCTCACTTTCTGCTACAGCATCCGTCCAGAATTGAGGACTACTTTCTGTGAAAATTTGGTAATTATCCTCACTTGTCGATGCAATTTCTAGTTCTTCCGATTCCCATAACAGCTCACCCAAGTTCCGAATTAACTCTTGTCCTGGAGAGTTCGGCAGTATATCAGCAGTTTCAGGCGGAGCATCAGATGCTTCTAGTTCTGGATACCCTGATGACAACTCATCAGCATCTCTATTTAACAACTGGATACCAATTTCATAGGACAATTCACCAACTTTGCCGATATCCAATTCCCCTAGCTGTATCATCTGTGTAGCTACAAGATGATTAGGTGCAGGTGACAAAAGTAATTTTTCACCAAAGACCAATAGCCAATCGATCCAACGCTCAATACTGATGCGGTCTTCCATCCTCTGGAAAAACTTGATAGCCCATTGTTGTCCTTTCCCTTGATGTACACCTTCTAACAGCTGGGTAAATAAGAGTTCCAGATCTGCATTAGTTAATTCCGGTGGTATTTCTGCCACCTGCTCTTCCCTAATAGCTTTAAAAGAACCAGTTTGGTTACTAGCAACGGGGTGTGTGTCTACTGTTTTAAACCACTGCAATAGCCGAGTGAGCATCTGCCATACTCTTGGATTTTGTTTAACCTAGATTGTAGCCATCGTTGTGCTGAAAAAATCGTAGCCTAGCATGATTTATGCGAAATATACTGAAATTGTGAGAGTTTTTCGTCAATTTTTTATAAAAAATATACAAAACTTCGTTTATTGGGTGTGGGGCATGGGGCATTGGGGAGACACTGCGGGGCGGGCAATGCCCGACTTGTAGCAACCGCCGTCATTGATGTAAAGTCTGTCTCCCATTTCCTATTCCCCATTCCCCTGATTACTCTGTAGTCGATTGACTCGCAGCATAATACTGATTTACTAAAGTCTCAACAATCACTTGTGGATCATCTGTTTCAATCGCCAGTTGTTCGGCCATTTGTTTGCGTAGGTTTTCATCTTGTTGCAACATCACAAATAACTCATCCAAAGTGACTGTTTGAAATTCTCCCTCTGGCGGTAATTCAGGGGTTGATGAGTCTTCTGTTTGTGGTATATTTGTACTAATGCTGTCGGGGCCATCATATTCCCAAATAGGTTCACCTTGATTGCGGGTGAGGATTTGCATGCCAATGTCATAGGCTAAATCACCGATTTCACCCACACCCAATTCACCCAGTTGGACTAATCGCGAGGCTAATTCATTGTTTGGTGAAGATGAGGCTAGTAATTTTCCACCAAATTGGTTTAACCACTGTATCCATCGTTCGGTTGAAACACGATGCTCAATGTTTTCCAGCCACCGTAAAGCCCATGTTTGCCCACGCGCCTGATGTACACCTTCTAAAAGTTCAGTGAACAGAAATTCTAAATCTGTATCGGTGAGTGGTGGTGCTGGTGGTGTGGGAATATTCTCACTAACTTTTGTTGGAGTTGATTTTTTACCGAATAAGCCTTGAAAAAGTCTTTTAATCCACTGAATGAGCCGCCTGAGCATTTGCTGTACCATTTACTATTGTTTACCTGAAGATTTTAGCGATTACCTACGGTAGACGCTGGCGCGATCGCGTTATAGAGTCCCTTTACTCTGATCAATAAAATGTATATGAACGAGTTGATTGTCTTTTCTAGGTTATGTCACAGTCGCCAAGATGGGCGGTAAAGTTTAAAATGCTTTAACCCTAGACTCGAACTAAACTCAAAAGTTAGAGGTAAAAGAGTAAAACTGGTATACTGATCAGGTTTTTGGCTTTGTCAACTACCAAAGGCATTGAATTTTTTTGATCCATGTCTTACGAACCCCTGCACCACAAGTATCGCCCAAAGAGTTTTGCTGAACTGGTGGGGCAAGAGGCGATCGCTACCACTCTCATTAATGCTATCCGTACAGCTAAAATTGCACCTGCTTATTTGTTCACTGGCCCTAGAGGGACGGGGAAGACCTCTAGTGCGCGCATTCTGGCTAAGTCGCTTAATTGTCTCCAAGATCACAAACCCACGGCTGAACCCTGCGGTGTATGTGATGTTTGTCAAGGAATTACCAAAGGTTACTCCTTAGATGTCATTGAAATTGATGCTGCCAGTAACACTGGTGTTGATAATATCCGCGAATTGATTGAAAAAGCCCAATTCGCTCCTGTGCAGTGCCGTTATAAAGTTTACGTGATTGACGAGTGCCATATGCTCAGTAGTGCAGCATTCAATGCGCTACTCAAGACACTAGAAGAACCACCTAAACACGTTGTTTTCGTACTAGCTACAACCGACCCACAACGGGTATTACCAACAATTATTTCTCGCTGTCAAAGGTTTGATTTTAGACGGATTGAATTAGGGGCGATGGTTAAGCATTTAAGTGCGATCGCCGCTAAGGAAAATATTCATATTTCACAAGCAGCTGTCACCCTAGTAGCGCAACTGTCTCAGGGAGGATTGCGTGATGCGGAAAGTCTTCTTGATCAGTTGGCTTTATTACCAGGGGAAGTGATCCCGGAGAGAGTTTGGGACTTAGTGGGTTCAGTTAGTGAACGAGATTTGTTGGGATTATTGAATGCGATCGCCCAAGATAACGCAGAAGCATTATTAGATCAGACTCGCCAAATTTTAGATCGTGGTCGAGAACCACTCACCATTCTGCAAAATCTTGCCGGCTTCTACCGCGATGTACTGATAGCAAAAACCGCACCTACCCGTCAAGATTTAGTAGCTTGTACCCAGGAAACC
The DNA here is from genome assembly GCA_015296085.1 of Trichormus sp. M33_DOE_039. GTDB lineage: Bacteria > Cyanobacteriota > Cyanobacteriia > Cyanobacteriales > Nostocaceae > Trichormus. The sequence continues at coordinate 107,581 of DVDT01000050.1, read as the reverse complement.
TGGCAATCACTAATTGAGTGCGCCCAATCTTTACCCATAGGTAGTATTTTGCTGGGTCAAAAACACTTACAGACAGCAGAACTGCAAATTAAAAACACCACCCAGCCACGATTATGGTTAGAGGTAACATTACTAGGACTATTACCCAGTGCGAATATTCAGTCAGCCCCTACCAGTGTATTACCTGTAATATCACCCAGCGATCAGCGTCCATCCTCCCCGCCACAAATCACACATCAAAAAGTCACCCCTACCACTCCAACACATCCACCATCTCCCCCTGTTTCTTCAGTTGCGCCATCGCGTCCCCCCATCCCAGAAGAACAAGTCGCCCCTGTCACTTCATCCCCCCCCATCCCAGAAGAACAAACCTTACCTCCAAACCCGACTCCTTCAGTACCACCTACCGAAGAAACTGTTGAGACAACACAATTTGATTTAGCTCAGATTTGGCAGCAGGTATTAAGCAATATTCAGCAAATACCCAGACGTGCTTTGTTGGGTCAAATGTGCCACTTGATTGATTTTGATGGTAACGTAGCCCGTGTTGGTGTCAAACCTGTGTGGTTCGACAAAGTAAAATCTGATTTAACGATGATTACGGCAGCTTTTCAACAAACTTTCCATCAAGAAATGCAAGTTAGTCTAGAAAAAGCTACTACATCAACTCCCCCCACTGGCAAGAAAACACCACCAGTCAACGGTAACGGTTCACCTACCGTCAAGCAGCCACCTCCAGCGAGTTACAACAACCACAAACCACCCACACCGACACCACAACCACCCACACCAGCACCCACACCAGCTAAACCCGAACCATCAGCCAATAAAGCCAAAACACCAACTCCCCCGACCAGCCCACCACCTCTAGCTAGTTGGGAAACAGATGAAGTTGCGATCGCGGCCCAACGTCTAGCACAATTTTTTGATGGCAAAGTCATTCGATTTACAGATGATGGTGAAGACTTAACAGAAACAAGTACATCTGAATGGGTAGATGAGGCAGTAGATGATGATTTTTAGGGGAATTGGGCATTAATGATGATCGTATTGACGCGATGATTTGCTTACGAAAATCCCCTTTTATGAGCGTCTATGCGTTTCGGCAATTGGACTCATGGCTGTTGAGTATCACTCAAAGTTTCAATTAATAAATCAACCTGCTTTTGTCGTTGCTGTAAAAAGCTTTCGCATTGTTGTAAGTATTCAACTGCATTGGCAAACTGATCAAATACAGCTTCTAGCTCTAAATCACCCGATTCAATCTGAGCAATAATCTTTTCTATTTCTGCTACTTTTTCTTCATAATTCCAATTTGTTAAAGCTTCAGAATTAGAGGATGTTTTCCGTTTAACCATTGATTTTATCTTTGTTTTTAACCAGTGAATTTATGAATTTTCACTCACATTAAACCATAAATAAACCCCAAAAATTGAGCGTTGATTTATCAACAAAAATTCGGTCTTTCCACCTACTACTATGCCCAATGCCCAATTCATTCATCATCTACTGCTATTACCTTCACTTTTGCTTTACCTTGCGCCAATAGCAGTAATAATTCTTGCCCTATAGTCAGTTCACTTGCAGCACGCGCGATCGCACCATTTTCTTGTCTGACTACGGCATAACCACGCTGTAACACGGCTTTGGGGTCGAGGGTAACTAACTTTTGCCGTAATAATTCTAAATGTTGTTGCGTTTGTTGCGATCGCCCTTTGGTTAGTTGCAGCAGTTTTTGACGTTGCCAAGTCAACTTGTCAATTTCTTGCTGCACTTGTCTGTCTAAACGCAGGTTTCGCAACCGATGACGTAAAGTTTGTAGTTGATAGACAGCCTGACTCTGAGAAGCCAGCAACGCATCATATAACGCATCAACTCGCTGGCAATGCTGAGTATACAACTGTGGTAGGGACGGAACAACTGTTTCCGCCGCCGCCGTAGGTGTATGTACACACACATCTGCAACTAAATCTGTTAACGACTCATCCCTTTGATGACCAATCCCAGTAATCACTGGTATAGAACACTCAGCTACAGATCTAACTACTCGTTCATCATTAAAACAAGCTAATTCCTCCACTGCACCGCCACCCCGCGCTAAAATTAATACCTCAGCGCGGCCATCTTGTTCTACCCGTGCAATAGCTTTCACAATTGATGCTGGGGCTTGTTCACCTTGGACAGTGGCGGGCGAAAATAAAACGTGTAACCCTGGATATCTCTGCTTAAGGGTTCTTTGAATATCTCCCCAAGCCGCAGCTGTGGGGGATGTGACTACAGCGATCGTCTGGGGATGAAGTGGGAGCGATCGCTTTCTAGCAGTATCAAATAAACCTTCAGCCAGCAAGCGATTACGCAACTGTTGATAACGCAGTGCTTGCAAACCCGCACCAGCAGCTAAAGCTTGCCACACTGTTAATTGATACTCACCTCTTTGGGGATATAAACGAATACTACCTAAAATAATAATCTGTTCTCCCAGGCTAGGTAACTGCATCAGTTTGGTGACTTGACTATTCCACACGACACACTTAATTGCAGCAGTACCCTCAGGGTCTTGCAGTGTGAAAAATAACCCACTCCGATGCTGATTTGCACTGGAAACTTCACCAATTACCCAAACTTGTCGCAGGATAGGATTTTCTTCTAATAGGACTTGGATATATTCTGTGATTCCTGCTACAGATAAAGTGGTATCAGGAAAATCAAGATTCATTTTATTTCAACTCACTACGCGCTCTAAATTAACATAACTTGTTTTTTATACATTTAACATTTAGAGTAAAAACTTTAACTACTAGATTAGATTAATGGATTACCCCCTAACAAGCTCTAAACTTTAGTGCTATTCGCATTTTTTTACTATTGTCAATGGAATACCTTGGCGGACAATTTGATGTACTACTTTGCATTCAGGTAGTTTTTGTTGTAAATTCCATCTGGGTAGGGCTAGATAGTAAAAAGGTTTTAAGATAGACTTTGCTTCTACTTCATCAATAAGAACTGGTTGAATATTCGGGGCAGCAAATGTTGCCCATATTTCCATAGGATAAATTGACGCAACTTGTGTATTAGCAGTGGTATGATTATTTATCCATTCCATCCCCTCACGCATACTCAATCCCCAATAATCAGTTTCATATCGATTATGTGCTTTAGGTAATCCTCCAAATATACGATTAAAATAAATATATTCATATGGATGCAAAGTAATCATATCTAATATGATTTGTCCAAATAATATGACAACAAATGTCATAACAGCTAATTGATACTTTCGTTTATGTGTCCATGTTAATATCTCGGTTAGACCAATGGCAGAAATAATAGCTATTCCTGGAATAATGAATAAGAATTGTCTAATTCCATCATAAATTGTAGATTGATTAATTATAGCAACGGTGGGCAGGAATAGTATTTGTAATAACGTCAAAATTACACAGCATTTTTGAAGTTCATTATATTTTTTGTAATTCCAAAATATTATTAATAAACCCAATAAAAACAGTATTTGTAAAAACTCTGGCGTAGTAATTAAAAACCATGTAGATAGATAAGAAATAGGAAGGTTTGTAGAAGATATGAATTCACCATTAAAAAGAACAGGTATATTTAAACTATGCTTAGAAAGATATTCTATGCTCCCAAAAAACCATTTTATTGGATGAGACCAAGAAGCAGGATGAATAATAGTTGTAGTTATAATCCAGACAATAAAAATCAAAATATATAGCTTCCAGAATTTTGATAATAATCTAATAATATTACTTTTGTCTTGTATGGTTAATATGTGAGTTAGTGGCACAAAAATTAATAATATAAATCCACCTGTTCTAGTTCCAGTTACCAAACCTATTAAAATGCCGTAAAGAGCAGAATATAAAGTGATATAATTAATCCCGATTTTTGTTTTTTCTTCAGAAACCGTAAAATAATAGCTAATTAAACAAGCTCCTGTAAAAGTTCCTAATGTATACATTGCTGCAAAAGGTATATCTTTAGGATTAAAGAAACTATGTCCCCAAAATCTAGGAAAAATTGCCAGAACAAGGGGAGCAATCCAGACATACTCTAAACCACTTAAAATACCGACAACGCCCGCCACAGATAAATAAGTCACTAGTGATAATAAGAATGTCAAATAATGCTTAATCTGGATTCTTCTATATAAAAGAAATCTTTTTTTATGTTCATAATTATGACTGAAACTGCTACCTTCACTTTTACTAAAAACATCACTAACTTGGAAAATAGCTTCTGATACTAAGTTGAAAATAATTCCATAATGTTCTGAATCTCCTGGAATTGGTTGACCTTTAGTGATTAAATTTATATTGTCTTGTACATCATAGATTTGTGCAGCTTCATCCAATGAGATTCCGTAATTATCCACCACGGAAAAACCAATTATCAATAGAGCGAGAATTATAGAAATAACTTTTGTATAGCTCTCTCGCAGGTTAGATATTAAATCAAGTAAAATCATCAGAAACAATATCCCCTTTAATTGCGAGATTTTAAGTTTGAGCGACTAAGCCTTTTCCAAAAGACTAGAATTTTGGTGGTGGCTTCCTCAGGAGATGTGTGTAACACTAAGAAGCTACCTCAAGCTATTTTGAAACGGGAGGTCAGGGAATGGCGATCGCCACTATCAATCCCGCCACTGGGGAAACGCTCAAAACCTTTGAGCCACTTAATGATACAGAAATTGCCGCTAAATTAGATGCGGCACAACAAGCTTTTGAACAGTACCGCAAGACAAGTTTTACTCAGCGATCGCAGTGGTTAAATACAGCTGCGTCAATTTTAGAGCAAGATCAGACTGATTTTGCCAAATTAATGACTGTAGAAATGGGCAAGCCTTACAAAGCTGCGATCGCAGAAGTAGAAAAATGCGCTGCTGTGTGTCGTTACTACGCTGAAAATGCTGCCGATTTCTTGGCGGATGTCTCGGTAAAAACGGATGCTAGCCATAGTTTTGTGCGCTATCAACCCTTGGGAATCATTCTCGCCGTTATGCCGTGGAATTTCCCTTTTTGGCAAGTGTTTAGATTTGCTGCACCCGCACTGATGGCAGGTAATGTCGGCTTACTCAAACACGCTTCTAATGTACCGCAATGTGCTTTAGCAATTGAAGATATTATTCGCCGGGCTGGTTTTCCTGAAGGTGCATTTCAAAGTTTATTAATAGGTGCGGCTAAAGTTGCTGATTTAATGGCAGATGAAAGAGTAAAAGCTGCTACCTTAACAGGAAGCGAACCAGCCGGTGCATCATTAGCGGCGGCGGCGGGAAAACAAATAAAAAAAACCGTTTTGGAATTAGGGGGAAGCGACCCATTTATTGTGTTAGAAAGTGCTGATATAGCAGCAGCAGCAGCCACAGCAACAACCGCACGAATGTTAAATACTGGTCAATCTTGTATTGCTGCAAAACGCTTTATCGTTGCAGAAGCGATCGCCGATCAATTTGAGAAGTTGCTGTTAGAAAAATTCACAGCCTTGAAAGTTGGTGATCCCATGATTCCCGACACGGATTTAGGCCCTTTAGCAACACCTGGTATTCTTCAAGATTTAGACCAACAAGTACAAGCTGCGGTGAAAAGTGGGGGAAAAATCCTTACAGGTGGGCATCCTTTAGTAGATATGCCTGGCAACTTTTATCCGCCAACAATTATCATAGATATCCCTGCTGAATCACAAATTGCCCAAGAAGAATTTTTTGGGCCAGTGGCTTTATTATTCCGTGTGCCAGATATAGATGCTGCGATTAAACTAGCAAATGCTACACCATTTGGTTTAGGTGCGAGTGCTTGGACAAATAACGACCGAGAACGCGATCGCCTAGTTACAGAAATAGAAGCAGGCGCAGTATTTATTAATGGCTTAGTTAAATCCGACCCCCGACTCCCATTTGGTGGCATTAAGCGTTCTGGGTATGGAAGAGAACTCAGCATTCAAGGCATACAAGAGTTCGTTAATGTTAAAACCGTTTGGGTTAAATAGGGAGTAGGGAATAGGGGGTAGGGTTTTTCTTTCCCTATTTCCCACTCCCTAAAATAAATAATGAGGAATTGAAAATGAATACGGCAGAACTGTTAGTCAAGTGTTTAGAAAATGAAGGGGTAGAGTATGTTTTTGGACTTCCTGGTGAAGAGAATTTACATGTATTAGAAGCAATTAAACATTCATCAATTCAATTTATTACGACGCGTCATGAACAAGGTGCAGCGTTCATGGCGGATGTCTACGGACGTTTAACCGGCAAAGCTGGGGTATGTCTATCTACCCTTGGCCCTGGGGCGACAAATTTAATGACTGGTGTTGCAGATGCTAACCTTGATGGTGCGCCACTAGTCGCAATTACGGGACAGGTGGGAACAGATAGAATGCACATCGAATCCCATCAATATTTAGATTTAGTGGCAATGTTTGCCCCTGTAACTAAGTGGAATAAACAGATTGTCAGACCGAGTATTACACCAGAAGTAGTGCGGAAAGCCTTCAAGCGATCGCAAACCGAAAAACCCGGTGCAGTGCATATAGATTTACCAGAAAATATTGCCGCCATGCCCGTAGAGGGCAAACCATTACATAAAGATAATATCGAAAAAACCTACGCTTCTTTTGCTAGTATTCGCGCCGCTGCTGCCGCAATTTCTCAGGCGGTTAACCCCTTAATCTTAGTCGGAAATGGGGCAATTCGCGCTCAAGCTAGTGATGCCGTCACCCAATTTGCTACCCAGATGAACATCCCTGTGGCTAATACCTTTATGGGTAAAGGTGTGATTCCTTATACTCATCCTTTAGCTTTGTGGTCAGTAGGATTGCAACAGAGAGATTTCATTACTTGTGGTTTTGATAACACAGATTTAGTCATTGCGATCGGCTATGACTTAATTGAATTTTCGCCCAAAAAATGGAATCCCGAAGGTAAAATTCCTATCGTGCATATTGGGGCAATTTCTGCGGAAATCGATAGTAGTTATATTCCCAAAGTAGAAGTAATTGGGGATATTTCTGATTCTCTAATGGAAATTTTAAAAGTAGCAGATCGACACGGCAAACCCAACCCCTATGCTATTAATTTGCGGGGGGAAATTCGGGAAGACTATGAACAATATGCCAGTGATGACGGGTTTCCTGTCAAACCACAAAAATTAATTTATGACTTGCGCCAAGTCATGGGGCCGGATGATATTGTGATTTCTGATGTAGGCGCACATAAAATGTGGATTGCCCGCCATTATCATTGTCATAGCCCTAATACTTGTTTAATTTCCAATGGCTTTGCCGCAATGGGAATTGCGATTCCTGGTGCTTTAGCCGCCAAACTTGTCTATCCTAACCGCAAAGTTGTAGCAGCTACCGGCGACGGTGGCTTTATGATGAATTGTCAAGAATTAGAAACAGCATTACGTGTAGGTACACCCTTCGTCACCATCATTTTTAATGATGGCGGCTACGGTTTAATTGAGTGGAAACAAGAGAATCAATTTGGTAAAGGACAATCATCTTTTGTGCATTTTGGCAATCCAGATTTTGTCAAATTAGCTGAAAGTATGGGCTTAAAAGGTTATCGAGTGGAATCAACTTTAGATTTAATTCCTGTATTGAAAGAAGCCTTAGCGCAAGATGTTCCGGCTGTCATTGATTGTCCTGTGGACTATAGAGAAAACCGCCGCTTTACTCAAAAAGCTGGTGAGTTAAGTTGTGAAGTGTAAATAAAATGTTTGTAGTAAGGACTTTAGTCCTTTCTTTAGAGCTAAATTCCTTACTATGAACTAAATTATCAAAATAGCTATAAATCATTAATCGATACCAAACTGCCGTCTGTAAATTAGATAGTCAGTTCATAACCATCCAATAAAGCCGTTCCCAATAAAGGCTGCCGTCCTGTTGCTAAAATACTAACTACTCTTTCCTCTCCATTTCAAACTATGACAGCTTGATGTAATGGTACGGCGAGTGTACTATTGTCAGCCAGACTTATATAAACATAATACAGGAAGGGTAAACCTAATAGTTTATTTTTGAGATTTTTAGTATTGATAAAACCCTCAACTTTTTTAATGTAAACAAACTATTAAATTTGGAAATATTACCATTACTATAAAATATTTCTCCTGTAAAAATTCATAATTTCTAACAAAAATTATGGATCTTATGGCTAGTTAGTATAAATTTATACTTCATTGTTTGGGTATGATAAAAGCGATCGCCGTTATCTAACCCCTCTAACAAGGAGATAATTACTAAGAAATAGAGACGTTGCGTTACAAAGTCTCTATTTTGATGTATTTAACCAATTTTATCAATTTTCCGTGCTATTACTTCTAATACACTGTTAATGATCTGATATACTTTCAGTAGTTTTTCGATGGGGAGTGATGGCGCGATCGCTTCGGGTATCACCAGAGTATATTGATCAAGTTAATACAGCACTTCAGCGTCATGGCTATCCTAGCCAGCAGTCTTTGGCTAATGAAGTAGAAATTCCAATCTCCACAGTCGAAAGCTTCCTAAATGGTAGACCCATTGACTATCAGAATTTCATAAAACTTAGCAATGAATTGGGGTTAAACTGGCGAGAAATTGCATACGAAGAACCAGAAAATCCGCTAATTCAATCATCAAAATCACAACAACTCAGATTAGAAAAGAAGCGAGATGGACTGCAACAAGTCTGGGACACCCAACACGAAAAAGTCAACCGTATCAGGCAAGGCTTAATAATTGAAAATGGGACAACAAACCAATTTCAATTAGAAGAACAGCTTAAAAAAGAAGAAGTTAGGTTAACGAACTTAGAAGCTGAACTTAATCAAATTGAAAAAGCACTAGAATTAGCTTTAACTAGCAAAATACCTGAAAATACAATTCAAATCTCTCTGACTAAAACCCAGCCAAAAAACTGGGAATCATCACCCTTCATAACTGGCGCACCCATTACTCAACCACGATATTTTTTTGGACGCGAGAAAGAATTAAAACGCTTGTTTAACCTCCTCAAACGTCATCCCCTGCAAAACGCCGCCATCATCGGTAAAAAGCGCAGCGGTAAAACCTCTTTACTACATTACTTAAAAAACATCACCACAACCCCATCAGAACAACTGCGTCCTGGTCAAAAATATGATTGGCTACCACACCCAGAAAATTACAAATGGGTGTTCGTGGACTTACAAGACACACGAATGCAAAGCCGGAAAGGACTATTAAAACACATCCTAGAGTCTTTAAATTGCAAAGTCCCAACACCTTGCAATTTAGATCATTTCATGGATGTAGTTAGTGAAAACTTGTCTTCTCCCACCGTCATTTTATTAGATGAGATTGGTGTTGGTTTACAACGTTGTCCAGAGTTAGATGACACGTTTTGGAACAGTTTACGGTCTTTAGCAACCAATCATACACGGGGTAACTTAGCATTTGTTTTATCTAGCCCCGAATCACCAAGTAATTTAGCTCGTAGTACAGGCCATGACTCGCCATTTTTCAATATTTTTGCTTACAGTGCCAATATAGGAGCATTCACTGAAGCAGAAGCGCGAGAATTAATAGCGAGTTCGCCAATACCTTTTCCTGGTGAAGATGTGGAATGGATATTAACTCACAGCCAATATCAACCAATATTATTACAAATTCTTTATCGAGAAAGATTATTGACTTTAGAAGAAGGAGAGAATGATGATAGCTGGCGTGAGGAAGGTTTACAACAAATAAAACCATTTGCTGATTTATTAGATGAGAAATCGCAGGGTAAAAATGAAAGCACATCGAATTGAAACAACATTAAGCGAAGATGGAACTTTAGTTCTAGAAAATTTACCGTTTCAGTCCGGGGAAACGGTAGAAATTATCATTCTAGAAAGTCAAACTCATTCCGCAAAAGTGAAACCCTATCCCTTGCTTAGTAAGCAAGTATATCGTTATGATGACCCTTTTGAACCTGCCGTTCCTTTGGAAGATTGGGAAGTTTTGCAATAAAAAAATCATCATTGCGATCGCTTCATCGTTCCCCCATGACTCAAGCTTTCATTGCGACCAAAGGGAAGCAATCCCAATCCCTTTGAGGTCGTAGCCAGCGTACTGAGCAACTGTAGGCATTGCGATTTCGTCGTCGTTCCTCCTTTCTACGAGAAGGTACGCGAACGCAATGAGATAACCGTAGTGTTAACCCGAACAGGCAAATATGGCATCGCCAAACATACCCCGCAACGCCTACACCAATGCACCTGAACAGCACCCTAACTTAATACTGGGTAGCCTGCAACTGCTTTTCTGGTTGTTCTTCCGTCCTTCAGCGTGGCGTAATCACCTCAAGCGAATTGACCCTGATTTAGACAGCGAATCTTCCTTGATTACTGTCATACGACGAGGTGGATGGCGGTTAATAATTCAGGGGAATATTATCTTACCTATTCTGGCTAACTTAATACTTGGCTTAGTTCTGTTGATATTGGGTGTACCAGTCGAAACTATAGTTGATCGCGTGGTGTTCGGCATGGCATTCGGCGTTGCATTCGGCGTTGCGGGAGGTGTGGCGTTCGGTGTGGCGTTCGGTGTGGCGTTCGGCGTGGTGGGAGGTGTGGTAGGAGCTGTGGCAGAAGTTATGGCAGGAGATGTGGCGGTAGGCGTGGCAGGAGGTGTGGCATTCAGCGTGGCATTCAGCGTGGCATTCGGCGTTGTGGTAGGCGTAATGGGAGGCATGGGGGCAGGTGTGATGGTAGGCGTGGTATTCGGGGCGGGAGGGGTGATGGGAAGCGTGGTGGTAGGCGTGGCGGTGGGTGTGGGATTGACGATTAATTCATGGCTACCTGTTGTCTTCTTACCATTTCTCACAAGATGGAATTATCTACTCTACCGACTAGACAAAATACGTAACGCCAAAAGCCCTTGTTTATTGCGCTTTCACTCTGCCTTCTGGGATGAATGGCAGCGTCTACATCTATCTGGGTTAGATGAGCATCTGCTTTTTGTCATCGAACATAACCCAGTTGAAGGCAAAACTGCTTTAGAGTATTTGAGTACCAGTCCTCAGCGTTGGGCTGCTCAAGCCGTACAAATTGAACTAGATGCACACAATTTACAAGGCTGTGCTGATATAGAAGCTATCAGTCAAATTCACCACGCTCTAGAAATTGGGGAATTACAAATTCCAGTTAACTTTATACTACGCATTTTCAACCGTATCAGTGAGGATATAGACACTGCTTTAAACCAAAACAGTACATATAACCAGCGTCTACGTATCGAAGAAGTTGCCAAGGACTTAGACAGACACTTGCAGGAATTGACTCGAAGCAGTGACAAATACATAGTCCGTTTTCGTCCAATAATTGTAAGTTGGCATGATATAGTCATCAACTATATAGAGGAATTGCTTAAAGCTACCGAACTTCGCCAAGAAATTGATTCACCATACATTACTGGAAATCCTCTCACACTCAAAGAAAAAATTTTTACAGGTCGTACCAATATTGGTATACGCATTGAGAAATTACTTTTAGACCGTCGTCGTCCTCCCTTATTACTCTACGGTCAGCGACGCATGGGTAAAACTTCCCTACTCCACAACATCGGGAAGTTACTCCCCAATTCCATCATTCCCATGCTTGTAGACTTGCAAGGCGCACCATCTTTAGCCAGTGACTACACAGGTTTTCTCTACAACTTAGCTAGAGGGATGATCAGTTACGCCAAACAGCAAAGTGCGTTAATACTACCAACTCTTGCACAGGAGATATTAGCACGTGACCCCTTCACGGAGTTTGATAAATGGCTAGATGATGTAGAACAAATACTTGCACAAAATACCGCTTTACTGATGTTAGACGAGTTCGAGACATTAGACAGCGCAATCACTAGGGGACGCTTTGATGAGGAAGATGTTTTAGGAATGTTGCGCCACTTAATTCAACATCGTACACGCTTCAAGTTGTTATTAGCTGGCTCTCATACTATTGAAGAATATCAGCGTTGGGCTAGTTATTTAATTAATGTCCAAGTGGTGCATATCTCCTATTTAAAGGAAGAAGAAGCACGACAATTAATAGAAGCACCAGTTAAAGATTTTACTCTCCGTTATGAACCTGATGCAGTTGAGCGAGTCCTGCAACTTACCCGTTGTCATCCGTTTCTAATACAGCTACTTTGTGGGGAAATTATTGTCTTAAAAAATGAGCAAGACCCTTCTATTCGTCGCTTGGCGACATTAGCAGATGTGGAAGCAGCAGTACCAGAGGCTTTGCAGAGTGGGAGCTTTTTCTTTGCTGATATTCAAAAGAATCAAGTAGATGACGGTGGGCGCGAGATTTTACGCTTGATTGCGGCTCAAGGGGAAGGGGGAATTGTTAGCAAGTTCACTTTATCACAACAGTTTCCTGATGTTTGGGAAGGAACTATTGAACTGTTATTACAGCGAGATTTAATTGAGGAAGTTGGAGAAGGTTATCGCTTCCAGGTGGAGTTAATTCGGCTGTGGTTCACTCGGTAGTTACAAGCCGCATTTTTTACCTCACGCAGAGGCGCAGAGGAGAGTACAAGCGATCTATTGGGGAGGAGAAACTAAGGTAAATACTGTAATTTCAGGACGGGCGAATAAACGCAGATGTAAGCCTGTCATTCCTAAACCTCGGTTGGTGTATAAGAGCATTTTCCCTACTTGGTACTCTCCTGCATAATATTTTTCACCCCAAGGCGGTAAAATTAGGGGTCTTAAAAAAGGTAGCCGGATTTGTCCGCCGTGGGAATGTCCTGATAGTTGTAAGTCAAATCTTCCCGTAGCCGCGCTGGAATTGGCAAAGTCTGGTTCATGGGCTAATAAAATCGCTCCTGCCTGTAGGGGTAATTCCTGCAATACTAAATCTAATCGGGCTTTACCCATACCTACATCATCAACCCCGGCAATATAAAGTTTGGCGTTACCCCGTTCTAATGTATAGACATGATTATTCAAATCAAAAACGCCGCTTTGTTTGAGAGTTTTAATTATCGCTACGGTGTCGTTTTCGTTGTCGTGATTACCCAAGACAGCAACAGTTCTGTCCCGTGGTGTAAGTTGTTCTAAAGCTGGTTTGAGTGACGGGATTAAGTGAGGTAAATTACGCGTTACCAAATCTCCTGTAATCGCTACTAAGTCAGGATGTTCTTGATTAACTAAACGCACAATACGCTGTAAACGCCGCGTAGTCATCCATCTATCTCTATGAATATCGCTAATCTGCACAATCCGATAGCCATTAAAATCTGCTGGGAGATGGGGAAGAGTCAGTTGTAAAGTTTTGATCTCAATCCAATTTGGTTCAATAAACTTGGCGTATATTACAATGCAGAGTATTAATAAAAACAACCAGCGAAAATATTGCAAGACAAATTGACTGGCTTCCAGCAGCCACTTGTGATTTCTCAAGATGTAGTCTCCTGTGAAGTAACTGCTAGTTCCCTTGTTATGGTATTTTCTTAAATTGGGTGACAAATCAGCCAAGAGTTAGAAGATTTATTCAAAACTAGGCAGGGTCTAGTAAAAATTTCGTCCCAGTCCTTAGTCCCCAATCCCCAGTCCTTAGTCTCCTATAATGAGAGATGTGATATACTAGCCTTTCTCTCAATTACCCTAGGTTTATGGGACTGCCAATTGTTGCAATTATCGGTCGCCCCAATGTGGGCAAATCCACCCTGGTTAATCGACTCGCCGGGGAACAAACGGCGATTGTCCATGATGAACCGGGTATGACGCGCGATCGCACTTATATGCCAGCTTTCTGGAATGATCGCGAGTTTTTAGTAGTAGATACAGGCGGTTTGGTATTTAATGATGACACCGAATTTCTACCCCTGATTCGCCAACAGGCTTTAGCAGCCCTGACAGAAGCTTGTGCTGCCATCTTTGTGGTCAACGGTCAAACTGGCCCAAATTCGGCAGATGAAGAAATAGCCGAATGGTTACGCCAACAACCAGTACCAGTATTACTCGCAGTCAATAAATGCGAATCCCCAGAACAGGGTGCAATTCAAGCTGCGGAATTTTGGGAACTGGGCTTAGGAGAACCATACCCCATCTCTGCGATTCATGGCAACGGTACAGGGGAGTTACTAGACGACCTCATTCAACACATCCCCACTGTTACAGAAGTGCCAGAAAGCAACGAAATTAAAATTGCGATCGTCGGACGGCCTAATGTTGGCAAATCTAGTTTATTGAATGCTTTCGTTGGGGAAGAAAGAGTCATTGTTAGTCCCATTTCTGGCACAACCCGCGATGCAATTGATACTTTTCTCGAAAGAGATGGACAAGCTTATCGTCTAATTGACACAGCCGGAATTCGCAAAAAGAAAAACGTTGAATACGGCCCGGAATTTTTCAGTATTAACCGTGCATTTAAAGCCATTCGCCGTGCTGATGTGGTTCTATTAGTTCTAGATGCCCTAGATGGGGTCACAGAGCAAGATCAAAAATTAGCGGGGCGAATTATCGAAGAAGGTCGAGCCTGTATTATCGTCGTCAATAAGTGGGATGCAGTCGAAAAAGACTCCTACACCATCTACGACTACGAAAAAAATATGGAAGGCAGACTGCATTTTACAGAATGGGCAGATACCATCTTTGTCAGTGCCTTAACCGGACAACGAGTAGAAAAGATTTTAGAATTAGTCAATCAAGCCGCCGCAGAACACAAACGCCGTGTCAGTACATCAGTAATTAACGAAGTTTTAGAAGATGCAGTCAAGTGGCATTCCCCGCCAACTTCACGCGGTGGACGACAAGGAAAAATTTATTACGGTACGCAAGTCAGCAGCCAACCACCAACCATAGCCTTATTCGTCAATGACTCTAAACGCTTTAACGACAACTATCGCCGTTACATAGAAAGACAATTTCGCCAACAACTAGGGTTTAAAGGTACTCCTGTGCGACTACTATGGCGCAGTAAAAAAGTGCGAGATATGGAAGTTGGTAGCGTCAACCGCGCAACTCGCGTTTAATATGGGCTAGTAGTCATTAGTCAATAGTGAGTTTTTCATAACTGTTGACTGTTGACTATTGACCCTTGCGGGTTCGATAGTTGCTTTCCGACGAAAGGCGACAGGAACGCACTATCTCACTATTGACTATTGACTAACTATGGATTTACTGCGATCGCTTCCATTAGGACTTTACCTAGAACAGCCCCAAACTTGGTTACACAAACTCGATCCGAGAGTCAAGTTTATCTGGTTGATGAGTTTTCTCACTAGCTACAGTTTTGCCAATAATGAATGGCGCATACTACTAGTAGCACTATTAATTATTTTTACTTTAACTGCTAAGATTCCCCGGCGAGTTTGGCAACAACAAATGGGTTGGTTGTTAACATTAACATTTTTAGTGTTCATACTCACAGCCGTCTTTCCTGATGGTTTAGGTATCAATTATCAGCCACGTTTACCAACCGACTCCCAGGTTTTAGCTCAACCAAATAATACTAATAAACCCTCAAATACACCACAACAGTTAAAAAGTAGCAAAAGCTATAACTATGTCTTGTTTCATCAAGGCATTGTTAAAATAACTCGTCGTTCTTTAGATTTGGGAACGCGTGTGAGTACGATTTTATTCACTGTCTTCTACAGCACTACCCTATATTTACTAACAACTGCACCAGAGGAAATTACTGCTGGGATAGAAAGCCTCATGCAGCCCCTACGACGATTTAAAATACCTGTCACTGAAATTACTTTGACGCTAACTTTGTCATTGCGGTTCATTCCTCTAGTCTTAGAAGAGGTACAAAATTTAGCACGTTCCGTCATGACCAGAGCCATTAATTGGAAAAAGTTAGGTTTAAAAGGTGGATTCAAAGTTTGGTTAATTGTTTCTGAAAGATTGTTAGACAATCTGTTGCTACGCGCTGAACAAATGGCTAGTGCCATGATGGTACGTGGTTTTACAAGTCCCAACGAACACCGAGTCCTGTGGCATGACCTACGTTTAAAATCATGGGATTGGTTAGCGATCGCAACTCTCACCCTATTCTGGGGCATCAGAATCGTTTTAGGACATCAGGTTTAATCTAGGCAAGTATTTTCTTTTGCCTTTTTACTTTTAATTTTTTATGTGGTACTGGCGATCGCTCCCATTAGAAAATCGTAACGGTGCAGAAATTTTCTCTGCCCTTTTTCATCCCCGCACAACATCTCAAATAGCTACCCTCCTCGAAAGTCCCTACCCCACACCTAATAACCAACCCCAACTGAGTCGCTATTCCATTTGTGCAGGCGCACCCAGAGTAGTTAATGGTGTACCTCAGATGTGGACACCAGCATTGGGGGAGATTTTCAATTTACTTGAGGAATTACTGGAAACTAAGGGACAAGGTGGACAAGGTAGAAGTTATCCCCTATCTTCCGCCTCTCTCTTTCCTCCTCGCATTCCCTTCACCGGCGGTTGGCTAGGATGGCTGGGCTATGACGCGGCTTGGGAAATCGAAGGGCTGCCCTATACCAAAGCTAACACTTTGCCGTTTCCTGTGGCTTTTTGGTATGAACCAGAGGCTTTTGCAGTTTTAGATCATATCCAACAAGTTTTATGGTTAGCGGCTAGTGATGCAACTGATCTTGATGAGATGGAACGGCGTTTAGTACAAACAGATCCCGAAAACTCAACGCAGAATATCATACCCATCACAAATTACCCTGTTACACCAGAATTTTTGACATCTCAGGTAGACTATGAAACCGCCGTCAACCGTGCCAAAAAATATATTCAGGCCGGAGATATTTTTCAAGCGAACCTATCTTTAAGGTTTTCCGCCCCTACCTTGGCTGGCGGTTGGTCAATTTATCAAGCCTTGCATAAAATTAACCCTTCGCCCTTTGCTAGCTATTGGCGCACACCTTGGGGTGAAGTGATTAGCTGTTCACCAGAAAGATTAGTCTTGTTACAAAATGGGCAAGCCCAAACCAGACCGATCGCAGGCACGCGATCGCGTGGTACAACTCCAGAACAAGACCAGCAGCTAGCGCAAGAACTCCTCAGCAACACCAAAGAACGGGCAGAACATATCATGCTGGTAGATTTGGAACGCAATGATTTAGGGCGAGTCTGTGAATGGGGAACAGTCACCGTTGATGAATTGCTAACGATTGAGAGATATAGCCACGTTATGCACCTCGTCAGCAATGTTACAGGGAAACTGCGCAGCGATCGCACCCCGATCGATTTGATTCGAGCCTTATTCCCCGGCGGAACAATCACAGGCTGTCCTAAAGTCCGGTGCATGGAAATTATCGAAGAACTAGAACCCGTACGCCGTAGTTTATTCTATGGTTCATGCGGTTATCTAGATTGGCGCGGCAACCTAGACTTAAATATCTTTATTCGCACCCTACTACTCACCCCCAACTCCCAATCTCAAACAGTCTGGGGACAAGTAGGCGCAGGTATTGTCGCCGACAGCGACCCGGAAAAAGAATGGTATGAATCTCTGCATAAAGCCCAAGCCCAATTAGCCGCGTTGAAAATGGTGAATTAGGTGACAAGCGACAGTTAGATGGAGGCAGAAAGGGGGCAGGGGGCAGCTGACAGGTGTAGGTTTTTAATAGAGAAGTGAGTGATGACTATCAAAGCAACGACAGAATCATATTTTCATCCACCCCTACACACGGCAGTTTGCTCAAGTCGGGAAACCCGCCCACGCAACTGCCTCCCCTATACCCTTATACCCCTACACCCTAAAATAGTGTCTTATAGGCAAAGCGTAAAAAATCTACACCTGTGAGGCAGGGGGAAAAGAAGAAAGTCAGGGAGATTTTACTCCGATGCCCAATTTTTTCCAAATTGTAACAATACAGACTGTTAAGATGAACAATTCTTAGGAGAATTCGCCTGTTGGCTATTTTGCTCCAACGAGCGATAATTATGGCAACATAGAGAGAAGTCAAAGTAAACAGTCGTATGAGAGTAGGTTTTTGCCCTGGAGAACTTCACAAGGCACATTTCACAGTTAGTAGCAACTTCACACAACAGGGTAAAGATTTGTCTGCGCCATTAAACAGGGTAGATGGCGATCGCTTTGCAGGTCTTGTTGCCTAAAACACTGCTGGAATGGTCAAAAGCCCCCATACTCAGTTTATTCTCTTTTACCCTTTGGGTGACTCTAGGAGCGTCGCTACCGCTACGCTAACGCCATTTGCTTTATGCCGGGAAACCTGTCCGCCGCAATGGCTCACCTTTTTACTTTTGCCTTCTTGTAGCTTCATCTACCCCATCAGCACATAGATTAAGGTCGTCATCAAGGTCATTGAAAGGGTAGAATTTGCTGATTCGCAAATCAATTTCCTCAAATATTCTGGCGAAAGGGAGATATTATCGTCTGGATATTTCTCGTTCACGGCAAAAAAATATATTATTCTCCTACTTGATTAATAGATGAATCCAGAAAGCGCAGAAACTTACATCAATCATCCAACTTGGGGCTTACTATATCGAATCTGCATGGTTGATGAAGCCCAGGATTTGTTCACTACACTTTATGCCCAACGTTTGTTTTTTTTGGTGGTGAACGATATGAAAGCCCTGAAATTTCAACCTATAGGGCGTACAGAGGCCAGAATGTTGTTGGAAAATCGTTTGCGGACTTTACGTCGCAATGGTCAATCACAGGAGTACGATCAGCTTCAGAGTGTTTTCCAACGCACCTTCCAATGACTAGTTCGATTAGCGAACGTATTACTCAAATTCGTGCATCCATTCCGCCTTCAGTTCGGTTAATTGCTGTCACTAAGCAAATGCCAACTGAAGTTATTCGCGCTGCTTATGCTGCTGGTATCCGTGATTTTGGTGAAAATCGTATTCAAGAAGCTGCTACCAAACAGGCACAGCTACAAGATTTATCGGATATTACCTGGCATTTTATTGGGCATTTACAAAGTAATAAAGCCAAGAAAGCCCTTGAACAATTTCACTGGATTCACTCTGTCGATAGTTTGCAGCTAGCACAGCGTTTAGATCAATTAGCTGGACAACTAGGAGTCAGTCCCCAAGTCTGCCTACAAGTAAAAATCCTCCCTGACCCCAGTAAGTCAGGTTGGACTGTACCAGAACTACTCACTGATTTACCTGAGCTTGACAAATGTAAAACTTTACAAATTCAGGGTTTGATGACAATTCCGCCACAGGGTCTAAAAGATGCGGATGTTTCTTATGTATTTAATACTACTCATGAATTAGCAAAAGGAATTGCTGAACAAAAATGCTCTCGCATCAAAATGCAAGAGTTGTCGATGGGTATGTCAGGAGATTACCAACTGGCCATTCAAGCTGGTGCAACGATGGTAAGATTAGGGACTATCTTGTTTGGTAAACGCACTTAGGTAGAACAGCCCTAGTATTTTTTGATTGTGTTTTTAGTTGCCCAGTATGATGTACGGATAAATGTTCACATACTGGTGCAATAAATCACTTAAGATATTATTTTATTAAAAATAAAAAAGCGAAAAATTAGCGTCTAATCAAATGTTTTGCGGAGCATAGTCGAGATATAATCTTGACTCAATTATTGTATCTAGGTTAATGTACAGGCGTTTCTATTAACGTCAGTCCATTGCCAATAACAGTAGTAGATGCTACAAATAGCGATAAAATTATTGAGATTGTCAGCCCTTTGTAGCGTTCCCATTGGCTACATTAAGTTATGAACCGGATAATAGAGGCAATTATCAGCAGGAGCGTCACTAAACATGAATAATATATTTTCTAAATTGCGAGACTTTGTCGGTCTCAATGAGCAAGTAGAATACGAATACTACGAGGAAGACCCAGATACAGATAACTACCAAAATCTGTATCAACAGGAAAATCCTCAGCCAGCACCAGCGCAAGCCACTACCCCATCCAATCGACGTTGGCGAGAAACAGCGACTACAATTGGTGATGACGTAGAAACAGGAACAAAATCGACGATGGGGAATGTGATTGGTATGCCAGGAGCAATTAACGGGATTTCGGAAGTATTAGTTCTAGAACCTCGGACATTTGAAGAAATGCCCCAGGCAATTCAAGCATTACGTGAGCGTAAGTCAGTAGTGTTGAATTTGACAATCATGGATCCAGATCAAGCACAACGCGCAGTTGATTTTGTGGCTGGTGGGACTTACGCATTAGATGGACATCAAGAACGCATCGGCGAAAGTATCTTTTTGTTTACGCCCAGCTGTGTGCAAGTTAGCACTCAAGGTGGAGTTATCCATGAAGTACCCCAACCCCCATCTCGTCCCTCTTCTCGTCCTGCAAGTTCCACACCAACCTGGGGTACTGAACCCAACCGGATGGCACAATAAAGTTAAATTAGTTATTAGTCCATAGTCGAGAGTCCAAAGTTCCAAATTTTTGATGATCGACTATTGACTACTGAATCCATGACTAATGACTAATGACTAATGACTATAAAATTTGGTTTAATTGGTGGTGGGGTAATGGGAGAATCGCTATTATCCCGCCTTATTGCACGAGAAATTTATCACCCCTCAGAAGTCATAGTCAGCGAACCGCAACTAGCGCGCCAGGCTTTTTTAAAGCAAAAATATGATGTGACTATCACTACAGATAATTGTTTGGTGTTTAGTCAAGCCAAAGAAGTTCTATTTTTGGCAGTGAAACCACAGGTATTCACTGCGATCGCCCAAGAATTAGCAGATATTATTTTAGTTACAGACAATTCACCCCTCGTCATTTCCATTTTGGCAGGAGTGTCTTTATATCAGCTAGAAGCAGCATTTCCCCAATTACCAGTAATTCGAGCTATGCCTAATACCCCCGCCACCGTTGGCGCAGGGATGACTGCAATGTGTCTGGGCGCATACACCAACATCAAGCACCAACAACTAGCACAGCAAATATTTTCAGCCGTTGGGGAAGTAGCGGAAGTTCCCGAATCCTTAATGGATGCCGTCACTGGCTTATCTGGGAGTGGCCCGGCTTACATAGCTATATTGGTAGAAGCCCTTGCCGATGGTGGAGTCGCTGCCGGTTTACCGAGGTCAATTGCTAATCAACTAGCACTACAAACTGTGCTGGGTACAACCAAATTATTGCAAGAGAGCAAAATGCACCCAGCCGAACTCAAAGACCGCGTGACTAGTCCTGGCGGGACAACAATTGCAGGTGTAGCCAAATTAGAACAGGCAGGATTTCGTTCTGCCTTAATTGAAGCAGTCAAAGCAGCTGCATTGCGATCGCAAGAACTAGGGAAATGAGGGACTAGGGACTGGGGACTAGGGAATAGGTGCAGGGGTGCGAAAATTTACCCAATCCCCAGTACCCAATCCCCAATACCCAATCCCCCTGTCGAAGTTGACAAAAGACTCGTTAATATAGTAAACAGTCCGGTTGTAAAAGTGATTGAGTGAATTATCCCGCCTCATCAAAAGAACTAGACTTAGGGTTGATATTTCCCTTTGATCTGGATCAGTTTCAAAAAGATGCGATCGCGTCCCTAAACGCGGGACGCTCTGTTGTCGTCTGTGCGCCCACAGGTTCGGGCAAAACTTTAGTCGGAGAATACGCTATTTATCGCGCCCTGGCACGAGGAAAACGGGTGTTTTACACCACCCCTTTAAAGGCGTTGTCTAATCAAAAATTACGCGACTTCCGCGAAAAATTTGGCTTTGATGCCGTAGGCTTGCTAACGGGAGATGCTTCCATTAACAGGGATGCCCCCATTTTGGTGATGACTACTGAAATTTTTCGCAATATGCTCTACGGCACACCGATTGGGCAAGTTGGTATTTCCTTGGTGGATGTGGAAGCCGTAGTCTTAGATGAGTGCCACTACATGAACGATCGCCAACGAGGTACAGTTTGGGAAGAATCGATTATCTATTGTCCTCGTGAAGTGCAATTAGTAGCACTATCAGCCACAGTTGCCAATAGCGACCAACTCACAGACTGGCTAAACCGGGTTCACGGCCCTACTGACCTGATTTACTCCGATTTTCGCCCTGTTCCCTTAGAATTCCACTATTGCAGTCCCAAGGGACTCTTCCCTCTACTGAATGACAGCAAAACTAAAATTAATCCCCGTCTTGCCAACAGAGGTAAAAAAAGACCAGGAGATAAGGGAAGAAATGGCAGACCAGAAGCCCCCAGCATTATCTATACTCTGAACCATCTCCAGCAACGGGATATGCTACCGGCAATTTACTTTATCTTCAGTCGCCGGGGCTGTGACAAAGCCGTAGCAGAGGTAGGTGACTTGTGGCTTGTAGATAATGATGAATCCCAAGTGCTGCGGCGGCAAATTGATGATTTCTTAACCCGCAACCCCGAAGCAGGACGTTCAGGACAAATCGCCCCCCTGTATCGGGGAATTGCTGCTCACCATGCCGGGATTTTGCCTGCTTGGAAGGTTTTAGTCGAAGAATTATTCCAACAAGGTTTAATTAAAGTCGTCTTCGCCACCGAAACTCTAGCCGCAGGAATTAATATGCCCGCTAGAACAACAGTGATTTCTACCTTGTCCAAGCGCACCGACACAGGACATCGCCTCTTGAATGCTTCGGAATTCCTGCAAATGGCGGGTAGGGCAGGGCGACGAGGCATGGATAAACAAGGTCATGTCGTTACAGTTCAAACTCCCTTTGAAGGTGCAAAAGAAGCCGCTTATTTAGCTACCTCGAAGCCAGATCCTCTAGTCAGTCAGTTTACCCCTAGCTACGGCATGGTTTTAAACTTGCTGCAAACCCACACATTGGAAGAAGCCAAAGAACTGATAGAACGCAGTTTTGGGCAGTACATGGCAACATTACACTTAAGGCCAGATTATGATTTAATCGAAGACCTGCAAGCCCAATTGGCCGGACTACATGAGCAAATTGCCTCTGTCAGCGAAAATGAGGTGGCTATTTATGAGAAGTTGTGGCAACGTCATAAAGTAGAACGGCAAGTATTAAAAACTTTACAAGAGCAAGCCCAGGAAGCACGACAAGAACAAATTAAAATGCTCCTGGACTTTGCCGTTTCAGGGACATTACTGAGTCTCAAAGGTAAAAATATTACGATATCTACAGCAATAACAGCTGTTTTGGTGGGGCAGTCTCCGACATCTGGTAACTCTAACTACTTAGTCTGTTTAGGCAAAGATAATCGCTGGTATGTTGCATCTAATGAAGATGTCGTAGACTTGTATGCAGAATTACCGCGCCTGGAAGTACCACAGGAAATCATTCCACCCCAAGAGTTAGTCTTTAAACCAGGAAAATCTTGTCGCGGTAATGAAATCACAAATGCGATCGCCCAAAGTATTCCTGACCCCGATGAATCTTTGCATCTTTCTCCAGAAGTAGCAGAACAACTCAGTCGTGTAAATGCCGTACAAGCACAATTAGAAGCTAATCCTCTCTATCAATCCGGGAGTATTGCCAAAGTTTTCAAGCGTCGGGAACGCTACGCTGAAATTCAAGAACAGTTGGAAGAATTGCAGCAGCAAGTAGAACAACAATCCCAACGCTATTGGGAAGAATTTCTCAATTTAATTACGATTTTGCAGCAATTTGATGGTTTAGATAACCTAGTCCCGACCCAATTAGGACAAGTTGCTGCTGCTATTCGTGGAGAAAATGAACTGTGGTTAGGTTTAGCCTTAGCTAGTGGTGAATTGGACAACTTAGATCCCCAGCATTTAGCTGCCGTTATTGCTGCTTTAGTCACAGAAACACCCCGCCCCGACAGCAGAGTCAACTTTAATCTGTCACCCGAAATCGATGCAGCTTGGTCAAGGTTACAAAAAATTCGTCGCTCTGTATTGAAGGTGCAGTACCGTCATGGCGTAACTTTGCCCGTAGGTTTGGAGAATCGATACATAGGCTTGATTGCCTTAGTCGAACAATGGGCTTTAGGTACTGAATGGGTAGAATTGTGTGAAAACACCACCTTAGATGAAGGTGATGTGGTGCGAATTTTACGCCGCACATTGGATTTATTATCACAAATACCCCACGTTCCCAATTTGCCTGATGCTTTACAGCGTAACGCTTATCGCGCAATGCAACTGATTGATCGATTCCCCGTTAATGAAGTGGTGGAGTAAGTCAACTGATATCTTTCATCAGTTCAGTTAAATGTCAATTCCCTAACTGACTGATGACTACGTCAGCTCATTTCTAATTCTGGTTTTACTTTCTGAGATTTCTATTGGTATCTGAAAGATTTATTCAGGGGAGGTGCAAGATATAAGCTAATTGAGCGGGTTAATTTTCTCCTCTTCCCTGTTCCCTTTCATATCCATTTTATGATTCGCATCTATACAGAAAAAGAACAGGGCGAAGCTTGGCTAGGGCGATATCGCGGTCATTTGCCTTTGTTTGCTTGTGTTTTAGGTTTTACAGAAACTGCTTTAATTCCTGGAATTTCCGCAGCCGGTTTGACTCCAGAGGATCGGAAATATACTGCTTGTGCTGATGCTGAGTTTTTATACTATGGTGCAAATCATAAACCCCAGTATCCCCTCCCTCCGCTGACGGCGGGAGCATCACCTGTGCTGATCTCTCGCGCTGTAGTCGAGTCCCTAAATATACCCTTGTATTTGTTTAATGCTGGATTAACTCAAGCTCTATCCTTTCCAGCAATTGATTTAGGTGGACTTCCTGCTAGGTGTTTAAGTACAGGTACAGCAATGGATTTGACAACTGTCCAGAATTTATTTCAGCAAGGGCTACTTTGGGGCGATCGCCTAGCCGCTAAAACTCCCAAAGCCTATGTGATTTTAAGTGAATGTGTTGTAGGTGGGACGACTACAGCTTTAGCAATTTTGACTGGTTTGGGTATAGATGCGAGCAGAAAAGTAAACAGTAGCCATCCTATTTGTAACCATGAACAAAAATGGCAAGTAGTGCAACAAGGCTTGGAGAGGATGAGCAAAAAAGACAAAGGAGACAAGATAGAAAATTCTATCTTGTCTCCCCAATGTCTCCACTCTCATGCTATTGATCCTCTAAAACTAGCTGCGGCGGTTGGTGATCCTATGCAGGTAGTAGTAGCTGGGATGGCGATCGCCGCTAGTCGGCGTTGTGGTGTGATGTTAGCTGGCGGAACGCAGATGCTGGCAGTTTATGCTCTCATGAGTGCGATCGCCCAAGCTTACAGTCTATTTTGGCAACCAGCAGCCGTGGTTGTGGGTACAACCCGATGGGTAGCAGAAGATCCTACGGGTGATACAGTTAATCTCGCTCTCAGCCTAGGCACAAATAGCAAATACCCTGGTAGCTCAACTCCTTCCTTACTTGCTACTGGATTGAGTTTTGCTAATTCTGCTTACCCCCAACTCCAAGCTTATGAGCAGGGGTTTGTCAAAGAAGGTGTCGGTGCCGGTGCGGCTTGTATAGCTGCTAACCTGAGTCACAATTGGCAGCAACAACAACTTTTGCGAGCGATCGAAACGCAAATTGCACGACTCAGCCAAATCAATAGTTAACAATAAAAATACCGGACTCATAACTTCCGGCACATCTTCATGAGTGGTTATTTAACTAACTAAATTAATGTATTCTTTCTCTCAGTAATTGTTCTTCTAAAGCAGCGATGCGATTGTATGCTGCGGTTAACTGTGCTGTTAGTCTCTGAATTTGAATTTCTGGCGATAAGCTTTTCTCTCCACCTTGATGACTCGTATCTAAATAAATGCCGTCGATTAATACATCCTTGTGTTCCAATTCTGAACTGATACTGAGTTGTCCTTTGAACTGAGAGTAGCTAATCTCCCTATTTTCGTGAAAACTTTCTTTTGCTTGCGTTTTGGCCAAGGAGCATTCTGAAATAGCTTCAGCTACTTTTACGTCGAGTTGCTCAATAAACTGGTAGAGGGCATCCAGTTTATGACTGACAGTTAGGATTTGTTGTTGTAATAGCTCCATTTAATACCCTCGTCTGCACATTTTCTATATGTTATTCAATTTACTGGCAATGTTAAACATACTTATGAATTATTTAATTATTCACATTTTCCTTGGAAATGAGATACACAGTTAATTATTTTTATATATGATTCAATATTTATTGCTTCTATTGCTCATATATATATTGAGATTAATTAAGCTTCAGCCTTTAGTTAGCCAATCCTTATCCAAAAGTAAGAAGAATGAGTTCTGTTTTCTGACACCAATGTGGGAAAATCAGCGTTTTTTCCGCTTTCTGGAATAGTTATTAATCAGGATTTTTCACCCAGTCTCCAAAAGCTTTCAGTTGAAGCTTACACTCAACCCTAGAATCTTCAATTGCTATGATTAGCAGGTCTAAAATTAGTAAAGGTTATGAAGCTGCCTTCCCAACGAGTATGCCTCAATTCCTTGTTCTGATTTCTGACTGCTGAGTTATTCTGCAATTAACCGTTAACTTTCTTCAGAATTGACTAGAAATGTACACCAAAGCCAAAAATTATGTTTCCTTAAATTCTATTGCTCGCTAGCTTCATATTAAGAAAACGTGAGTTCGATGACCTCTCCCCAACCCCTCTCTCTTGAAAAGTTCTGAGCGGAGGAAACCTCCGCTCAGAACTTTTCGCTCCGACGCGGAGAGGGGCTTAAATATCTTGAAATATTAACGAAAAATGAAGGTTTTGAAGCCTCTAACGCCACTTGCTACAACGCGGTGAACCCGCGCAACGCAGTGGCTCCTCCTTGCAGGGGAGAGGTTTGAAGAGGGGTTTTTTAAATTCGCCGAACTCACGTTAAAAAAAATAACTTGAGAAATAAATCCCTACTGCCTATCCTGCGGGGACACTTCCTCGAACCGCGAACTAACCTTTGACTTTCTTGATAAATAAACTAATTATCATGCAATCTTGACAATGTTAAGTATCACCTGTTTTTGTTCACCTTGTCACAGTCCAAACGCCCTGACCCCCTGTTTATTGAAAGCAGCAAGAACAAAATTCCCAGATTTAAAACAATCACGCATAGATGACGAGTGAGAAATTACTCACGCTTTTAGAACTAGTGGCACAATTACAACAGCAAGGTCAAGATTTAATAGAGTGGCTAAGTATTTGCGATCGCAGGGCATAAATCCAAACAACCTATAGCAATACACGATAGCCTGAGGCGATACATTCTGGTAGTTTGTCTTTTGGTTGACTTCTTTGCATTGATATGATTATAAAGAAATTAATAAATTCCTGACAAATAATTTTAGGAACTAATTGATAGATAAGCTGGTCGTGCGAATCTAGTGTGTAGTGATTGATTGAGGTAAGACTTCATACACTATGGCTGAGTATCAGCCATAATTTAAAAAATATGCTTGTAGCCTTAATCTTATGCAGCAATGTACTCACTAATACGATAAAATGCGCGAATGACTGACTTGTCTGGTGTGTGGTGGTGTTTGCGAATGACCCTTTCGATACAAAAGAGTTTAACTTGGCTACAAGTGCGCCGCTACTGGGAGTTGCTGCACGTCTTGGTCATGCGAAATCTAAAAGTGCGTTACCGAGGCTCTTTATTAGGCGTGTATTGGTCACTATTGAACCCGTTAATTATGACGGCACTGTACAGTGCAATATTCGGCACGACGTTCGCGTCTTATTACGGTAATTCCATACTGAACTATGTGCTAGCAGCCTTCACTGCGCTGGTAGTGATTAATTTTTTCTCGGCCTCCACATCCCAAGCTTTGTCTAGTGTCGTAGGCAACGGAGCATTATTAAACAAAATTCGCTTACCTGTCAGTGTATTTCCCGTATCAATGATTGTAGCCAATATCTTTCAGTTTGCAGTTGGGGCTTTTCCATTATTGGCAGCGATAACTCTAATAAATTCTAAAAATTTAGTCAATGTGTTGGCACTGCTGTTTCCATTTCTATCCTTAGTCTTAGTGTGTACTGGGATTGGATTTCTAGTCAGTGCGCTTTATGTTTTTTTTAGAGATTTACCTTACTTCTACGAATTAGTTATATTCATACTTTGGATTACCAGTCCCGTATTTTACCCAGCAGCCATTGTGCCATCCCAAGTAAAACCATTTTTAGCATTAAATCCATTATCTCCAATTATTGAAAGTCTACGTCAAATTACCTTATCTGGGAATTTACCGGACTTTAGTTTAATTTGGGGGGCTTTACTCAGTGGCATAATTATTTTGTCATTGGGTTGGGTGTGTTTTAATATGTGGCGACATAAATTTATGGATTTGCTGTAGATGGAAGTCATTCGTCTAGATCAAGTTTCACTGTGGCGACGGACACAAGAAGAGTTTTCTTACGACCTCAAGAAAACTCTCCTATCTCTTATAGAAGGCAAATATCGCCAACCTGCTAAGAAATTAGTATTAGATCAAATCAATTTAGTCATCGAAAAGGGCGAAAAAATAGGTATTATCGGAGCAAATGGTTCTGGTAAATCAACCCTACTCAAAATAATTTGTGGGATTTTACAACCCACTAGTGGAAAAGTCCGGGTCTTTGGCCAAATTGCACCCTTAATTGAACTAGGGGGTGGTTTTGATCCAGAAATTTCCGTGATGGACAATATTATGCTTTACGGAGTCTTACTGGGCTTTTCTAGAAATGAGATGAAGCAAAGAGCTTATGCAATTTTAGAATTTGCAGAGTTACAGGATTATCAGTTAGTTCCAGTCAAAGGTTTATCATCAGGGATGGTAGCAAGATTAGGTTTTGCGATCGCTACAGAGGTGAAGCCTGACATTTTAATTTTAGATGAAGTGTTATCTGTCGGGGATGAGAATTTTAAAAATAAATCTCAGCAAAGAATAGAAAACTTTTGGAATATAGACGCAACAGTATTAGTAGTATCCCATGATTTGAATTTTATCAAGCAATCATGCAAAAAAGTAATTTGGATGGAAAAGGGTGCAATTAGGTTTGTTGGTGATGGGGATGAAGCAATAAAACTTTATTTAAATACAAATTAATCTTGAATTAAAGCAGTCATAAAATATTAATAACAAACAGAAAAATTTTTAATCCTATAAAGAAATTTTTAGAAAACCTCATATGAAGAAAGCCTTCATTACTAATTGAACTTGAAAAATTCTAAAGCTGTCTAGAAAGTTAAAAGGGTTTCAGAACTGAATTTATACTGAGACGTAACTATCTACTTTGTGAAGTATGTTCTGTGCTGCACTAATGGATGAATATGGAAATACATCTATAGTATGATTTTGCACATTTCATATTCATCTTATAGTCAATCACATATGGGTTATTGTCAGAACCGATGAATCTGGTGTTTATGAATTATTTGTCACATTCCCTCGCTCAAGTGTTAACGAGCCAATTCAGTCCCAGGATGGGAAGAATAATCCCAAAAGATTTATCTGCAAGCCTTTGACATAGATTTGAATTCAGAAGAGATGTCTTCCCGATCATATTGACGGGATTAATTGCGAATGAGACTGAGATCGCTTTTTAGCAAAATTACACCACATATTTTGGTAAAATCTTCTTATTTTGTGTAACAACAGTCTGACAATATTTTTGAATAGATGGGCTAAAAAGCCTACTAAATCTGCTTTATCAGTCGCTTGTCACCCCTTCAAATAGAATTGAATAAATCAAAATGAAACTTTCTGTGATTATTCCCTGTTTTAATGAAATTGACACGATTGAACAAGTTGTATATGCGGTCAAAGCATCTCCTATTAGAGATATAGAAATTATTGTGGTTGACGATTGTTCTACAGATGGGACGAGAGAAAAACTATACTCTAGATTGGAAAAAGAAGTAGACAAGGTTATTTATCACAAAATTAATCTTGGTAAAGGTGCAGCACTGCGGACAGGTTTTGCAGCGGCCACTGGTGACATTATCATTGTTCAGGATGCAGACTTAGAATATGATCCCCAAGAATATCACCTAATGGTTAGGCCGATTATTGATAATAAAGCTGATGTAGTTTTTGGTTCTCGTTTTCAAGGTGGTAGACCGCATAGAGTTGTATATTATTGGCATAGAGTAGGCAATAGTTTTTTAACAACTTTATCCAATATGTTTACCAATATTAACCTTACAGATATGGAAACGTGTTACAAAGCTTTTCGTCGAGAAATAATTCAAAACATCAAAATAGAAGAAAATAGATTTGGTTTTGAACCTGAAATAACAGCTAAGATTGCTAAAACTGGATGTCGTATCTATGAAGTTGGCATATCATACTATGGTAGAACTTATAAAGAAGGGAAAAAGATAGGCTGGAAAGATGGAATTAGGGCTATATTTTGCATTATTAAATATAATTTGTTTAGTCAAAAATAAACCACAAAAACAATCTTCGATAGCATTGAAATTGAAAGCAATGTTAATAAAAATCAAGTTCTTTAATATCGGCTTTTAAGAGTTGATGCTTTTTAAAAGCCAAAAATTTAGTACAACAAAAGTAAAGGGAATTTTGATGACACCACAAGAATTTATTTTACTTATGATTTCTGTGATAGCGAGTGTAGCAGGGCAATTATTTCTCAAAATAGGCGCACTAAAGTTAGGCAGAGTCAGTACAGAAAATGCTGTTATTCATATTTTCCGTATATTGACGACATCTGAACTTGTAATAGGTCTGACCTTTTATGCTTTAGGTGCTTTAGCTTATATTATGTTGTTAACTAGAGTTAACTTAAGCGTTGCAGGCCCATCCGTCTCCTTAGTTTATGTTTTTTCTATTTTGATAGGTTATTTTATTTTCAGAGAAACAATACCTTTAACACGCATTGTAGGATTGGGTTTCATCGTGAGTGGAGTCATTTTAGTAATCTGGCAGAAATAAAACAATTATCTACATCCCATATATTTCAATGAAGGCAGGAATATACTAGATGAATTATAAACATGAGAGAAAGTTCTATACAGGTCTATCATATTTATGTGTTTGTTGTGTAGGGGTATTTATATTATTTCATCCCACGATTCTTAGTAATTTTGCTTATATGCAAGCAGATCCTGGAGATACAAGGTTAAATAATTACTTCTTAGAACATTTTTTTAAAATTATAAGTGACAGAAAATATATCGGAGATTTATGGTCTCCACCTTTTTTTTATCCTATTAAAAATGTGCTTGCTTTCTCCGATAATTTGTTCGCATCTGCACCTATATATGCAATACTCAGAATCTTTTTTCCATCGGATATATCATTTCAGTTGTGGATGATTATCGTCTGTATTTTTTGTTTTATGAGTTTTTCATTTTTGTTGCGCTATTACAAAGTAAGCCACATAGTTACCATGTTAGGGGCTTTTTTATTCGCCTTTGGGTTAATTAGAAATAATGCTATTTATCACCAGCAACTTCTTCCAGAATTTTTTACGCCATTCGCATTTATGAATTCCTGGATTTTTTTTAACAAGCCAAGCAAACTTCATTTTAATTTGGTACTATTATTCATTTATTTACAATTACTTGCAGGTATATATCTAGGTTGGTTTCTAATATTTAGTTTGACAATATTTTTTACTATTGGATATCTACTAAACCGTGAAAATCTTAATAAGTTTATTATTGATTGCTCTTATAACTATAAACAATATACCCTTATAATTTGTTTCTGGTTATGGCTAAATTATATCACTTTTTTACCTTATATAAAGGCTAAAGGAGAATTAGGGGGGCGTACATGGGAACAGGTATATATAGGAATTCCTAAAGTATCTTCTTGGTTCTCTGTTCCAAGAGGAAATTTTTGGTTTCCTGCACTGAATGCGGCTGTTCAAGACTCGCAAACAGTCATTGAACCAAATATGTTTCCTGGTTTTATAGTATTTTTATTAATTGTATTATGTTTATATACTTTAGTTTTTAAAAAAAAATTACTAAACTCTGAAAAATTTCTTTTATTAAAGGTTTGTTTAGGCACTTTTTTTACAATTTTTATTTTATCAACAAACTTATTTTCAGAATTTTCACTTTGGAGAATTATTTATGAAATTGTACCAGGTGCTTCTATAATTAGAGCAGTTACTAGAATCTCTATAATTGCATATTTTTATATTATCCTTGCAGGGTCAGTATGTCTCGATTGCTTGTTAAAAAGTTCCCTCGTCAAAAAGCATCTACGCTCAATTATTTTAGTTATACTTTTTGCCTGGTGTTTCATCGAACAACCTGTTATCGAGCTAAATAGTTATGATAAATCTTTATACGCCCAAGAAATTAGTGAAATAAAAGAATTAATCAGTAAAACAACTTGTCAAACTGCATATGTCTTTTTAGAACCTGGATTAGATCCCAAAATACCTGCAAATGTTACTAACTTATCAGCCATGTGGGCTGGGATAGAAACTAATATACCAGTTATTAATGGTTATTCAGGAAACGCCCCACGCTTTTATGGCGATTCGGCTAGAAGTAAAACTGCTAATGAAATATTTGAATGGTTACGCACAAATGGTAAATATAATTACTCTGTTTGTCTAATAGCTCGCCAAAATATGGAAAATCCGTTTAATATTCCTTCTGATTATTTTTTCACAAAAATTACCAGTTCTGCTGGCAGATTTAACTGTTTTAAACTTCATTCGCCCTCCAATTAAAAACAACATTATAGTTGATTTTTAATGATGAATATGGTATAAGAATGCCTACGGTGATAGATTTTGATAGACTAATGTATAAATTGAATATTTCTACTCAGGTTTTTTACTTAAAAAATTTAATTTTGCTGATACTGAATAGTATTTGGAGAAGTATAGTTTTAGTAGTATGCTATTGCACAAGGTGTACTTAATATTAAGGTAAAAAGCATAATAAATTTCACTAAAGGCCGTGGAGATGTTAAGAGTGAAGCTGTTCATCAAAGAGAATTCAACATGCTTAAAATTGCAGATTTATTAGAAATACCTCTTCAATTTATGTCAAGGTAATTTTCATACAATGTAATAATTACCAATATTCAAGAAAGCATTACTCCTTTGCTCGCTGACATTTATCAATCAGCACGAGTTCAAAAGACACAACCTGTGGTATTAGTTAACTTGTAGATAATATAAAAAGATAGCAGTGACTGAAAAAAAAGACAAAGCACTAGTTTTTAGCATTTTACCAGTTAAAAAAACAGGAGGAGGAGAAGGATACACAGTTAATTGCGCTACCTCCATATCAATTTCAGGTACAGAGTGTGATTTGATATGTCCAGTGGAAGCCAACTTCATTCAAATCAGGGATAGTAGCAGATTTGAAAATTTATGTGATACTACAGTATTTATTGAAGGTAAGGCATCTACATCAATTACTAAAAAATTTTCAGAAGTATTGATGGAGATACCCAACTACAGATACGTATGGATACATCAATACTTGGGTAGCCCTCTAGTATATGATTTACTACTAGTGTCTCATAATAGGCAAATGGTTTTGTTGACAAATCTGGGATTTGAAGAAAATTATGATGATTTCTGGATTAGATACAATAAGTTGCCAAATCACTTATTTCTAGAGATATCTCAATACTCTGCCAAAAGAACGCAAAATAACACTAGTAATGTTAGCTATCTTTATGCAGGAGCATGGAGGAATACACTAGAAAAATATCTAAATATAAATCTAAGTTCAAAAAACACTAGACAATTTGTATCAGTAGGAAGATTGTTACCACATAAATCTTTTGAGACTGCTATTGATGCTGTGTCTAAGAATGAAAAATTAGTAATCATAGGGCCAAATTCTTCTGACACTTACTATAAAAAATTCTTAGAAGATAAATCAAAAGGTAAAAATGTACATCTTGTTGGTGAAATGTTAACTTCAGATAAAGATAAAATTATATCAAACTCTATTGCATTGATAGCTAACTCATCTTCACTTACCTATAGAAAACAAATATTTGAACAAAGTGAGCTACTGGGATTAGTAATTCTTGAAGCTATATTAAGCAATACATTGCCTATAACTTCCAGTCAACCTGCTCTTAAAGAAGTTATGGATGTATTAAATCTGAGTGAATTAGTTTATCCAGAAAGAGACTCCCAATCTCTCAAAAGTAAGATGGCACTGGTAAGTTACCTATCAGATTTTGAGTACAAAGCTCTTTTAGATCAAGCTAGAAAAATGATAGAGCAACATTTCCTGTGGGATAATTATTGGTTACGCGTTAAGGAAATGATAGAAAAACAAAATATTATGAGGGATGTAGAAATATATGGAAAAATATAAAATATTGTTTATTTCTAACATATTTCCTCCTCATGTTAGAGGTGGATATGAACTAGGATGTCTTGAATTAGCAGAAAAATATACAAATTTAGGTCATTCAGTTATTGTTGCTTCTTCTGAAAATACGCCTGACTTAAAAAAATACCCGGAACCACAACATATTGACGTTAGGAGAATATTTAGCCCTGTTAAATATTACGATGATAACTATAATTATCATTTTCAAAAAAATTCAATCTATTTATATGAAAAAATTATGGCTTTTGCCGGTTATCTTGAGTACAATTGCATAGCTCTTAGAAGACTGATTGAACTTGAAAAACCAGATATAGTTTGGATATTTAATCCTTTAGGAATTGGCCCATTAGGTATACTTGACACAGTACTTTCTTGTAAAGCTAAAGTCGTTATCCACTTAATGGAACATATAGATGGTGTGATACAAGATCATAGCAAAGTTGTCAATCTTACTGCAAAATGGAAGTATCTTAAATCGCAGATAACAGCAATTTCGTGTTCTCAAAAAATCCTTGACTCCAGCAGTAAATTAGGTGAATATCACTCAAATAATCTGATATATAATTGGATAGATTTCAACAAATATAGTCATCATATAAGTAATGTAAACATAGCCACACATCAAAGATATGGAGATACTTTTAATTTAGTATATTTCGGTCAATTAGCTCAGAAAAAAGGCGTAGGATTACTTTTTGAGTTAGCCAAATATATATCCAAATCTCCTTATAATCATAAAATATCCATAGATTTATATGGTGGTGGTGAAAAAAAATTTGTTGATTGGTTAAAAAAAGAAATTTCTCATGATGAGAGTTTATCGAAAATTTTCCATCTAAAAGGTTTCTTGCCTAAAGAATCTCTGTTAGAAAATATAAGTCAATATGATATGGCGGTTTTTCCATTGAGTGATGACGAGCCATTTGGATATGCACCAATAGAGGCTATGCTAACAGGAGTTCCAGTTATGATCACGAGCAAAACGGGAGTAAGTGAACTTTTGCAAGATGGATATAATGCAATTTTGATCAAGAATAGAAATAATATTCCCCAATTTTATAAAAAAATAGTTTGGTGCATCGAAAATCAAAGTGAGTTAGAAAAGATTAGAGAAAATGCCATTATAACTATCAAAGAAAATTTTGATTTGGATATGGTAACTGTACCAGCATTAAATGAGTTAATAGCAGAAATTGTTCCCAGTCAAGGTTATTCTTTTGACCATATATTAACTGTATGTGAAACTCTTAAATATCCTTATTTTGAATTAAGTGTCAAGAATCATTTAGTAGGTGCAAGATATAAGTTTATAGATAAAGTTGTTGATTTTTTATACCAGTATCCATTACTTGGAAAAAATCTCCAAAATATTGTTAGATATTTACTACAGAAACGCAGAAACAATATCTAAATATTCAATAGATATAGCACCTCTGAACTTTTAAAATTAGTGATAAGTTCCTTATGCTAAAAGTTGTTATTGATGCAACGCCGATAAGTCAGAAACAAAGTGGTGTTGGATTCTATGTTATTAATTTAATTGAATCACTGCATAAATTAAAAGAAGAAAATGTATTCCATTTAGATATAATTTATCAACCAAGTTTTAAGAACTGGCTATCGTACAATTTATCATTTCCTGAGTCTCTACAACATTATTCAAACTTAAATCTATTACCTATACCTGTAAGAATTTCAGATATACTACTATTAAACCTAAAATTAAAGCCTGCAATATCATATTTTCAACAACATTTTAGCTCGTCAGATATATTACATGGAACTAATTACTCAGTGTATCCAGGTAGTAATATCGTAAAGATAATGAATATATATGATTTAGCTTTTATTAAATACCCCGAATATATAGATTCAGTTGTTAAGACATATAGCAATAAAGTAAAATCTTGTTTACAGTGGACAGACTTAGTTTTAACAATTTCCGAAAGCTCTAAAAAAGATATTGTTGAATATTTACAAGTAGAACCAGAAAAAGTTTACGTTACGCCTCTAGCTAGCCGCTATTATCCAAACTATTTATCTGTAGAAATTATTGAGCAGCTAGAAAAACAAGCTAATTATGATTTTTATAAACCATATATACTTTTCGTAAGCACTATCGAACCCAGAAAGAATATTAATAATGTAATTGTAGCATTTAATATATTGAAGAAAAGGCATAAAATTGAACATCAACTAGTATTAGTAGGTAAAAAAGGATGGAATTATAAACCAATATTTTCTGCTATTGAAACTTCTCCTTGGAAGGACGAAATCCACCATCTTGACTATTTATCTGATGAATTAGTGGCACTATTCTACTCAAAAGCTGACGTTTTTGTTTATCCATCTTATTATGAAGGGTTTGGTTTACCTGTTTTGGAGGCGATGACGTTAGGTGCGCCGGTGGTTAGTTCTAATACTTCATCAATTCCAGAAGTGGCAGGAGATGCTGCTATATTGATTAATCCTCAAGACTCTATGCAACTATCTGAAAGTATTTTAAAAGTAATTAGCGATCGCCAGTTACGGCAAGATTTAATCAATAGAGGTAAAGAAAGAGCAAAATTATTTTCTTGGGAAAGGACTGCAAGGGAAACGTTAAAGGCTTATAGAACAATTGTTTGATGAATACAGCAGATAATTACTCATCTAATCAGTTAATTATTAACTTATCTATATTATTATCTCAGCCAACAGGTATAAGTAATTATGCTCAGAATATTGTTCCTTATTTAAAACCTCTTAACCCCACTTTATTAACAGCTAACAATTACTCTGAATTTAAGTGCTATTCCGTACCAAATAATTTAACACCAGCTCATGGTACTAAAGGGCATTTTCGCCGCTTAGTGTGGACGCAGTTACAGTTACCGAGAATTTATCAAGAGTTAAAATCCAGTCTTTTATTTTCCCCTCTACCAGAAGCACCACTTTATAGCAACTGTCGTTTTGTGGTCATGTCTCATGACTTAATACCGTTGCGTTTTCCCAGGCGTTTCTCTCCTTTAACACCATATCATCGCTACTATGTTCCGCAAGTTCTCCAACAGGCGCAACATATTATCTGTAACTCTCAGGCTACAGCTGATGACATCATTAACTTTTACCAAATCCCAGCTAGTGAAATTACTCCTATTGCTCTAGCACACGATCGCACTCACTTTCGCTATCTCAATTTACCAACTAGCAATTACTTTCTCTACATTGGTAGACAAGACCCTTACAAAAATCTACATCGCCTCATCGCCGCTTTTGCTGCGCTACCTAATAACAACGACTACGAACTATGGCTAGCAGGCCCGACTGACAAGCGTTATACCCCACTTCTGCAAACACAAATTGAAGAACTAGGAATAACTCATCGTATCAAGTTCCTCAACTATGTAGCTCATAGCGAATTACCTAACATTATCAATCAAGCGATCGCCCTTGTTTTCCCTAGTTTGTGGGAAGGTTTCGGTTTCCCAGTCTTAGAAGCAATGGCCTGCGGTACACCAGTCATTACATCTAATTTGTCATCATTACCAGAAGTTGCTGGCGATGCAGCCATTTTAATTAATCCTTACAACGCAGGAGCAATTACCGACGCAATGCGGATGGTTGCGACAGATTTAGAATTGCGATCGCAGCTTTCAAAACAAGGTAGGGCTAGAGCCAATCAATTTAGTTGGGAAAAAACTGGACTTGCCACAGTCGAAGTCTTATCACGCTATTTATAATTTTGCTGCTGATCAACACAGTAAAATTAATTAAACTGAATCACTTAAAAAAATGACGATGAAGAAGGCAGTATAACTGTATTTATTAAAAATAAAAACTGTCAAATTCCCCATCGTCAAATTTATGAATTTAGCAATATTTATCAAATAATTCAAAATCCAAAATGATTTTTTGAATTTTGGATTTTTAAGGTGTTCCCACAGCCCCAGAGTAAATTAAACCCCGTTGTAAATCCATAGTGAGAATCGCCCCATCCCGAATTACTTCAGTAGCTTTCTTCACTCCCACAATCACGGGTACACCCAGACGCAAACCAATCACGGCTGCATGGCTGGTCAAACTTTCATCTTCTGTAATAATCCCACCAGCTTTGCGAATGGCATCTACATATTCAGCACCAGTATGGGAAGCAACCAGAATATCCCCAGGGTTAAAGTTAGTAGCATCCAAACCTGTATGGGCAACTCTAGCACGACCACTGATTGAACCTTGTCCCAGTCCAATACCTTGACCGAGTATAGCTGTCACTACTTCAACTTTAATCAAATCTGTTGAGCCGGAAACCCCTTGCAGTGTACCAGCCGTCATCACCACTAAATCACCCTCGAATAGCAACTTATTTTCCTGAGCCACATTAATCGCAGCTTGGAAAGTTTGACCAGTGGAAGGCAATTCTAAGACTAACAATGGCTTAACTCCCCAGACCATTTGTAACTGTCGCGCCACATTGACGTGGGGTGTTACAGCCAAAATCGGTGTGTGGGGACGGAATTTCGAGACGTTGCGAGCGGTCGCCCCAGTTTGGGTTAAGGTCATAATGGCCGCTGCTCCCAATTGTTCAGCAATTTGCCCGACAGCTTGGCTAATAGCATTGGGAATGGAACGGCGGTCATCTCGCAGTTGCCTTAATTTGGCACTATTAGCTTCTTCCTGCTCGATGCGTTCGGCAATCCGTGCCATTGTCGCTACAGCTTCCACTGGGTAACTACCCACCGCTGTTTCGTTAGACAGCATCACCGCATCTGTACCATCTAAAATCGCGTTAGCTACGTCTGACACTTCCGCGCGAGTGGGACGGGGGTTACTCACCATGCTGTCTAGCATTTGCGTAGCGGTGATGATGGGAATCCCCAAACGGTTGGCTGTGGCAATTAGCCGTTTTTGCAGTACTGGTACATCTTCAGCAGGTAGTTCTACTCCTAAGTCGCCTCTAGCTACCATTACGCCATCACATAAAGCTAGAACCGCTTCCATTTGTTCGATAGCTTCATGTTTTTCAATCTTGGCAACTACCGGTACTTGCTTACCTGTGCTGGAAATGAGTTCTTTAATTTCAATGATGTCTTGGGGGTTGCGGACAAAGGACAATGCTACCCAATCGACTCCCTGGTCTAGACCGAACATTAAGTCCTCGCGGTCTTTGTCGGTCATGGCTTTAATCGAAAGGTAAACCCCAGGAAAGTTTACACCTTTATTGTTAGATAACTTACCAGCGACTGTAACACGACAATGTAAATCACCTTTATCGCGGTTGATTTCCTCGACTACCATTTCTACACGACCATCATCGAGGAGGATTTTTGCACCTACAGGGACTTCATCTGCCAGGTAGTCGTAAGTGACACAGCTAATTTCTTGAGTACCGACAACTGGGCGATTTGTCAACGTGAAGCGATCGCCTTTAGCTAAAACTATAGACCCGTTATCAAACTTTCCCAAGCGAATTTTTGGCCCTTGCAAGTCTTGGAGAATTGCCACTGGCTGATTTAGTTCAAAGGCAGTTTGCCGAATTAGGCGAATATTACGCTGATGGTCAGCATGAGAGCCGTGGGAGAAGTTAAGCCGCAGCGTTGTTGCACCCGCTTCAATAATTGCCTTCAGCATTTCAGGGCTGCTGGTGGCGGGGCCAATTGTGGCGACAATTTTTGTCCGGCGTACAGAATCTCTTAATTGCATAGGGGCTGATACTAGGGAGCTATTTAGTGAGTCATAGTGAATTGAGGGGCTTTTGATTGGCAGTCGTTGCTATATCCGTGACTCAAACGTCGCCAGAAGTTGCAAAACTGTGGCACAGAGTAGATATCGTACACCAATCTGTGTTCCATCCTCCCTCACCGAGAGATTTTTACATCAAGATTATTCGTTATGCGGATAGCACACCCTCATCAGCAAAGACTAAATCGTCTTGTCTGGAATCATAGCGTTATTCATCTACTAAATCGGTAAAG
Source organism: Trichormus sp. M33_DOE_039 (assembly GCA_015296085.1). GTDB lineage: Bacteria > Cyanobacteriota > Cyanobacteriia > Cyanobacteriales > Nostocaceae > Trichormus. Next base: position 67,484 of record DVDT01000050.1, on the reverse strand, counting down.
ATGTAGATAAATCTTGCTATACAAAAGCTTATAAAAGTTTATTATTCACTAATCTTTGTCGTATATTCGTAATAATTCGATCAAAAAGGAGATAAGAATGCTCACATTGGAGGCACAGAAACAGCTAAAAGTCCCACCCAAGGAATTTTTAACGCCTCCTGGTGATTTTAATCCCACAATGCTGTTATTTTTCTCATCTGTGGCGATGTTGGTATTGTCCAACTTTGGTTATTGGCTTTGGCAATGGCCACATTGGCTGTGCTTTAGCATTAACACTCTAGCTTTACATTGTGCGGGGACAGTAATTCATGATGCTTGTCACCAATCTGCTCACCGCAACCGGATCATTAATGCCATGTTAGGTCATGGTAGTGCCTTGATATTAGCTTTTGCATTTCCTGTATTTACGCGAGTCCATTTACAGCATCACGCCCATGTCAATCATCCCAAAGATGACCCAGATCATTACGTCTCTACAGGTGGGCCACTGTGGTTGATTGCTGTGCGGTTTTTGTATCACGAAGTATTTTTCTTTCAACGCCAACTGTGGCGGAAGTATGAATTACTAGAGTGGTTTATTAGCCGATTGATTGTGGTGTCAATTGTATATATTTCCGTCCAGTACCACTTTTTAGGCTACATTCTCAATTTTTGGTTCATCCCGGCTTTTATTGTGGGCATAGCATTGGGGTTATTTTTTGATTATCTGCCCCATCGTCCTTTTGTGGAGCGCGATCGCTGGAAAAATGCCCGTGTCTATCCAGGAAAACTACTTAACATCCTCATTCTCGGTCAGAACTATCATCTAATTCATCATTTGTGGCCTTCTATTCCTTGGTATAACTATCAACCTGCTTATTATTTGATGAAGCCACTGTTAGATGAAAAAGGCTGTTATCAAACTTCAGGATTATTGCAGAAAAAAGATTTCTTTGAGTTTGTTTACGATATCTTTTTAGGAATTAGATTTCATCGTCATGAAGAATAGACTGTTTAGTCAGGCGATGTATTCATAATTTATGACATCAGCAGTATCTCATTCTGATACATAATTTATGACATCAGCAGTATCTCATTCTGATACATAATATACTTGACCATAGATAAGATTTGCGCCCTTAAACTCGTAAGTTGACGCTAAATTTTTGTATATACCTAAATAAACAACACAACTTGTGTGACATGACAGAAGAATACATTTATATTGTAACTGATGATACTGAGCCTGCACCCGTAGAAGGTCAAAGAGGTGGTTGGGGTGAAGACATACGCAAAAAAATAGGTCGAATCAAAGAGGTGAAATTACCCATCTCTGAACTTGAGCAGAAAATGAACGAATTTCTGAAACTCGTAGGCCGTTTATTCAAACAAGTAGATCAGCAAATCGGTTCAGAGTCAGATATGCAACTAGACGAAGTAGAGTTGTTAGTTGAGATTGGTGGAGAGGGTGAAATTAAGCTAGTTGCCGGTGGTAAAGCAACTGGAAAAGGCGCAATCACACTAAAGTTTAAGCGGGTAGAATCAAAACAGAATGGCAAATAATTGGGCGATTCTTATTGGCATTAATAATTATGAACACCACCCCGAAAAACAGTTAAAGTATGCTGTCGCCGACGCTCAATTGATGCGTGATTTCTTATGCAACTATGCCGACTTTGATCCGCAAAAAGTTATTTTATGTTTAGGGGATGAAGCTTATCGGAATAAGCCGACTTATCCAAACTGTGCTAATCTGTTAAAAAATTTAACACGACAGTTAGATCCTAGTCGAATTGGTCAAGCAGATAATTTATGGTTTTTTTTCGGTGGACATGGCATCAACAGGGATGGACGTGACTATTTACTAGCTTGTGATACTCTCGCAGAAGACCTAAATAGATTTTCTTTGCCAATAGATGAAGTGATCGCATCTTTGAGAAAACATAAAAAAGCTGAAATTGTTTTAATTACAGATGCTTGTCGTGAATCTTTAGATACGAGAAGTGTAAGTGCTAGAACTGGTGAACAAACCTTGAAGCTAGCTAAGGAACAAGGAATAACAACCATTTTTTCTTGTGACCAAGGGCAATTCTCCTATGAGAATAACACCTTAGAGCATGGTTCATTTACTTATGCTTTAGTTGAAGGCTTGCAACGCCACACAATACCGATAAAGTTAGAGGAATACTTGCAACAGCGTACTCCTGAACTGAATCGGCAAGATAATAAAAATGTAGAACAATCTCCCCGAATTCGGACAGAACCCGTCAAAAAAGCTAATAAACCTCTTCTAGTGCAATGTGTGTCTCCCACAGATATTGCTGATTTAATAGATTGTGCTACGAAAGCTGAACTGAATGAAGATTTTAAAGAAGCTCAAGACTTGTATGTTCAAATTAGCCAAATTCGGGGACTAGATCAGCAAAAATTTGAGGAAGTACAAGCTGCAATAGAAAGAGTTCGCCGCAAGATAGCTTCTTATAAACCTCAATTAATTTCACCACCACCACGTCCATCATCGCCTCAGCCTATCGTTTCACCTAGCGATCAAGAACTCCAACTCCCGGAAGGATGGATTGAGGTGACACGAAAATTTCTCACCCAAAAAGCTCAAAATATTCCTCTAGATTTAATTGCCCGATATTTTGATGTCAGAGATCCAGGCTGGGAAGAAGCACTTTCTGGAGAGATACCGCCTCGAAACATCGTTGGTGATTTGATCGATACATTGAAAAGACCACCAGAACGTGGATTGCGGCTGACAGTATTAGTTGGCCCTGGGTGTGAAGGTAAATCAACGGCACTGCGTCAGGCTATTTGTGATTTAGTCATGTCTAGCTACAGTTTTCGGGTTATCTGGTGGGAAGATCCGATGATTGCTGAGTTGAAAACCATTTTAATGTTGTTACCGCAAGTTAGTAATAATCAGAGATGGTTAATAGTTGCTGACAATCCTTCCAGGCAACTGATTAAAGCAATTCATGAGCTTTTTTCAGAACCATTACCTCGTCGAGATATTCAGTTTTTATTTTGCTGTCGAGATACTATTTGGCAGAATTATGGTGAAGAATTGACATGGGATCAACGTCGCACAAAGATTTCCATGTCTAAGTTGAAAGAAGACGAAGCCAGGAAGATTGTCAAAGCTTGGAAAAAATTAGGAAAATTAGCCAATAAAAGCGAAGAAAATGCTGTGCAGGAACTTCTGGAAAAACAAAAATCAGAAAAAGCAGCATTTCTAGCAGCTATGTTGCAAATTTGTGAAGGTACAACAGCAAAGGAGCGAGTTGAAAGGATACTCATTGATATTCAAGGTAAGCCAAGAGCAAAATATGTTCTAGATGCCTATGTTTGTATTGTCGCCATGCACAAAGAAGGACTTGATTTTCTCAAATATTCAGTCATAGCAGAGGCAATTCAGTACAACCCAACTCAACTACGAACAGAGATTTTAGAAGAAATGGGTGATGAAATTATCTTGCATGATGGTAATAAACCGATTTTGACGCGCCAGCAAGTTATAGCAGAGGCCGCGTACGAAATTTTATCACGTCCACCTTATTCCAAAAATTTTGAGGATGATATCTATCCTAGATTAGCTAAATCTGCTCAAAAATTAGTAGGTAGCGGTGTGATCGGCAGAAAAGGACAAGAAATAGTGAACTGGCAATATGACTTTCCCAATCACTTTGCCAATACTAAACCCACTCCTAGAATTGATGTAGCAATTCAGATTGCCGAAGTTTTGTATTTAAACTCTGACTATCAAATAGAAAGAGATCGTAGGCTTTTTACTCATTTGGCTCAACTTTATCTTGATAACGATAAATTTCCCCAAAGTATCAAGCTTTTTCGAGACTCCTCCTTTACTACAAGGGATAGAAAGTTTTATCATACCTGGGCGATCGCAGAACGAGGAAATGGGAACTTTCTATATTCTGTGTTGTTATGCGCGATCGCATTAGCTGATAACACAATTCCTATGCTTGATGGTGAAAGCGCAATGATTTACCTCTCAAATGCAGGATTTGCCTTTTTTTATCTATGTAACAAATCTGCTGATGTTTATGCAAAAGCCTTGGGTGCTTCAGCAAAACTGGCACTTGGTATTGCTGCAAGAGTTAAATATCAAAAAGATCCTGGAGATAGAAAAAAGAAAAAAACAATAAATGACCTAAATGAAAATATCAAAAGGTCTGAACAGCGCGGTGTTACTGACCTTGAGCAAATGACCTTTGAACAACTTTTCCAGAGACTTAAATCTGGATTAGAGGCAGCGTCTCAGAGTTTAGCTCAACAGAGGCATCAAAAGAATATAAACAGTTTGCCTGAGTGGGTAGAAAAATTCGAGGAGTTACAATTTATCAGCTTGAGAAAACAGCTAGAACTGACTGAAAATAACTCACAAGATCAACCTGCAATCAGAAGAAAAACTAGCTCAAAATAATATCTTGTTAATTTTCGATTTGACCCATTTTTACACTTTCGATTCCATTGCTTGCTGCGGAGCTTGTAGCACTTGCGGTAAACTCCAATCAGGACGCAGTTTCTTTGCTTCGCGCAAATAAATGTGATGAATGGGGGTAGAAGTTGGTAAATAGGCGTGGATTAAGAACCGGATACAACGCTGTAAACTGCCCTCAACGTGCATTTGCTGCACATCTAGCATAGCTACATTATCCCAACCTGGCCGGGGTCTGGCGATCGCGGCTGGAAAAACCGCATCTAAATCACGGGTCACTGAAAACGTCACACTAATCATATCTTCTGGCTGGAGTTGGTTTCGCCTTTCCAGTTCGTCTAGCAGTTCTGTCACCGCTTCTCGCATGGCTTGGATTGTATTTTCCGAAACGGTTGTTGCTCCACGAATAGCCTGAATTCGCCACTCCACGCCAAAATCCTCCTGAATTAGTTAATAGTCATTAGTCAGTGGGCATTGAGTATGAGTTACTTTCTTCCCTGATCTACCTTCCAGTCCCCAATCCCCATTGCCCCTTATCCCCAGAGGGGGCCCCGAGTTCCCCAGTCCCCTTACGGTCTATATAACCACAACGGCAAACCACTGGTAGACATTTCAAATTCGAGCCAATCAACACCTGCGCCTAGTTTAGAAGAAACTTGACGACTCCCAGGTAGAATCCGGCTCAACAAGGGTTTGCGTTCTTCTAGCGTATAACAGGGTGTTTTTTCAGGATCAAGTCCTACTAACTCGGCTGTCCAACGACGGGCTTCTTCTTCTGTTCCTAAGCGGTCTACAATACCCAATTCTAAGGCTTGCTGCCCAGTGAAAATCCGTCCATCAGCAAAACTTTTAACTTTTTCTACCGCTAAAGACCTTCCCTCGGCTACAGTTTGGACAAATTGCTGATAACTTGTATCAATCAACTCTTGTAAGATGTCTTGTTCTGGGTCGGTTAGTTCCCGGTCGAATGCCAAAATATCTTTGTAAGGGCCGGACTTGATCACCTTGAAAGAAACACCAATTTTTTCTAGCAGGCGTTCCAAGTTATTTCCACGCAGAATTACACCAATGCTACCTGTAATCGTTCCAGGGTTAGCCATGATGTGTTCAGCACCCATACCAATGTAGACACCACCAGAAGCAGAGATATTACCAAAACTAGCAACGATTTTGATTTTTTCGCGCAGACGCTTCAGCGCACTGTAAATTTCTTGAGAATCTCCAACTGTTCCACCAGGGCTGTCGATACGTAGTAGTAAAGCCGGAAATTTCTTTTCCTCGACAGTTTTTAATGCTTCTAGCACACGTTTGCGCGTAGCACTAGCGATCGCACCTGTAATTTCGATTCGAGCAATCTGTTTACGAAACTTCGACTTGAAAGGCCAAACCATGAACCACCAATAAACCTAGCAATAATCTCACTATAAATTGTCTAGTGACCAGATGACCCGACTGGAAAGCCCAAAACGCTATCACCTCTAGGAATTTTAATAAAATTTTTCTGGTTGGCAAGGATGTTTGTTTGCTATTCTCTCTTCATAGCAGTTAAATCTTGGCACATCATTTAAATATCGTTAGACTCTGAACAAATAGTACTGAGTGCAAACTTGCAACTAAAATTATTAGCCATCATCGATAGAGCTAATCCACAGTCCTGGCATTGCCATCTAACCCCAGCACCAAGAAATACCATATCAATGCAGAGCAGTACGGCAATTATATTCTTTAGTAACTTAATGACTTTTAAATTAATACTTATTAATAAATCTAAGTTAATACTAGCTTAGGGATTCCCATAACTAAATTAGGTCAGAAGCAAGAGTATATCCAACTTGCAAGTAGAAATAACCTTACGTCTTACCCTAAACCTATCAACACCTGACGATCGCACTTCCATCACTAAGAGTCCAGACGCAAAATTTGATAACGGTAGTAAACGTAAGTATCGAAGAGTCCTCCCACAAAACCACAGGTGAGGCTAATCACCAAAATACCATTAAGAATAGACCCGCTACCAAAGACAGTCAGAAAATTCAATATTCCAGTAGCACTGATTGCGGCTAACTCTTGCAACAGAGGAATATAGCCACTGACTCCTACGAACAGCAATACGCCGCCGATGAAGATAAGTGGAGTCACGAAACTAAAAATCATTGCGAGTACTAAAGATCGAAGATAGTGAGTGAAAGTAGTCATTTCAGACCAACTCCTAGAATCAAATCAACAATAGCTGATTAGCTATCTGTCCTCTTCTACAATACGTGCGATCGCTTCCCAAAGGTCAATCTGTCAAAAATCTTAAGTTTTCATTAAAAAAATCAGTGACCTGCTACACTCAGTGCATTGTCTCAAAAAACCATAAGCATCCCTAAAACCCTTATTAAACCAAGCTTATATTCTTAGGAAACAGGATTTTACAACTTTTAACGTGTTCATGAAAAGCTATGTTACCTGAGAAAAACATTACGATAAATTAACATTTCTAGAAATTTAGGGAACAGAGGACAGGTGATGAGGGAGAAGGGGAAGGAGACAAGGAAGCGAAAAGGTAAAAGGTAAAAGGCAAAAGACAAAAGGCAAAAACAAGAATCTTTCTGACTTGAAAAAGGGGTGTAAGGGTGTAGGGGTAAGGGTAAGACTTTTTGATGTTTTCTTATGTTACGCAGTTCATCAAGGCTACTATTTACTTTTGCCATTTTATGCCCAATGCCCAATGACTATTGACTATCCCCCATTACCTTTCGCTATTCTTAAGGCAGTCACCGAGTTAGCTACAGAACATTGAGTGAAACTACATCCAAATCCGGGTTAGGAACATGGAGTCAGCGATTGCTGGCGGCGGTTTTTTTAGGTGGACAAGCTATGGTTCACCTCATGAGGGGAAAAATCCATTGGCGCAATACTAAAGAACAAATGGCAGCAGTAGGCCCAGATTCCCTATTTATTGCCTTATTAACAGCTGTTTTTGTTGGCGCAGTATTTACCATTCAGGTGGCGCGGGAGTTTATTAATTTTGGTGCGGGGAATCTAGTCGGTGGAGTTTTAGCAGTAGCATTAACACGGGAATTATCACCCGTGCTGACAGCAGTTATATTAGCAGGGCGTGTTGGTTCTGCATTCGCCGCAGAAATTGGTACTATGCGCGTTACAGAACAAATTGATGCCATGTTAATGCTCAGAACAGACCCTATCGATTATTTAGTCATTCCACGCTTGCTAGCTTGTTGCTTGATGCTGCCAATTTTAACCCTCTTGTCTTTGGTGACAGGAATGTTGGGAGGTTTACTAATTGCGACAAATCTGTATGGCATATCCGACACAATGTTTTTAGATTCAGCCCGTAGCCTTTTGGGTAGTTGGGATATTTTGAGTGCAATGATTAAAGCCTGTTGTTTTGGGATGTTAATCGCAGTGATTGGTTGTAGCTGGGGTTTAACAACAACAGGAGGTGCTAAAGGTGTCGGACAATCAACCACAACTGCCGTTGTGACAGCTTTGCTAATTATCTTCATCAGCAACTTTTTCCTATCATGGATTATGTTTCAGGGAACAGGTAGTGCGTTTTTGCAAGGATTTTAAGAATGGGTGTAGAAGTTTAAGGTTGTCATAAGAGAAACGCTAATGACTAATGACTTTTACAATAGAGATAATTTTTACTCATCAAGCAGGATATTAAGCTGTGACTAGTTCAATTGCTACCAACTTCACATCAACTGTAGAACTTAAGCCTAGTTATAATATCCCTGTAGTGCTGGTAATTACTGCTATTCCACTTATGTTTGTACAACCCGTACTAGGAGCAGTATTTGCACTGTTGGGTTTATTTCTTTTATTTCAAACAGTAACGCTGCGCTTACAATTTACCGCTACGGACTTAGATATTAAAAGAGGTGAAAACCTCATCAGGCGTTTTCCTTATCAAGAATGGCAGAACTGGCGGATTTTTTGGCATCCAGTGCCGATATTGTTTTATTTCAAAGAAGTTAACAGTATTCACTTTCTACCGATTTTGTTTGACCCCAAGACACTTAGAACTTGCTTAGAAGAGCGTTGTCCACGGATTTAACCTCAACTGCTGTTCAAAGAATCCTGCCAAGAATCAAGCTACGCGAACTCATGTACTTGATAAAAGTCTTGCACTCGGAAAGTGGGTGGACTTTTTCAACTCAGTACCATGTTCACCCCCACTCTGCTAACAGTACTCAACGTTCACAACTTGTCATTCGTTTCGAGTTAGACTGATAAGTCAGGAATTTTTAGGCAACTCAATAGTATATTTTTGAAAGCTATTTATTTCGTTTTATAGGGATTGCATTATAGTTTATGAACCCAGAGGAATCTCAAACCCCAGAACCTATTGATGAATGGTTGGAACAAATCCAAGCAGAAAACCCCAAGCCAGAAAATCCAGAAAAGCCTGTGGAAGAATCTGTTTTAGAGATAGAAGCCCAAAATTCATCTGTTGAACCACTCTTAGATGATACAAATTCTGAAGCCGTCTCTGATGTAGAAGTATCTGATGCGTTTGTGCAGGAATTAGGCGGGGAAAGTATAGTACTGGGTTCGGTCACAGAGTCAGCAAAAATAATTGCTGAACTGCAAAGTACAGAAGCCGCCCTCAAAGCAGAAATAACCAACTTACAAGCAACATACGATACCCTTCAGGAACAAATCAGAGACACTCAAACTGCACTGGGAAAAGTAGTGCAAGAGTCTCTAGCGCAACTAGAACAACGCAAACAAACCTTACAAATTTCTATAGAGCAACTAGAACGCCGTCAAGAACGCATTCGCAACGAGATGCGAACCACTTTTGCTGGCACGTCTCAAGATTTGGCAATTCGGGTACAAGGGTTTAAAGACTATCTCACCGGTAGTTTACAAGATTTGGCAGCCGCAGCAGAACAGTTACAATTAGTTCCCCCTGTCACTGAAAGAGAAAAACCAGCTGTAGTTATCAAAGAAGCTAAACAAGCTGAACTCCAACCGGGAACTCCGCAATTTGCACAACAACAGTTTCAAGATACAACCAAGCAAATTCGTCGCCTAATTGACCAATATCGTAATAAACCCGATTATTACGGCCCAGCTTGGCAATTACGCCGTACCTTTGAACCAGTCCATGCGGAAAGAGTTGCCAATTGGTTTTTTAACCAAGGGGGAAGGGGTGCTTTGCGGACGATGGGTAGCCGGTTACAGAATGTTTTGATTGCTTCGGCGGCAATTTCGATATTACATAAACTGTATGGCGATCGCCTCCGCACCCTGGTTTTAGCAAACACACCAGAACGTCTAGGTGAATGGCGGCGTGGTTTGCAAGATTGTTTAGGGATAGGTCGTCCAGATTTTGGGCCAGATAGAGGAGTAGTATTATTTGAAACAGCAGATGCTTTAGCACAAAAAGCAGACCGCCTCGTTAAAACCAATCAACTACCCTTAATTCTGATTGACGATTCTGAAGAACAAATCAGCTTAGGAATCCTGCAATTTCCTCTGTGGTTAGCTTTCGCCCCTGACCCCAAAACCATGAGAAATTATGATGATGATTTTTAGGTTAGTTATTAGTCAATAGTCATTAGTCACAAACTCTGGGGCGACTCAATATAGACTATTCCTATAAACTATTGACGCTTGTAAATTTCCTATGGCTGTTTGGTTAAGTTTGTGTGGTGTAGTTGTACTTTTAGCTTACCTGTTGGGTTCTTTCCCCACAGGCTATATTGCTGTCAAACAACTAAAAGGTATTGATATCCGGGAAGTTGGCTCAGGCTCAACAGGCGCAACCAACGTTCTCAGAACCTTGGGGAAAGGGCCAGGAGCATTCGTTTTATTACTAGATTGCTTAAAGGGAGTATTAGCGATCGCTCTAGTCTACTATTTATTCAACTTTGCCTCTAATCAAAATCTTCTTCCTACCACAGTAGACGTAAAACTTTGGCAACCTTGGCTCGTTACGATAGTAGGTCTAACCGCTATTTTAGGACACAGCAAGTCTATATTTTTAGGGTTTACAGGTGGTAAATCCGTCGCTACCAGCCTGGGAATTTTGTTGGCGATGTCTTGGCAAGTGGGTTTGGCTACACTGGGTGTGTTTGCCGTAGTTCTGGCAGTATCGCGGATTGTATCATTGAGTTCCATGAGTGGAGCGATCGCAGTTTCCATTGTGATGGTAATTTTCCACCAACCCTTACCCTATATTTTGTTTGGTGTAGCTGGTGGATTTTATGTAATCTTGCGCCACCGCAGTAATATTGAGCGGTTATTAGCTGGTACAGAACCAAAAATTGGACAGAAGCTCACAATTGAAACAGAAAGTAACACATGAATTGCGGAATGCCTACATCAAGAAACTGTAGTTCTTTAGCACAGAGTTCAAACAGAAATTATGTTCGCAAATACACTACAGAAAACCTTATTGGCAACCGCTACCTTATTAGCTACATTACCAGGATTTACCCAAATTGCCCAAGCTCAAAACCGAGATTTGTTTGGTGCGATCGCCTATTCCCAATCTACAGGAGTTTACACATCTGCTACTGCTGTGTCACGGCAAGAAGCTGAACGTAGGGCTTTTGCTCATTGTCAACGAACATCTCGTGCTAGCGATTGCTCAGTCCCACTGTGGTTTAAAAACGCTTGGGGTGCTTTAGCAGTTGGTTCTAATGGTGCTTATGGTTCAGGCTGGGGTTATGATACCAACAATCCTGGCAGGGGTCGTACAATTGCTGCACGATATGCTTTGCAAACCTGTAAACAATATGGCGGTGTCAATTGTCGGATTGTTCACACCAGAGAAGCTAGATAATAAACCATCAATCACAGGGCTGTCTTAAGCTTTGTTGATGATGAGAATATCACAAACAATCATATATGAAATTAACCGAACTAGATTCTGTCACCATAGATCGCATTATAGAAATGGTTTGGGAAGATAGAACTCCTTTTGAAGCCATTGAAGTCCAATTCGGCTTATTAGAAAAGCAAGTGATTGCGCTGATGAGACGTGAAATGAAAGAATCTAGTTTTCGGATGTGGAGAAAACGAGTCACTAAGCGCAAAACAAAGCATCTAAATCAGCGAGAGTTTATTGCAGGAAGATTTAAATCGAATAATCAAAAAACCTAAAATTATCGTTTTCTAGATAACCTATTTTACTAATAACTAATGAATCTTGTGCCGACGAACGGACGCTTGTAAGAGTATAACCGCATTTCTAACAACTAATGACTATTGGTATTTGGATACTAGGCGATCAGCTTTGGGAACAACAAGCAGCATTACAAAGTTGTTCTCATCAAAAAAATGTACCTGTAATTTTTATTGAATCACTACAATATATACAAGCACGTCCTTATCATCGGCAAAAATTAGTGTTAGTCTGGTCAGCAATGCGACACTTTGCTGAAGAACTGCGTCATCAAAAATATGCTGTCACCTATCAAACAACCACAGATTTCATCACACCCTTAAAAGAATGGATTCACAGCAATCACATTACTGAATTGCGGGTAATGATGCCAAATGATAGACCGTTTACCCAATTCATTCAAACTTTAGATTTGCCTTGTAAAATTAACCTAATTCCTAACAACCATTTTTTGTGGAGTACAGAAGAATTTAATCATTGGGCTAAAAATCGTAAACGCCTATTAATGGAAGATTTTTATCGGGAAGGTAGACGGCGTTTTCAGATTTTAATGGATAATGATAAACCGATTAGTGGACAGTGGAATTTAGATAAAGAAAATCGTCAACCGCCGAAAGGTCAATTAAATGCACCTTCTGCACAATGGTTTAGACCTGATGATATTACTCTTGATGTGATCAACAAAGTGAAGTCTCTCCCCATTCCCACCTATGGAGATATAGAACCATTTCGTTGGGGAGTAACTCGTCATCAAGCACTGCAAGTTTTAGATTGGTTTATTCAATATCGTTTAGCTGATTTCGGCACTCACCAAGATGCAATGGTGACAGGTGAAGAAACCATGTGGCACGCTTTAATTTCTCCTTACCTAAATCTGGGTTTACTTCAGCCTTTAGAAGTCATTCAAGCAGCAGCACAAGCTTATCAACAGAGAAAACTGCCATTAAATAGTGTAGAAGGTTTTATTCGTCAGGTGTTGGGTTGGCGGGAATATATGCGGGGGATTTATCATTTTCTCGATGCAGATTACCCCCATAAAAATTGGTTTAACCACACTCAAACATTACCGGAATTCTTTTGGAATGGTGAAACTAAAATGAATTGTTTACACCAAATTCTGACTCAAATACAACGCACAAGCTATGCTCATCATATCCAGCGATTAATGGTATTAAGTAACTTCGCTTTGATTGCTGGAATTTCACCACAAGCAGTAGAAAATTGGTTTCATGCTGTATTCATTGACGCTTATGATTGGGTGATGCAAACGAATGTCATTGGTATGGGTTTATTTGCAGATGGGGGAATATTAGCATCAAAACCTTATGCTGCGTCTGCCAATTATATAAATAAGATGAGTGATTATTGCAAAGGCTGTGTTTATAATCACAAAGCACGGGTTGGCGAAAATGCTTGTCCATTTAACTTTTTTTACTGGCATTTTCTCGATCAACACCGCGATAAATTGCAAACCCAAGGACGGATGAGTTTTATTTTAAAAAACCTCGATAAAATGCCTCCAGAAGAATTAAAATCTATTCGCAAAGAAGCTCAAGAATGGCTATATACCTATAGTTCTGGAAAAAGATAAGTAGAACGGCTTAAATAATTCAGAACGATCGCCAAAGTAAATTATGTGATTGTGGCAACTAATAATTTATTCAGACTATGTTGATTTCCAAGCACTTTCGCCAGAAAATTGGTTTGTTGAGCCAGTTTTACTTCAATTGGAATTAAGTATAACAATCACCTGAGAAACTTTCATTCCTAGTGGTTGCCAGTGGCGATTTGTAGAAGCAAAAGTGCTATCTCCTGACACTGCTTGGTAATTTTTAGGATACCGTTCGGCAGCTTTGGTATCTGCACTGACTCTTAAGATTAGCTTCCCTTCATAGCGAGATAACTTACTGCTGTCTAGGAGAATAGTCCCACCGTAATCCCAACCTAACCCAAAGAGTTTGAAATTTCCTAACTTTTGGCGTAATGCACTCCAGGAAGTCCCCACCCCAATACCTTCCGGGGTTTTCCAAGCAGTACCCAAGTTACGCACATCTAGGGGTTTAGTACGGGTGTTATCACTCCAGACTATCAGAAGCGATCGCCCTTGATTCAGATTGATTTGGGTTGCAGCATAACTACCTATCCCTTCAGCACCAGGAATTGTTTTATCGACCAGACGAGAAGTCCCAAAAATTTTAGCTAAATCCTTCCTCGTAGTTTTGCGTGTCACCGGGCCAACTCTTTCCCCAGGAACAATTAAGGTGTCTTTTAAGCTTGGTGCTTGAGCAACTGTCACTCCTAAATAATCGCTCTGGGGTAGTGCAACTACTTTGGGCGTTGAATAACCCAGTAATACGGCTAATGTAGCCGTAACCATAATGGGGATAGATGTTTTCATAATTGAATAACCTTAAAATCTAATGAGTAATAGCCTCATCAACCATTCAAAATTTTATTGTGAATTTTTCGGAAAGTGTAGTTTTCTCTTTGTTGCCCAATGAAGCATCAACACTAACCCAAAACCGAACTAAAATAAATACGCAACTTGCACTTTCCTAGGAGTTTCCAGTTGTGCAGCCGGACTTAATAGGGTTGGAAATTAGCAAGGGGGAACTGAGACGCTTGAGTGGGGTTTCTCCTGACCAAGTTTGGCGACCTGCAACAATCGCCAGCCCAGAACAACGCTTAAAATTTTGGCAAAATGAAATCTTGGTATCGCTGATTATCGCTACTGTGATTGTGGGTTTAATTTATGGCTTCATCATCTTACCCACCATCGGTTCAGCGATTCCACAGGGAATCATTCTCTTGATCATAGTATTGTTTCTAGTGGTACTGGGGCGATCGCTCTGGCAACGGTACAAAATTCCCAAAACACTCACCCAGCTTTTCGATGCTGTTGACCAATATCACGCCTTGATTGTAGCGGTAGATGTCAATGATCAGTTGGCAGTATCAGAAGAACTAGATGATAGCCTCAATGATAGAGATAAAGTTATCACTGCCCTCCAACTCCTACGCCAAGATTTAGTCCGCGCTGTCAAAAGCGATCGCCTTTTGCGGGATAATAAAAGACTGCTTGCAGATCATCAAGATTTATCTGTCAATAATATTACCAGTATACAAACCTTACAAGCCAATTCCCAGGCTAGTGAATACACTCTACTGTTGAATCAAGTATTGCAGATTGCTTTGGATGTGCAAGCACAAGTCAGAAAACTCCAATCTTCCCGTTGAGTTCCATGAGCAACAAACCCAAAATAATCGTCTTGGATGATGATCCTACTGGTTCTCAAACAGTCCATAGCTGTTTGCTGTTAATGCGTTGGGATGCGGAAACTTTACGCTTAGGGTTGCGGGATGATGCGCCAATCTTCTTTGTCCTGACTAATACTAGATCCTTACCTCCAGAATCAGCCGCATCGGTAACAAAGGAAGTGTGCCAGAACTTAAAGGTGGCTTTAGCCGCTGAGGATGTGACCGATTTTTTGGTGGTGAGTCGTTCTGATTCTACCTTGCGGGGACATTATCCCATTGAAACTGATGCGATCGCCGAAGAACTCGGTTCATTTGACGCACATTTTCTTGTTCCAGCTTTCTTTGAAGGCGGACGTATCACTCGTGATAGTGTGCATTACCTAATTATTGATGGTATTCCTACCCCAGTGCATGAAACCGAATTTGCGCGTGATTCAGTTTTCGCCTACCATCACAGCTACTTACCTAAGTATGTGGCAGAAAAAACCCAAGAACGAATTTCCGAGTCAGAAGTAGAAAGGTTTTTACTAGCTGATATTCGTACTGGCAGTTTAGAACGTTTATTACAACTTACAGATAATCACTGCTGTGTCGTTGACGGTGAAACTCAAGCGGATCTCGATCGTTTTGCTGTAGATATCTTAGCCGCTGCCAGTCAAGGTAAACGCTTTTTATTCCGCAGTGCAGCCAGCATCTTAACAGCTCTAGCCGCTTTACCACCCCAACCCATCGCCGCTGAAAATATGGCAGAATATGTGCGCCAAGGTAAACCAGGTGCAGTCATCATTGGTTCTCATGTGAAGAAGACCACACAGCAACTAGACTCACTATTAAAAGTAGCAGGGACTGTCGGAATTGAGGTAAATGTATCGCGGTTACTGGATGAATCAGCAGACGCAGCAAATACACTCCTCAGTGAAATTTTAGATCACATCCACCAAGTACACAACGCCAGTAAAACCCCAGTAGTTTATACCAGCCGACAAGAACTTACATTTGCTGATGTCACCACTCGCTTACAATTTGGACTGAAAGTTTCCCGGTTATTGATGGATATTGTCCAAGGCTTACCTTCTGATATCGGTTTCCTGATTAGCAAAGGTGGGATTACTTCCAATGATGTGCTGAGTACAGGTTTAAAGTTAACATCAGCACGGTTACTGGGTCAAATTTTAGCAGGCTGTTCGATGGTAACTACCCCAACCGATCATCCCCAGTTTCCGAATCTACCAGTAGTTCTATTCCCTGGTAATGTGGGAGACGCTGAAGCTTTGGCAACAGTTTACAAAAGATTAACTAAAAGTACTTAAGTAAAGATGTTGCTGTATTTTGCAACTAGTCTAATATTGGTAGTTATACCAAATCTTTTAAATAAGACTACAGATGCTTTCCCTGAAAACTCAGAGATCATCTGACTTCCTCAATTAAGTAAATGTAGCGTTACTATAGGGTATTACGTAGTTGTTAGCTAACTCTGCAAGTTCTCTACCGGAGTAACTATAGGGTGTTCACATTACGTAGGTACAAGCCTAACCGCAGGCTATGACGAGTTGCTATTGTCGGGTGTATTTGTTGAATTTTGGCTGAAGCCGCATGAGTTCTGATTCTGCTATCCCCAATTTAGAGCCAAATTCTGCACTAACTAATGCAGAATTTACTGCCAAAAGTGCCGTTAAAGATGGAAAATCTGCCGTTTTTCAGGAAGAATCTAACTCGATTATTCCAGATGCCGAGCTAGATTCTGTACTTCTCTATCTCAAGTCAAATTCCGACTCTGGTGATGGCGAACAGAAGGCTGTCAGCTTGGATGAGCCACCAAATTCTACTCCTGGTGATGTAGGATCTGATGCTGCCAAAACAGAAAATGTAGAGTCTCATACTGAGTTACTGGATCTTGATGCTACTGATTTCGTCGAACATCAAGCTAAAAATGATAATCAAGTTCAGTTCAAGACTGAGGACGGAAAACTATTAGTAATTTTACCGACAGAATTACAAGTGCCTGCCTCAGAATTTGCTTGGTCTGATATTTGGCAACAATTGAAGTTGCGATTAATGGCAGGCGATCGCCTGCGTACTCCAAATACAAATGTGCATCTAATCGCACATGATCGCCTGTTGGATACCAGACAATTGCAACAACTCGCTGAAACCTTTAGTGAAGTGCAACTTCAGCTAAAATCAGTCGCTACTAGTCGCAGACAAACTGCGATCGCCGCAGTTACATCAGGTTATTCTGTAGAACAATTACAACCAGAAACTATCCTCTCTTCACAGCCGACAGCTACCGCTACACCCCAAGCCGATGCTTTATACCTGGAAATGACCATCCGTTCTGGTGTAGAAATTCGTCACCCCGGTACGGTAATTTTATTGGGAGATATCAATCCTGGTGGTATGGTAGTTGCAGACGGAGATATCCTCGTCTGGGGTCGTCTCCGAGGTGTGGCTCATGCTGGTGCATCTGGCAATCGTGAGTGTCTAATTATGGCACTGCACATGGAACCCACCCAGTTGCGAATCGCTGATGCTGTCGCTAGATCGCCAGAAAAATTACCGACGCAATTTTTTCCCGAAGTGGCACACATCACCACTAGAGGAATTCGCATCGTCAAAGCTACTGATTTTTCTAGAAACCTGTTAACTAGGATTAATCAAGCACCATAAATACATTTAATATAATTCTTTAACCCTCATCCAGCGCACTTGTATCATGACTCGTATTATTGTCATTACCTCCGGTAAAGGAGGTGTGGGTAAAACTACTGTTTCAGCAAATCTGGGCATGGCTATAGCCAAAATGGGTCGTCAAGTTGCCCTAGTAGATGCGGATTTCGGTCTACGGAATTTGGATTTGCTCTTAGGTTTAGAAAACCGCATTGTCTATACAGCAGTAGAAGTCCTTTCCAGAGAATGCCGCTTAGAACAAGCTTTAGTCAAAGATAAGCGTCAACCAAACTTGGTACTTTTACCAGCCGCCCAAAACCGTACTAAAGATGCTGTCACACCAGAACAGATGAAGTTATTGGTGAACGCGCTATCACAAAAGTATCAATATGTGATTATTGATAGTCCGGCAGGGATTGAAAATGGCTTTAAAAATGCGATCGCCCCAGCCAAAGAGGCCCTCATCGTCACCACCCCAGAAATTTCTGCCGTGCGGGATGCTGACCGCGTAGTCGGGTTATTAGAAGCGCAAGGTATTAAACGCGTTCACTTAATTATCAACCGCATCAGACCCGCAATGGTACGGGCTAATGATATGATGTCCGTGCAAGATGTCCAAGAACTACTGGCGATACCTTTAATTGGTGTACTCCCTGATGATGAGCGTGTAATTGTCTCTACCAATCGCGGCGAACCTTTAGTATTAGCGGATACACCCTCCTTAGCATCTGTAGCTTTTGAGAACATTGCTCGGAGATTGGAAGGAGAAACAGTCGAATTTCTCGACCTAGACGCACCCCACGAAAACATCTTTACCCGTCTGCGTAAGTTGTTACGCACTAAAATCGTTTAATTAATTCTCCAGTCTCCGCACACCTACAAGCAATGATCCTCGAATTAATAGATAAGTTGTTCTCACGCACCCCTGATACCAGTCGCTCCCAAGTCAAACGTCGCCTGCAATTGGTCATCGCCCATGATCGCGCCGATTTAGATGCCCAGACTCTAGAAAAAATGCGTAAAGAAATTTTAGATGTAGTCTGTCGCTATGTAGAGCTAGACACAGATAGCCTAGAATTTGCCCTCGAAAGTAATCAGCGCACCACGGCTTTAATTGCGAATTTACCCATCCGGCGGGTAAAAGAAGCTATACCCGAATTGGAAAGGAGTGAAACGCCTTAAAGATTCTGCCCATGAATATCTCAGCTATGAAGGGGTACAAAATCTTTGCACCCCTAAAATAAGTTTACTAATGCTTAACGCGAAGCAACTTGTGGCCCAGCCCAGATTTCTGTCAGCTTGTCACCAAAAGTTACGGGTTGATCACTTTCTGTAGTAGAACCAGTTTTACCGTCAATGGCTACCTTCACTAAAGGCCAGTTTTCTTCTCCCATTTCTCCAGCACGGAATAGCACATGATCAGGTTCGTTTTTACTCCAACCTAACAACACCGCAATTTTTTCATCATCTTCTGTGGTTTGAGCTGGAGCAACTGTATTTGCTTGGTTTTTCTGCCGATCCCAAATCACCGCTTGATCTGTAGAATCGCCTGTGTTGAACACACCTTCAAATCTACGTGCTAAAAAGCGATCGCTTTTTTCTGACCAACTCACAGGCACCAATACACCTATTTTGCCATCTGTACTAGTTTGTTCTGCTGATGTAGCTTGTGTTTTCACTAATGGGTCTTGCAACGTAGTTGTAGAAGCCATCACCCGCAATTTCTTAGTTTCTCTATCTTCTACAAATAGAACACTAGTGACTTTAGAATTGTACATTTCGGGTTTCACTTCAATCTGTACTCTGCTATAAACCGCATACTTACCATCAGGAGAAATCACAGGTACGCTGCGATAGTAACGCACTCCCGTCATCCCTTTAGAGCCAATAGCTTCTTGAGTGCTAACAATCCATTTCCAAGGAATGGGATGAGGGCTACCTATGGGGTCGGTTGATGTTTCTAAAGCTTCCTCTGGCTGTGGTTCACTCACAGGTACTTCTGGATTAGCATCCGATTCTGAAGTTGGGATATTGGGTAAAGGTTGCACTGCGGCAAATAAATTATTGTCAGCTGATTCACTCCAGAGATTAGCAGTGTTTGGAGTTTGTTCCGGTGTCAATGATGGTGCAAGCTCTACATCCCCCAGCGGATCAACAACAGTATTATCAATAGTAGATTGATTATATTTTTTAGCCAACAAAGACTCAGTTATATCTTCTGCTGGCAATATTTTCGGCTGAATAACCTCTGGTGTTACTACTGTTTCTCTGGTATTTGAGTTAATCGGCTCTGCTGTTAAGACTTTAGCTAACTCCGGTTCACTCACAACGGCTTTTTCCTGGGAAACAATATCAGATTCTCCAGGTTCAGATGCAATTTTTGCTATCACTTTTGATGTCCGTGCGGAACTAGAGTTACCTGAAGCAGCAACCAAAGGAGCAATCAGCATGACAACGACAAAATAATTGAGAAATGGTTGCACGCGGAACCATCCTGACAGCAAAAGGGGTTTAAGCATGGGTGAACTCTCCAGAGGGGCGGTTGCTGTATGAGGAGCAATATTTAAAACTGAAAAAAAGCCGGTCTTGATTACAGGTATAACAACAAACTCAAAGATTTAGCTAACTTTATGAAATTATTTTTTTAAATTTGGAGATGTTTACTTAAATACACCTTCATAATTCATCCTATCCAATTAAAGTTAAGTGATTTTGCTTAAAAAATTCCACAAAAAAATCAGCAGATTAACAGTGATGTTACTGCCTATAAATTAAGTTTTTTGTGGCAATTAAAGGTAATTCAAGACAGAATTAAAACCTGCCTAAAGAAAAATAGAAATATTTTTGGGACTAAAGCTACCAATAGCCCAAAGGTAGATCATCTATAAAATCAACTGTTGGTCTGAGAGTAAGCACAGACAAGCCACAATCGGCTGTCCAGTTTACACTGGCTACAACAGTACAGTCCCCGATAACGGTTTAAGTGAAGCGTTACTTTAAAATTTAGGAAAGCTGACGCACAACATATAATACTCGAAAAACACCATTAACATCTACCTGAAGGAAGAAATTGTTGTTGGAGCTTTCATTACTGCGATAGTGCTATGCTTTGGAGCAAAGTAACTACACTTTTCGCCGAATAGACAGGAAAAAGTATTTCCTCAGAGTTAGTTGATAAGAGTATCTAAAATATGAGGTTTGTTACCTACAGATGCCGTTAGCATTAACTCTTCATGCTGGAAATTCAATTATAAGTGTATCAAGAAACTCTTGATTTTGTCATGATGAATACAGTTATTCATGATTGACGAAAAAAGAAAGACAAACGGGGGTTAACTCGTTTGAGTGTGACGGCTTTGTGATCAAGCAGCATGAGGACTAGATTCTTAGAACTACAAACACTGTTGCTGTATTATCACTGGTTTGTAAATCAGTTTTGTAGGGAAGATAGTTATGCCTCAAAAGCGGCAAATGTCCTCAGTCATGATCATCGTTATTAGTATGTTAGTAGCATTTATCACCATTGTTGGTTTCCGAGATGTGCCTGCAAACTCTCAAGAAATGCAGTCATCTGCACTGGCTAGGAATGTTGACCTTGGACGTTCATTTAATCAACTGGGCATCAAAGGTTCTATCGTCATCTACGATCGCAATCACAAAAAGTTTTATGAACATAATGCTACTCGCAACTCACAAGCATTCCTTCCCGCTTCGACTTTCAAAATTTTCAACTCTCTCGTAGCCTTAGAAACTGGAGTAATTCCCAATGATGTGGCTGTTTTAACTTGGGACGGCATTCAGCGCGAATTCCCGACATGGAATCAAGATACCAACATCCGTCAAGCATTTAGAAATTCCACAGTATGGTTTTATCAAGTGCTAGCTCGGAAAATTGGTCATGAACGGATGGAGAAATTCATCCAGCAAATCGGCTATGGTAACCGTCAAATTGGTACACCTGAGCAAATTGACCGATTTTGGTTAGAAGGGCCACTGCAAATTACACCCAGACAACAGATTGAATTTCTACAACGTCTGCACCGCCAAGAGTTACCATTCTCGCAACGTACTTTGGATTTAGTGCAAGACTTGATGATTTATGAACGTACCCCAGATTATACACTGCGAGGAAAGACAGGCTGGGCCACACGGCTCACTCCTAATATTGGCTGGTTTGTCGGATATTTGGAACAAAATAATAATGTATATTTCTTTGCCACAAATATCGATATACGCAATAATGATGACCTTGCAGCTCGAATTGAAGTTACTCGGCGCAGCCTCAAAACTCTGGGCTTGCTCTGATTAACAGCTCTTAGCTAATGACCATCAACTAACGACTATTGACTATTGACTAATTCATGAAAATTGTATTTTTTGGTACACCTCAATTTGCTGTTCCCACCCTCGAAAAATTACTGTATCACCCAGAATTTGAGGTTTTAGCAGTTGTCACCCAACCGGATAAACGTCGGGAACGTGGTAATAAACTGACACCTTCACCTGTAAAAGTTGTAGCGGTTAATCATAACATCCCAGTATGGCAACCCCAACGAGTGAAAAAAAATAGTGAAATTTTAACAAAACTCCAGCAATTAGATGCAGATGTGTTTGTTGTAGTTGCTTATGGGCAAATTTTGTCACAGAAAATTTTGGATATGCCAAAATTAGGCTGTGTGAATGTACATGGTTCAATTTTGCCTCAATACCGTGGTGCTGCGCCTATTCAATGGTGTTTGCACAACGGCGAACCAGAAACCGGAATCACAACTATGTTGATGGATGTAGGTATGGATACCGGAGCAATGCTGCTCAAGGCGACTACCCCCATTAGCTTGTTAGATAATGCTGACAATGTAGCTCTCAGGCTATCGGAGATTGGCGGTGATTTATTAATCGAAACATTGCTCAAGCTACAGAATCAGGAAATTCAACCCATACCGCAAGATGATAGTGCAGCAACTTACGCCTCTTTAATTCAAAAACAAGATTATGCTTTAAATTGGTCAAAAAGCATGATGCAATTGCATAACCAAATTAGAGGATTCTATCCCAACTGCACAGCCACCTTTCGTAACCAATCTTTGAAGATTACAGCTACCGTTCCCCTTGACGTGGCTTACAAAGATGAACTACCACCAGAACTGCAAAAAATATTCCAAAAATTGCCTAATTTGACTAATATATCGGGCAGTCCAGGAGAAATAGTCGGCATCGCCAAGGGAATTGGCGCAGTCGTTCAAACTGGTGAAGGTTTACTGTTGTTACGAGAGGTTCAACTAGCAGGGAAACGTCCCCAATCAGGATGGGATTTTGTGAATGGTATGCGCTTGACTGTTGGTGAAATATTAGGGAATGGAACTTAGCTCAAACATTCGGGAGGTCGTTAACTGTTTCATAAAAACGGCAGGATTCACAAGGCCCATTGGGATTGACAGCACAGCGAATAATTTCTGAATGGGCATTATATCTACAAGTAGCATCCCCAACGACCCAACGCCCTGCTACTAAACTTTTCTCTGCTGGTCTTTGAGCAGACTGCACGTACAGGGCAATGTTTTGCAAGCGATAACGTCCAGATTTAAATTGATATCTGTGGCGACGTTCCAAAACCGCATAGGTTTTCCCCTCCAAATCAAGATAGTTTCCAGGCTGGGGTGTCCAATCTAGTGTAACTTTACCGAGAGAGCGACGGGGGTGGGTCAGAATCACCTCAGTTGCTAAAGAGTCTAGCTCCATAAGTTTATGTGATGTGATTTACATTATAAAAATAGTATCGCAGGAGCTACTCTGACCTACTTGATTTAGATTACAATTAATGTTTACCTATATTTATTATCATGTTTTGCGATCGCTATAATCATGCTGAAGCGAGGCGATCGCATTAATTTTTCTCAAAGTAATTTGGTTTGATTGTGTCGAACCGCGACTAAATTTTCAGAGCGTATTCAGTAAACAAAATATCTCTGAGTTTTAATTATCAATGTGACGGCAGAGTTAGTTCTTTAGTATCTTCATTCAATCTAACTTAAAAAATTTTAAATGCTGCTGAGTTAGTAGGGATGTTGCAGCGGAATTATTGATAATGCGCCTTCAGATTTATCCCCAGTAATCATACCTCAATGTTCAACCAGTCTTTGCAGTTGGTGCGAACGCAGTTGCTAGTTATTTTTCCTTACCAAGAATTATCTGTCCTCCCTAAAATTCTTGGCCAATGGAATCAATTGAACATTGAGGTCTGTGATTTGGAGATTTACCCGATTGCACAATCTGTTTGTGGTGGTCAAACAGATTGATGTCTCTGAGCAGTAAGCAAGTGTTGCTGGCGCTGACTTACTGCAAGCTAATCGGGGCTTTTGGGAACTGATTCGTTTCATTTGACCGTCAATTTTGGCCGACATCTGTTTCCTATTGCTGTTGGACAGAGCGGCAGTTCCTAACTGTAGATGCCCTAAAACGGTCAATTATGCTGTTTTAGCTGGCTCGATTAATTGACTCTGCTGGCAGGCAAATCAGATTATCGCCTTGAGTGAGAATTAAGCCACGTTGACGCAGCTTACCCATCAAGCGAGTGACAGTAACGCGAGTTGAACCAATTGCGCTACCGATTTGGGCGTGAGTCAGCGGGAAAGGCAGACAATAGCCACGAATAACGTCGGGATCAGTCTCGCTCATGGCAGGCTCTCCATATTCCTCAATCAACAAAGTGAGGAATCCTAAAAGTCTGTCAATGGTGCGGCGTTGTCCCAAAGCACTCAGCCACAGCAGTTTACGCTGGTGCTGGTATTTGAAGGCATCCATGACTTCACGACGGAAGTGAGGCCAGTTATCCAAATCATGCCAGTACATCCACAGCACTGCTGTTTGATCAACGTGAGCATAAGCTTGCAGAGTAAATGGTGACTGCGCCACGATTTCAAATGGCTGTCCTGCGCCAACAAAACCTAAGAAAGCTTCTTCTGGAGTTCTGTTGATCCGACGAGAAGTTAACTGACTCGCGGTAGCACTTACTTGGGCAGTTCCTACCATGCGAATCGCACCCCTTTGTACCAAATAAAGCAATCCAGGACGGGCTGGAATTCGCTCATCTTTGCTAAAGGTGCGGCAGCGATAGTGTTCTTGGGCCCAGTCAAGAATGCGTTGCCAAGTCAGAAAAGGGCGTGATGCCTCAGAAAAGGAAGATGGAGATTGCATAGGTAACAAAGAGCGTTCGGCTGAAGACAAAGACGACATAAATAAGGTGCAAGGAGTGTCTTTGTATTTTTGAAGTAGGCCTAACGCCTAACAGCGCCAGCCATCAAACAAAGTAGAGAGCAAATTTGCGCCCTACTATTTTGTTATACTTCTTACTGTACAATGATGGTAGTAAAGTTTACATATTATTCATCTAATATTTATGAAATTTTATGCTAATCTCATTTTTCTCCCTTCACAAGAATATTATATCTAAAGACAGATGACAGTTACTTAAGTAATTTCTACAACAAAGTTTTTAAAGAAAATCTAAGTGTACTAGAGCCTACGAGTGAGTAAAAATACAGCCATTAAGCAGTTGATAAACAGCTACTTGATAGCTGCGGTAGATGCTTACATGACTCGTGAACAGAGTGCATACATAATAAATGGCAAAATGCCTCTATATCAAGGTAGAGATATTAAGCGAGTTTTGTATATTTCTGGTGTGGCGTTGCAGTTGGCAAAATCTCATAATTCCGTGGCTGGAGAAATAGCCAATGCGATCGCTTCGCAAATATTTAATACTTCTGGTGGCACACTGCTGACACAAATAGTTACTCCTGGTTGGATACACATTGAGATCACACATCCTTTGTTAGCCTCTTGGCTGCAAAGTATCGCTTTTGGGGTGTCAAAAAGCAGTGCCAATTTTGTGGGACTCAAGTCACCAATTCATAACAATTGGGCTAGTGTCAAAACTGATGAATCATCTCGTTTATTTGCGGTTCAGTATGCTCATGCGCGTTGCTGCTCGTTGATATTTTTAGCTCAACGCGAAGGATTGATTGCTTGGAAACAAACATTACCAAAGAGTGATGACATCTGGCATCTGGGAGGTTTGGTAGCAACAGGAACATTATCTTGGCTCAATAGCGATCGCAAATTACACCTGCATCACCCAGCAGAGACTTATTTAATTGTGGAATTAGTGAAAGCTGTAGATGAATTAGAGTGCGCTGATGAGCCGAGCAAAGTCAAATGGGAAAAAATCGCCTGGGACGTGAGTCAAGCTTTTGTGAGTTTCTGGAGTCAATGTCGCATTTGGGGTGAGGTTAAGACTAAATCCCCAGAACTTATGCAAGCTAGGTTGGGATTAGTCATGGCTACTCAATGCGTTTTAAGGTTTTTACTCATAGCCAAATTGGGAATCGCTGGACCAATCGAGCTTTAGCGGAGACTGATCAATTCAAAATTTACTCATAGCCTACGGCTAGGCTTACGCCTACAAAATTCAAAATTCAATAACTGTGGAATATTGACTTTTATACTAAGTATTGACGGATTTATTGACCTCAGTTATATTAACTGGTGTGTGAGGAGCGAACCAGCAAGAACACCGAGACGAAACACGGCCAGTCGTCGGTGTTCTTTCTGATTTAAGGGGTTTTTCGCTTTATATGAACCTCACCCACCATCCTCAAGAAAGTAAGAATTTTTCAATGGCTGTTGCAACTCCATCCACCTCTACACTAGGAGCTACCCAATTAGCGATCGCTTTGACATCTTCTGGGGCATTTCCCATCGCTACACCAATCCCCGCATATTCCAGCATTTCTAAATCATTGAAGTTATCGCCGATAGTCATCACGTTTTGACGTTGTAACCCCAATACTTCCTCTGCTAAGAAACGCACGGCATTACCTTTGTTAACAACAGCATTTGTCGCTTCAAAGAAAGTAGCAACGGAAGTTGTCATGTAAAGTTCTGCTGGGGTGTACTGGCGGCGTAAATTTCCTAATAAATCTTTGATGACGCTGGTGTCATCACACAAAGCTAAAATCTTGGTGGGTTCTTGGGATAGAGTTTGGCGCAAATCTCCGACAGGGATGGGAGTGATACCTGAACGTGCAGCATAAGCTTGAGTTTCTGGGGTTATATCCCGCACGTAAAGTTGATCATTGATGTAGAAGTGGACAGACAAAAGCGATCGCAATGCTGGCTGTTCAAAATAGTCTAGTAGTTGGAGGGCGATATCTCTAGACACAGGGGAATGTTGATAAATTTCTTGACTAGTGGGATCTTGAATCCAAGCTCCCTGATAAGCCATGAGTGGTAATGTAGAATTTAAATCTTGATGAAAGCGCAGTGCTGAACGATACATTCTCCCAGTAGCGATCGCAACTTGAATCCCTTGAGATTGAACGGCGGCGATCGCTTGCTTAACTGTGGAACTAATGGTGTTCGACTCTCCTGAAATTGTGCCGTCTATATCTACAACTAGCAATTTAATTTCTTGGCTAGTATCGGTGAGTAGTGCGTTGTGCATAAATTCCTATTTTCAACTCTCAGTAAGAGAGTATCAGGCTCTCAACAATTCAAGAGTCATTACTCATCAGGAGTTGGGCGTTAATTATTCTCCTCTACTTCCCCTGCACCTCCTACTCTCCTACTACCCGATACCCCTATATTTCCGCAACTGATCACCAACCTATGGGTAAACCTAAATTTTCTAAAGTTTCCCCATCTTGCAAAAGTGGCTGAATATCACTATCAACGGCAATGCGTCCACCAGATAATACTAGAGCGCGTTGAGTTACTTTTCCCAACCAATGTAATTCATGGGAAGCAATTAATATGACTTGCACTGGTAAATTTAATAGTACTTGTGCCAAGTGTCGCCGCCATGCGGGATCTAGTCCTGTAGTTGGCTCATCTAATATTAAGATTTTTGGTTCTAGTGCCAAAATTGCGGCGAGGGCGGCTAGTCGTCTTTGTCCCCCTGAGAGTTCGTGGGCAGAACGGTTAGCGTAGGCTGCTAGCCCAAAATCTGCTAAAAGTTGGCGGGCGCGATCGCTAGCTATGGCTGGTGGGACACCATAGTTGCGTGGGCCGAAGGTAATATCTTCGAGGATAGTGGGCATAAATAATTGGTCGTTAGCATCTTGGAAGCTAAAACCAATGTATCGCCGGACTTGAGGGAGAGTTTTCGGTTCTAAGGGGATGTGATTAATCGAAATTGTGCCGGATTTTGGTTGTTTCAAACCAATGAGATTTTCTAGCAAGGTACTTTTACCAGAACCAGTTGCACCCATCAACGCCACGCGATCGCCTGTATTTAAGCTAAAAGAGATATCTGTTAACACAGGTTCTTGACGTGGATAAGCATAGACTAAATTTTTCACCTCAACTATGCCATTGTGGGGATTACGAGTGGAAGTTTGGGGGTTAGAAGTTAAAGATTTCAAGATGCACAACTCTATAGGAACTGAGGGTAAAACAAATTGCGATCGCCCAAGCCATCAGCAGCATAAAACGGTCTTTAGCTGTGAATATAGAATCTACGGGTAATTTCCCGTTGTAACCACGAATCACCATTGCACCATAGACGCGTTCCGCCCTGTCTAAACTGCGGATATACAAAGTACCAATCATGGCTGCACTGGCGTAGCGCAGCCAGCCAGACGCGCCATTCAGTCCTCGTAGCTGTGCGCTACGCTGCATCCGTTTGACTTCTGACAGCAATATTTCGAGGTATTGTCCAGCTAGGAGTAAATTTTCTTTCAAGGCGGCTGGTACGGGTAAACTCTTGAGGGCGATCCCGAAACTGTGGGGGGGTAGGGTTAGCAAAAAACTATTCATGACGATGAGACAGACAAGAGAACGAACTAACAGAAAACTGGCTCGTTCCCAACCCAAAGGTAATGCTACTAATGATAAGAAAATTAATTCTGTGCCTAGCAATCCTCCCATCTGACGAATTGGTGGGCGTAAAACTGCTAGCCAAATGAAGGCGATCGCACCATACACACCTAGCCAATACCAAGCATGTTGCTTTAACAAAGCTGTCCCGACAACAATCACTAGAGATAAATGCAAGCGTAACGGCAAAGCCATATCAATTCAAAATTTAAAATGAAGAAGTATCAGATTCAGCTTTTCTCTGTGCCCTGTCACCTGATTAAGCATTCTTCGGTCTGACTATTTTGGCGATCCCAAAGGCGACAACAAAGCAAGCTGCTGCACCTATGAGGCCAGCGATACTTGTACCGATCATTCCTAAACCCTCGATTCCATAGTCTGCTAAGGGTGTTGGTACAGCTACTCGTACTTGTTCTGCTAAGTTGATAAAGCCTAAGTCTTCTGCTACCTTTTCTAAACCATCAGGCCAAGCTGAGGCTATCAGTGATAGTAAACCAGCCACTAAAACTATGCTAACGATAGGTACTACCCAACCGCGCATTTCTGCTTGTTCTCCTGGTAGTAAATCTGGACGCGCTTTCGCGAGATAAGTCAACACACCACCAGTAATTAAACCTTCACCCACACCAATCAAAATATGAACACCAGCCATTGCTGGTAAAACAGCTATGGATGCAGTTCCAGACAGCAGTAATTCAATTGCACAAGCGATCGCTGCGACTACAACGCTGATACCGGCAGCAATTCCAGCCGCTAAGGGTAAGCGTCCTTTAGAACCTCCCAATAGCCTTTGCAAAGTTTGGGTTAATATCCAACCTACCCAAACGCCGATGACTGCCATATTCAAGATATTAGCTCCCAAGGCAGTGATGCCACCATCGGCAAACAAGACGGCTTGAATAATTAAGACTGTGGCAATGCAAAGCATTCCCGCCCAAGGGCTACCCAAAATAATCGCCGCTAAAGTCCCTCCTAATAAGTGACCACTTGTCCCTCCCGCGACTGGGAAATTAATCATTTGCGCCGCAAAAATAAAGGCTGTGGTTAAGCCCAGTATGGGGGCGCGACGAACGCCAAAGGCTTGTTGCGATCGCTCACAAGCCACAAATAATGCAACGAAACTTGCTAAACCAGTAGCACCAGCTACCGGCACAGAAACAAATCCATCAGGTATGTGCATAATTATGCCCTATATCGAAAGTATGATTCTGCACAATTTGATTGTGCAATTTTAGGCATCAAACTTATAAAAAACAATATTTTTCATCTGTTTTCAATGCCCTATTGGGGGATTTTATCCTGTGACTTAGGGAATACTGGCAATAAAATCTACATCAAATAATGTACTTGTTTAGCAAGTTATTAATTTTTATTGATTTTGTTAATAATTGAATCTTAAAACATCCAGATTAAAATCAGATATTTTTACGGGAATTATATTAACTAAATAAATTTAATAGGCGTTGATGAAACTGTTCTAATATGTTTTTTTCTATTGCTTCGCTAGATAATATTTCGTAAATCAGTGGTACACCAAGTTGTATTGCATCAAGGAGATCACGTTGAACAAATACTTCCTCTGGCTTACCTTCTAGAATTAATTGTCCTTGATCCATCACAAACACCCAATCCGCCCAACTACAAACAAAATCTAAATCATGGGTTGCCATGAGTATAGTTGTGCCAGATGTATGAATTTTGTTTAACAGTGCAATTAAGTTACGGGTTTGTGGTCTATCTAAGTAGGCAGTTGGTTCATCTAATAAGAGCAATTCTGGTTTTAAAACCATCACATCAGCTAAAGAAACTCGCTTTTTCTGTCCTAAACTGAGATGATGGACTGGTCTTTCAGCTAATTCATTTAAATCAAATTCTATTAATGCTTGCTCAACTCGTTGTTGAATTTCGTCTGACGGCAATCCTAAATTGCATAAACCATAAGAAATATCCTCTTCAACGGTAGATGCTACTAGTTGCTGTTCTGGATTTTGAAATATGAGACCAATACTTTGACGTAATTTCATTAAGAAACCACGGTCGTATTGTAAAGGTTTGCCTCGCCAAGATATAATTCCTTGGCGGGGTTTATATAGACCATTAGCTAGTAAGAACAGTGTAGTTTTACCACAACCATTTTTACCGATCAAGGCACATTTTTTACCTGTTGGTATACTCAAATTGATGCCAGCTAAGGCGGGTTTGTCTGCGCCTGGGTAGGTGTAGTTTACTTGTTGAAATTCTAGTAATGTTTCCTGTATAGTCATCTTTATTTGCAACGCAGAGTAGCGCAGAGGGATGTAGAGTTTTAATCAGAGTTATTGGCTGGGAGTGTTTAAAATATGTATCTTTTAAATTCTAATTCCATTAAGATTAAACATCCAAATATGGCTTCCATTGCATATCGTTTGGATATATAATAACGAGAGGAATGCCAAACTTGAAACTCGCCGTTAAATCCTCTAGATTCTAGACTTAGGGAAACTTGATGGTATTTTTCGAGAGTGCGTTGCAATAATTGTCCGATTAATAGTGACAAACTTTTCATGCTCAGGTTGAATGTGCGATAGCCACTACGAGATTGCTGGGCTACCCATAACTCTGAGGCTGTATTTAGAAGGACGAAAATAAACCGATACATTAGTAAGAGTAAATCTGTGATGAGTATCGGTAAACCTATACGCCTGAAAGTTTTTAATAAGTCAGTAAATGGAATAGTTAACATGACAAAGTAAAAGCAAGAAATCGCTGCGATCGCTCGT
Organism: Trichormus sp. M33_DOE_039; assembly: GCA_015296085.1. Taxonomy (GTDB): domain Bacteria; phylum Cyanobacteriota; class Cyanobacteriia; order Cyanobacteriales; family Nostocaceae; genus Trichormus. The sequence continues at coordinate 36,337 of DVDT01000050.1, read as the reverse complement.
GTGAAAATGCTCCATCCTTGCTCAATGCCATGTTTACTAATATATAAATAATAATTACCAATATTTACACCATTTACAATATCATTTTGAATAAAACTTAAGTGATTAATCGTAACACCGTTAATTACTAAAGCTGGTAAGCTTGTTAACCAAAATAAAATCGGGATATACACAAGTTTTAGATAAATTTTAGCGGGAATACCTGCATAAAATATTGTCCAGATACTCATCCATGCTGCAATTAAAATTTGCACTGGGGGATGAGAAAAATTTGAGATGAGCAGTAAGGCGATCGCAAACAATAATTTCTGCGCTGGTGCTAATCGCCGTAATTTATTTGTGTAAGCCAGTGTATCGATTTGCAGGCTCATTCCTTATTCCTTTGCTGCTGGGAACGTCCTTTATATAAACCAATTGCATAACCGATAATTCCTGCACCCAAAGCCGCTTGTGAACTAAATAATAAACTTTCTATTTCTTTGCTAGGTGGCTCAAATAAAGGTTTAAACCAAGGTTGATATTCGGGTTTCACTTTCCCAATTACCTCTGCGGCTTGTCCATCTGCACCGGTAAACTCTGCACCTTTGAGAAATATTAAAGGCGTGACTGATAAAACAATGACTCCCAACAATAAGAGCCAGTTACTTATTCCTTTGCTAGATTGATTCATGGGTTTGGGGTTTACCTTTGATTGATTGCAATATTTCTAATTCTTGGGGGCTGTAGGATTGTAACCAGTTCCACACCAATACAGTTAGTAATCCTTCACTAATAGCTAAGGGAACTTGTGTAATGGCGAAAATTCCCGCAAACTTGGCAAAAGAGGCGATAAATCCACCTACAGGTGCAGGGAAAGCGAGTGCAAGTTGTACAGAAGTAATAACGTAGGTGAGTAAATCTGCTAAAGTAGCGGCTAGAAAAATGGCAGTTTTTTGCTTACCTGTTAACTGCATTGTCCAATGATAAATCCAGTAAGCTGCAAAAGGCCCAGCGATCGCCATCGAAAAAGCATTTGCTCCCAATGTGGTTAAACCACCATGCGCTAATAGTAAGGCTTGAAATACTAACACCAGCGTTCCTAACACCGACATCGCCAAAGGGCCAAATAACACCGCACCCAAACCTGTACCTGTGGGATGAGAGCAACTACCAGTGACAGACGGTAATTTTAACGCTGATAAGACAAATGTAAAAGCTCCTGCTAAAGCTAGGAGTAATTTTAATTCTGGGTTAGCTTTGGTGATGCGAGTTAGCGATCGCACCCCTAAAATCATAAATGGTAAAGCTACTAACCACCAAAAAGCCGCCCATGCTGGTGGTAAGTAACCCTCCATAATGTGCATACCATAGGCTGGTGCGGCTGCACTCACAACTACATAAAAACTCAAAACTCCCATTAGCAACAGTGAGGCGCGCTTTGAAGTGAGAATTATTCTCAACACACTTTATACCTCAGAAATTTTAGTTCAAGGAATTAGTTTAACTCAGCATTTCCCTGAGCCAACTACTCAAAACTAAAAATTAAAAATTCCAGACAATTTCTGATTTCATCCAGAGAAACATCTAATAAAAATCATTGCATTAAAACTTACCTATTATTTCTCATGCTGATAGATTTACATATTTCTGTTAACCTTACTGGAACTATAGATAACGTCGCACCATCAAACATTTAACTGCAACAGCTTTGATTACTCGCATTAATTAATGCTAAAAACTAAATAATTTTACGCATATTGATTCATCATTAAATTACTCCAACAGGTTTTCTATAAAGATTTGCAACATATTCTCTACAGACTTTGGGATGACAACACTGACCTTAAATTAGCAACCCCTACTAATTATTGACACTAAATCTTAATTCCTATAATATACAGAGCGGTAGTTGCAAATAATTTGCAAGTTTAGTTACTGTGCTTAACTGTGGTTGAATTTCATGCCCAATAACTTCACTCTGGGTAAGGGAGAACTTTGGAGTCGTCGCCAACTTTTGAAACTGGGTTTATCTGGTGCTGGTGTAGTAGGTGCAGCTGCGCTGGTGCATAGCCTCAACAGAGAAAGTAAGTCAATTGTCAAAATACCATTGATGGAAATGGATGCGGGTGACAATGTGACTCATCCCATGCAAATGCTCAGAGAGTTTGATTATGGTACGGTCAAGCAAGAAAATGGGCGTACTATCCGAGAATTCCAATTAACTGCGGGTACTTCTGTTATTCAACTCAATAGTGCAGTAGCTTACAACGTGTGGGATCTCAATGGTCACATTCCGGGGCCGACACTCAGAGCCAAACAAGGCGATCGCATCCGTATCCTATTTCTCAATCAGGCTGGACATTCCCACTCTTTACATTTTCATGGAGTGCATCCGGCTCAAATGGATGGTGTGCGTCCAGTCAGCAATGGGAGTGCAACTATTTATGAATTTGATGCTGAACCCTACGGTGTTCACCTCTACCACTGTCACATTGAACCAGTGACTCGTCACATCGCCAAAGGGTTATATGGGATGTTCATCATTGATCCGCCAACACCTCGTCCGGCGGCTGATGAGATAGTGCTAGTGATGGCTGGTTACGACGTAAATGACGATAACCGCAATGAATATTATGCCTTTAATGGGCTACCGCATCACTATATGCACCATCCCATCAAGATTTATCAAAATCAGTTAATTCGTTTGTATGTCCTCAACATTATTGAATTCGATCCGGCGGTAACGTTTCATCTCCACGCCAATTTCTTCGATGTCTATCGTTCTGGGATGACGATGACTCCCAGTGAGAAAACCGATGTGATCACGATGGGAGTCGCGGAGAGACATATTCTAGAGTTTGCGTTTCGCTATCCCGGTAAGTATATGTTCCATCCTCACCAAGATGCGATCGCTGAAAATGGCTGCATGGGTCAGTTTGAAGTTATCGCTAATAATTCTCAAAGTTTACCTAGTTAAATCAATTTAAATCTCAAGTTATGATTAAACCCCGCTATATCTGTCTAGCGATCGCTAGTTGCATCATAGTTTCTCTCAGTTCTTGTACTGGAGGTACACAAACAGCAGATAACACACAACAACCAGCTACTAACCAGACAACCGCAGCCATCACTCACAGCAATCACGGTGGGAAACCTCAAATCAATATTAATACTGCTATCCTGTCAGAGTTAGATAAATTTGAAGCTAAATTAGGTGTTCCAGCCTTATCCAACAAAATCCAAGCCAATCGTCCCTACGGTAGTCCAGAGGATCTAGTCACGAAAAAAGTCATTACTCAGGAACAGTTCGACCAAATTAAAGATATGGTGTCTGTTCAGGAAGTAGAGTTAACTGGCGAAGCCAAAGACGTTGACTATATGACCAAAATGGGGTTGATGAAAGGTCATCTTTTCGTAGCACAAGAACTCCTGGATAAAGATCAGCCAAAGCAAGCTGAACCCCATATTGGACACCCAGTAGAAGAGATTTATATTGATGTCGAAGAGCAACTCAACGAACGTAAAGTCAAAGAGTTCAAGACAACTTTGGTGAGTTTGCAAGACTTAGTGAAATCTAGCCCCAAAAGTACCAAAGTTAAAACTGATTTTACTGCTTCCGTGCAATCAGTAGATGGAGCGATCGCTGCTCTACCAGAAGCGCAACGTAGCAAACCTAGTTTTGTCTTACAAGTGATTAACAGCTTATTAGACGCAGCAAACTCCGAATATGGGGCAGCGATCGCCAATGGTAAAGTAGCAGAAGCGATTGAATATCAAGACTCTCGTGGCTTTGTCATCTACGCTGACGAACTCTACAAAGGAATTGCTACCCAAGTCTCACAAAGTAATCCTGAAGCGCACAAAGCCATTGAGGCTAGTTTTGCTGAACTGACAAAGGTTTGGCCTAGCGTGATTCCACCAACTCAACCCGTAAAAACACCCAATGAAGTCACTCAGCTGGTGAAAACTATTGAACTCAATTCACAAAAAGTGATTGACAAATCCAGCACCCAAGCACAAAGTTAGTACCAAAGATAGTATTGTCAAGTACCATACACAACAAACTTAGGAGTTTAAAATGAGTGAGCAGTGAGGTATTTTAAACCTGTAATACCAATTCTCTAAAATTCAGCAACAGATTCAAACTGAGAAATCCTTGTTAATATGTGGCTTTCTGAATTTTGAATTTTGAATTGCTAAAACTCCTTACTCATAACACTCCCTTCGTAATTGTAATTAACGACTAATGCAAGAGCTTGATCAAAAAAAGACCATCGACCTATTAAACGCCATCATGGAATTTGAACTCGCAGGAGTAGTGCGCTACACACACTATTCCCTGATGGTGACAGGCCCTAATCGTATTCCTATTGTGGCTTTCTTCAAAGCTCAGGCTAGCGAATCCTTACTTCATGCTCAACAAGTAGGAGAAATTCTCACAGGCTTAGATGGACATCCCACCTTGAGAATTGCGCCTATGGAAGAAACTTTCAAGCATTCTGTGAAAGATATCTTGGAAGAAAGCTTAAATCACGAAAGAAAAGCATTGGAAATGTATAAAAATCTACTTAATACTGTTGCCGATGCTAGTATTTATCTCGAAGAATTTGCCCGGACGATGATTGGGCAAGAAGAACTGCATAACCTAGAATTGAAGAAAATGCTGCGCGATTTCAGCTAATGGTTAATAGTCCATAGTCACCAGTCAATAGTCAGTAGTGCATAGTCATTTTTTTGACTTTGAACTTTGAACTATGGACTTGAGACTATGGACTTTATACTGTTGACTTTGGACTAAAATAACAATGAACTTTAGCACTGCTCTACCTACTTTTGTCATTACACTCCGTGAAGGAGTAGAAGCCGCTTTAGTGGTTGGTATTGTTTTAGCATTATTGAAAAAAGCTAAACAATCACGCTTAAATATTTGGGTATATGCTGGTATTGGCGTTGGGATCATCGTCAGTGCGCTAATTGGCGTACTGTTCAGTTGGTTAATTAAAGTTATCGGCGCAGCAAATCCACAATACACCCCGGTAATTGAACCGATGCTAGAGGGTGTGTTCAGTGTGTTGGCGATCGCCATGCTCAGTTGGATGCTAATCTGGATGACGAAGCAAGCCAGATTCATGAAAGCGCAAGTTGAAGGTGCAGTCAACCAGGCTTTAGGAAAAAATTCCCAAGCAGCTTGGGGTGTATTTAGCTTAATTTTGATTGCTGTTGTGCGTGAAGGCTTTGAAACAGTTCTATTTATCGCCGCGAATTTTCAACAAGGACTAATACCCACAATTGGCGCACTCGCAGGTTTAGCCACAGCCGCTGCGATCGGTGTATTTTTATTTAAATTAGGGGTCAAAATTAATATCCGTCAATTCTTCCAAGTGATGGGTGTTTTATTAGTATTAATTGTTGCTGGGTTAGTGGTTTCTGCATTAAAACATTTTGATGATGCTATAGCTAACTTAGCCCTCAGCAACCGCGCCTCAGAAAGTCTATGTTTTTATTACGAACACTTTACTAGAATCCATTCTTGTATTTTGGGGCCAATGGTTTGGAATACCAGTCAAATTTTGCCCGATCAAGAATTTCCTGGTATAGTTCTCAAATCTTTATTTGGTTATAGAGAAAATCTTTACCTTGTTCAAGCAGTAGGATATCTAACATTTTTATTAACTGTGGGTGGTTTATATTTCCGCAGTTTAACTGGTGGTGCGCTCAAAGCCAATCATAATATCTCAATTGAGCAAAAATCAGTTAAGCCTGTAAAAGATTAAAAAACCAAAAATTAGTTAAAAGTCAATGTAAGTAGAACATTCTCCTATTAGCCAGAAAAAATAATATGGTTTCTCAAGACTTAATTATTTCAATAAATCTTGCTGGAGTTGCTGACAAGCCCGTTCGATAGCATCTATACTACCGGGATTGACTAATCCATAGTAGTTAAAAACATAAACTCGATTATTTTTAGTAGCTTGCAATTTCTGCCAAAAAGATTGTTTTTTCAAACCATCTAATACAGATGTTGGAGAACTTCCGGGTGGACTAACTATCAGAATTACCTCTGGATTTGCTTCTATCACTTTTTCTGCTGAGAGTGTGACATAACCAGCAATGGGACTTTTACCTTGCAATTGTGCGGCTAAATTTTTTGTTTGAAATTTTTCTAGTAAATCCCCAGCCCAACTATTTTTATTGGGTGATAGGATAGGCTGAACACTCACTAACACTAAAGTCGATAGACTCTGATTAATTTTATCTGGTAAAAAACTTTGATAACGGTCTAACAATGGCTGAGGATTGACATCAATTAATTGGGCGATTTGTTTCGTTAGTTCTTCTAAAGATTGCCAACTATTTACTTGGGTCAATAAAGTACGAATTCCTAATTTTTCTAGCCTTTGAGTTACTTGATTGGAAAAACCTTCTGCACCAATCACTAAATCTGGTTTGAGAGCTACAATTTTTTCTATGTTTGGGGGAGTTTGACCTTCACTGACACGAGGAAGATTTTGGAAGCGTGGGTCATTTTTAAATAATGTACTACCAGTAATCCCTACCAGTTTTGTTTGATCAAGTTCATAGATAATATCAGTAGTTAAAGAAGAAAGAGTAACGACTCTTTTAGCGGTAGGTGTTGCTACCTGTTGTGGATTATTAGATGTCTGTGCTTTGGGTTGAGTAGTTGCAGTTGCACAAGCACTGATAGTTATGCTCAATACAATTGCTAATATAGATGATAGCCAAGGACGCAACATAATACAAACTTCAAGAAAGTAACTAAATCATTCCTCGTTTCATAATTCAGAATAACTTAAACGTGAAAAAAAAGGCGGGTACACACACCAGCCAAAATCCCCTAAAATTCAGATGATTGTGTTACTCGCCAGGAGGTATACAAGGTATTTGAGAAAAGCTTTACCTAATATACAAGAATAGACTGAGAAACTAATGTTGGATAGATCACAAATCACAGTTTCTTTAAAATTACCGTCAGTAAACTTTTTTACTTTAAAAAATAAAAATTAAACCTTTGAGTTGCCGTCGTCAAGTACGGACAAATCTTGCGGTGTATTGCAGTTAAAGAGTATTTCTGGATTAGGTAAAGGGAGGATTTCTACAGGATAATTTTGCAACCAGTGTTGGAACGATCGCCCACCTTGCTTGATAAACTCTAATAGTTGCGGCAAACAGCGACGACGATAAAAACCACACAAAACTTCCCAGCCTTTGGCATGATGAGCTAAAGCTGCGATCGCATCATCATCTACACTATCAAGTCTTGCTATCCAATCTTGTAATAAATCAAGTTGCAACTTTGGCAAATCACAAGCTAGTAATAAAACCCACCCAGTATCTACTAGTGTCAAACCTTGAGCAAACCCCACCAAAGGCCCTTGGGAATTGGGGGACTCTCGAATAAACTGGCAACTAGGTAAATCTAAATTTTGATAGCGTTCTGGCCAGGGAGTCACAACATAAACAGTATTAGCGCAACTGGCCGCAATTCTACACACCCTTTGCAACAATGGCATACCTTGGATGGGGATCAAAGCCTTATCCTCACCCATCCGAGAACTTTGACCACCAGCTAAGACAATAGCTGTGATGAGTGTTGAGTCATTAGTCATTGATCATTAAGTAGTCGGACACAATGAAATTCATGAATGAAGATCAGGGAAAGCTTACAGGTTACAGAAAAAATTTGTGTAATTAATTTTGTCTCATTACTTAGTCACTCTACCTTGCCTCCCCTACACTCCTAGTCTGACTCTGCCGCACTTGCTCTAACAACTGCTCCAAACTCCCGGCTGAGGGAAGACATTTCAAACCTTGACAAACTAAACCCATGCTATCTGCGGGTAAATTAGCCACCACATTCAGAGCAACGGTTGGTAAATATTTCGGAAGCAATAAATTAATTTGCTCACTGGTGCTGCGAATCAAAGTGGAATTCAGATACCAATCTAAAGCTGTAAATAGACTGGGACAAGCTTGGGGTGCTTGCTGCATCACACTGTTAAAAGCTTTTAAACCTTGCTCGGCTAAATCTAGATAATGGAGGTCATCAGTAAGGAGTGATAGACGGACTAAATTAGCGATCGCCACACCGTTAGCTGAGGGTGTAGCATTATCTGCATAACTGCGTTCCCGTACAATTAAATCTTGACTAGCATCACTAGCTGTATTGAAGTAGCCACCTAATTCTACACTCCAGAGAAATTGATTAAATTCAGTTTGCAGAGCGATCGCTCTTTCCAACCACAAAGATGGCTGTGAGTTTTGAGTTTGGTGTAAATCTAGCAAGGCTTTAATAAACAAAGCATAATCTTCAGACTGCGCCAGCACAGCAGGTTTACCTTCATAGTTCAGTCTGTGGAAACGCCCAGCAACAAACTGATGCTCCCAAATAAAGTTTGCTGCTTTAGCCGCTATCTCCCAATACTCAAGTGCTTGGAACGCCGCCGCCGCCCTTGCTAAACCGGAAATCATCAAACTATTCCAAGCCACAATCATCTTTGTATCTGTGACAGGAGGAATACGTCCCGGCCAGTCAGTCGTTTTTGCTTCTTGATTGTCTCGTGCTGGAGGGAAAGTCAGGAGTGCATCAACCAGACTACCATAGCGCACCGTAAACAGTTTACCTAACGCCAGTTCTAGAGTTGAACTCAACTCCCCTGCATTGCGCCTCTGCAATACGTTTTTCCCTTCAAAATTACCGTTAGTAGTGACTGTAAACTGTTGTTGTAATTCCGTTAGTTCTGTTTGTGTTAACAGTTGTTCTAGTTCCGCATAACTCCAAACATAAAAAGCCCCTTCTTCCGGTTCTTTTTCTTCAGAAGTGGTAAAACTATCAGCATCTTGAGCCGCGTAGAAATAACCAGTCGGTGCAGTCATTTCCCGTTGCAGCCATTGGATAGTACCAGATACAGACCTAGCAAAAGCTGGTTCTTGGATACCTGCACTCCATAAATTAGCTAGATACTCCACAATTTGACCATTGTCATAGAGCATCTTTTCAAAGTGGGGTACAGTCCAAGTAGGATCAACAGTGTAACGATGAAAGCCGCCAGCCACATGATCATAAATCCCGCCCAACGCTAAGTCTAATCCGCGCTGAATGCAAACTTGTTGACCATCATAGCGAGACTCAAACTGGAATCTCGTTCCCTGCAATGCCAATTCTGCATAGGGGATCATCGGAAAACTATTGCCATACTGATTGGGCGTAATAATACCTGTGCTAGTTTCCCAACCACGGCGCAGCAATTCCTGTAATTGCGCCTCCTGTGTCGCCTCACCTTGTAAAACCGCAGAAGTGAGCAGAGACTCTATAATCACAGCTTTACGTTGCCGCAAATCCTCTTTTTCTGTATCGTAATAGCGGCGTAGTGCTTGCAAAACTTGCAAAAAGCCAGGACGGTTGTAGCGTGGTTCTAACGGAAAGTAAGTTCCAGCGTAAAACGGCACTAAATCTTCCGGCGATAAAAATACATTTAAAGGCCAACCTCCTTGACCACTCATCATCTGCAAAGCTTGCATATAGATGCTATCGATGTCTGGCCTTTCCTCTCTATCCACTTTGATAGGCAAGAAATTAGTATTAAGATACTCCGCTACAGCTTGATCAGAAAAAGCCTCACCTTCCATGACAGTACACCAGTGGCAACTGGAATAGCCAATAGAAACAAAAATCGGCTTATCTTCTGTTTTAGCAGTGGCAAGAGCTTCATCACACCAAGGCCACCAATCAATGGGGTTTTCAGCGTGTTTGCGGAGGTATAAACTCTGAGCTTGGGCCAGGCGATTAGTCATGATTCCAATGCAGATAGTTGCCTTATTTGCCCAGTCTACCTGCTGTCAGTGTTTCCCTCAATGCCTAAGTGTATATCTCCTAAGAAACAGGAGTGTAGGAGTATGAAGGTATAGGGGTTTAGGGCAAGACAAACAAAGGACTGTTGACTATTGCAGCGAACGGAACAACATACTAATAATCTGCCCAGGCGTTTCTGGTGAGGGTGAAGAACCCGCCCTTGTTTGCATTTTTGTATTGGGGCTAAGTCCTGCAATCATATACAGCAAGAAAGTTATGATGGCGGCTTGCACAAGTTTTGTTAGCATGGCAGGTCTCCCTCGATTGACAACATTGCTATTGGCTTGGCGAATCTAAACTACACCCTTTCACCTTGTTGTACCGGATTTACTACAAATTATCGGTATCGTTGCTGATAAAACACTAAAAAATTGTGAATATTGAATAAGTGACTCTACAGTGCAACGGTTTAACAGCACATTTCCCTGGACGTACTCTCACTATAAAAAGTGCCTGTAGAAATGAATTGCATCTGCCCAAGCATAGAGGCGTGTTGGCAACCAGTCGGGAAAATTAGTAGCTTGAGGCGGATATCCATACCTCCGAGCTTTACTTAAAGACCACAATCAGCCATTGTCATCGATAAAATGGAATTTAAAATAGCTACAAGTAAGCTGCATGACTATTCCTATCGTCATTGAACAATCAGGTCGCGGTGAACGCGCTTTTGATATTTACTCACGTCTGTTGCGTGAGCGGATTATTTTTTTGGGTCAACAGGTTGATAGCAATTTGGCTAACTTGATTGTGGCTCAGTTACTATTTCTGGATGCTGAAGACCCAGAAAAAGACATTTATTTGTATATAAATTCTCCTGGCGGTTCGGTGACTGCTGGTATGGGGATTTTCGATACCATGAACCAAATTCGCCCTGATGTCTGTACTATTTGTACTGGACTAGCGGCAAGTATGGGTGCTTTTCTCTTGAGTGCTGGTGCTAAAGGTAAGCGGATGAGTTTACCCCATTCCCGGATTATGATTCACCAACCTCTAGGCGGCGCACAAGGTCAAGCTACTGATATTGAAATTCAAGCACGGGAAATTTTGTACCACAAGAAACGCCTCAATGATTATTTAGCGGCACATACAGGTCAGCCAATTGAGCGTATTGCCGAAGATACTGAACGCGATTTCTTTATGTCACCAGAGGAAGCCAGGGAATATGGATTGATTGACCAAGTGATTGACCGTCACTCAGCTGGTAGCCGTCCAGTGGCGATCGTTGGTTAGAAATTAATCAATTTTGCCCAAATCTTGGAAGGGGGAAAGGAACAGTTAATTGTTTCCTTTCCCCCTTTCCATTTGGGATTTTGGACTGAGAATTGGCTTCTATTTCAGTAGTTTTATGCAAATGATATACAGGTAGATTCAAAACCCCTACAAACCTTACATAAGTTAAAACCCTGCTATGGGATCTGGTTGCGATTCTAGGTATTTGAGAAAACTGTGTAATTCTTCTTCTGTGAGTAAGGTGCGTCCGCGCTTACCGTAGGTTTTAATTAAATATTCTCTTCCTTGTTCTGGTGTCCAACCTAGTCGCTGCAATTCCACATCAGTTTTAGCTATAACATCGGATAAATCTACAGGTTCAGCTTTTTTCTTTTTCTTTCCTGTCCCCGATATCGGTGCAACATTTTCAGAGGGACTGTAATTGCGTGGTGTAAACGGGGTGACGTTACTGGGAGCAATATCAGTTAAGGATGGAGCTTCTGACTGGGTGGAAGATATAAGTGGTAAGTCTTCCATTGTGGCACTGAGTTCTAATGCTGGGTAGCTAATATCTTGGTCTTGACTGGGAATAACTGTCTCAGTTTTAGCTTGGCTTTCATTGCCAGTTAATGACCACTGATTACTGCTGCCAAAGTTACTTTCTGGGAGAGTCGGGGAGGTAGGCTCATGTAAGGTAGTAGGTTTAACAGGTTGAAACTGTGGTGTTGGTGCTCGAGTTGAGACAATTTGTACGGATGTTTGTGGCGTGTCGGAAATTCCCAACACCATCAATGCCCTAGTTCTAGCTTGGTCTTCGGCAGCTTCTACGGTTTCGGCTGCTGCCATACCAGTAGCACGGATTACACCTTCTATTTGGACACTTGCCCGAACAATATATTTTCCCTGAAAAATTTCTACTAATTCAGAAACTAAACTACCGTTGGGATACAAGCTCTGGAATTGAGCCAACATAATACTGTCACCAAATTTACTTCTACGAAATTATGGGGTAAAAACTAACAAGACTTACACAAAAAGACCTTTTGCTTGGGGATAGTGTAAGGGGGTAAGGGTGTAAGGGTGGCTAGTTGCGTGGTGTTAGTGTCGTGGTAGCGACGCGTAACTGCCGAAAGAGTTTACCGACTGGAGCTTTCCTGGCGTGTGTCAGGGTTTTGAACACCTATACACTTCTGCCAAACCTTGATGTTTCATTACTCATACGTCTTAAATAATAAATAATATTTATGTAGCCTAGCTAATTTTTGTAATTTTTTATTTTATTCAAGTTGTCAACAAAGCTTGGTTCAGATCAGAAATTCAGAGTGAGTGTGACTAACCTTGTTTAAAGTGGTTTACATACTGATGTATTTTAACTTTATATCTACTAACTTTTCTGTGGGTAGAAAAATATATGAATACAATTAGACCACCATATCTTGGTGTTGCTAATTTTTCTATTTTAATGGTGGAGAAGCCGAGGCAAGATTAGGAAAGGAATCACGGTTAATAACTTGGTGTTTTGGAAGCGATCGCTAAGTGATTGTGACGCAGCTGTAGCATTTGGCGATCGCGGCTAATTCACTCTCAGTACCTTGACTATTAATGCTATACTATTTACCCAATTCAAGATCCAGAAGTATTTTCTGGAGGTACGCTCTAAATCTACAATAATGGAGTAATGGTTCTTCCTCACTGCTTGTTAGCCTACTACCTAATTTTTACTGATTCTACATACGGACAAATTGGGTAATTCGGCAGTTGCTTCCAGTAAAAAATCAGAGTCAGATGGCGTAAAAGTACCCTCAAGCTAGACCATCAAACACCTGTAGTTTCCCCTATGTGGCACTTTTTTTGGGTAATGTGGAGACTCATTCCTACCCTAAGCTCAAAACCAGTCGCGTAATTAACACTAACGGGAAAACTTTTCATCAGCTTTACTTGTATAAGTGTGGTTAGGTGAAGGTACTTAAGCCTAGACTTACTCTGAAATTGTCATGCAGTGAGAAGTGCGTCAGAGTGTACTCTCCGGAAAAACCAGCTACGTGGATCATCTTATAAAACAGCATCTTCCCACCTGGGTAGATGAACCTTTATGAGAATGTCGGGAACACCGCCTCAGGGCAATTCGTTTCCAGCTAATATACTGTAGTCCGTGAGGGCATACGGCAAAGAACCAGATTAAACCAACATGATGTTTTGACCAAAGGTCGGTTCACTGCATGGAATTTTCAATCGCTACACTCCTTGCCAATTTCACCGATGATAAATTGGTAGCTCGCAAAGTTTTGGAAAAGAAACTAGGTTGCGAGGATGAAGACAGTTTAGAAAAACTCCACATTGCCTTGGAAGTGTTGGAAAAAATCGGGCTGTTGGCCAAGGAACGGGGTAAGTATCGCCGCATTACAGAAGAAGGTCTAATTGAAGCCAAACTACGTTGTTCTAGTAAAGGCTTTTGCTTTGCCATTCAAGATGTTGAAGGGGCTGAGGATATTTATATCCGTGAAAGCCATTTAAGTAATGCTTGGAATGGCGATCGCGTTTTAGTCAGAGTTTTGAAGGAAGGGAGTCGTCGCCGCTCTCCTGAGGGAGAAGTAAAGTTAATTTTAGAACGTTCCAATCACACTTTACTGGCACGGATTAAACAAGTAGATGGGGGTTTTCGGGCTGTTCCCTTGGATGACCGTTTGCTGTTTGAACTGAAAATTTTAACTAACGGCATGAAATTAGAGGAAGCCCTCGACCACCTTGCCCATGTGGAAGTACTGCGTTATCCCTTAGCCCAATATCCGCCCCTTGGTCGGGTAGTACAAATCCTCGGTAGTGATGCAGAAGCCGCAGCTGATATAGATTTAGTTACCTGTAAACACGATTTATCCCGGACTTTCCCAGAGTCAATTCTGGATGCAGCTTCCAAGTTATCCAAAAGGCTGCTGAAGGCTGATCTGAAAAATAAACTGGATTTACGTACTTTATTTACTATTGCTATTACGGAAGTCAATAATGATCCGAAGGTAGTAGAAAATGCCTTCAGTTTAGAAAAAACAGTGGCAGGGAATTGGCAATTAGGTTTTCACATTGCCGATGTTTCTCATTACGTACAACCTGACGAACCTTTAGACAGAGAAAGTCTCAAACGTGGTAGATCAGTGTATTTAGGTGATTTGGTACTGCCCATGTTACCGGATACAGTGGCAGAACGCTGTTCGTTAGTGCCGAAAAGCGATCGCTTGGCTATCTCCTTTTTAATCACCTTCTCTTCCCAATCAGGTGCAGTTTTGGAATGGGAAATCCAACCGAGTGTGATACATGTGGATACCGCCCTGACTAAAGACAAAGCAGAGGCGATTTTGCAAGGAGAAGTCAAAAAAGAATCTCCAGATGTCATCGAACTATTACATAACCTCGTCAGCATCTCCCAGAGTGTCAAACAAGCCCGCCTCTCCCGTGGTAGCTTGCAATTAAATCTCCCCTCCACCCAAAACCCCTATTTTGATGAAGGTATTTTGGGTGCTGTGATCGTCAACGATTCTCCTGTGCGATCGCTGTTCACCGAGTTTGTGTTATTGGTAAATGAGTTAATGGCAATTCATTTGAATGCTTTAGGCGTTCCCGCTATCTGGCGGACTCAAGGCACACCGGATGCGGAAGATGTCCAAGAAATGCTGAAGTTAGCGATTAACTTGGGTGTGGAATTAGCACTAGAACCAGAGGTGGAAATTGAACCATTAGATTATCAACACCTAACTAGAGCCTTTGCAGACTCCCCTTCCGAGCAAGTGTTGACTTATCTATTGCAAGATACCCTCAAACCTTCGGTATACAGCACCACCAAGGCAAATCACTTTGGTTTAGCCCTGCCACAATACATTCACTGCACCGCTCCCTTGCGGCGTTATCCAGATTTACTGATGCAGCGGGTGTACTATCAACTACTAGAACACGGGCGCGATCGCCGCAATACCCGCGTCAAAGAACGGGTGAATCTGCGCCACTCTTCCAGCCACACAGAAATTAACTGGAATGTCCTGCCCCCAGAATTGCAGCAAGAACTGCAAAGCGATTTGACACGGGTAATTATCCAAATCAACGACCGGGAAAAAGAAGTCCAAGAAGCTGAAGCCGATTTAGCAGGACTGCAAAAAGCCCAACTGATGAAACAACGCATTGGGCAAGTGTTTCAAGGGGTGATTACCGGCGTGCAATCCTATGGTTTCTTTGTGGAAATTGAAGTCCCAGCCGTAGATTTTGAAGTCAAGGGTAATCCCGGAGTACCTTTACGGGTGGAAGGACTAGTACACGTCAGTTCCCTCAAAGATGACTGGTATGAATACCGCGCTAGACAACAGGCACTATTTGGCAGAAAAAATCGCGCTTCTTATAGATTAGGCGATCGCGTCTCCGTCCAAGTTAAAAGTGTCGATTACTATCGTCAGCAAATAGATTTAGTCACCGTAGGTAGTGATGGCTTAGTCAAAGGCTTGGGTGTCGGTGGATTAAATGGTGATATTTCGGATATCTACCTACCTAACGATCTTGAGTCAGATGATTTAGACGTTTATGCTGAGGAAGAGTAAATTTTTGTTAATTAGCGGTGACATATCATAGCAAACCCCTAATCATCGGCGTATCAGGCGCATCTGGCCTGATTTACGCCGTTCGCACCCTCAAGTATCTGCTGGCCGCAGACTATGAAGTTGAATTAGTCGCCTCTAAATCAAGTTACATGGTTTGGCAAGCCGAACAGGATATTCGGATGCCAGCAGAACCAAATCAACAAGAGCAATTCTGGCGTGAACAAGCTGGAGTCGCTGTTGCAGGTAAGCTGCGCTGTCACCCTTGGAGTAATGTCGGAGCTAATATCGCTAGTGGTTCTTTTCGTACCTTGGGGATGATTGTCATTCCGTGCAGTATGAGTACTGTCGCTAAGTTAGCTGTAGGTTTGAGTTCCGACTTACTAGAGAGAGCAGCCGATGTTCACATCAAAGAAGGACGTAAATTAGTTATCGTCCCTCGTGAAACTCCTTTTAGCCTCATCCACCTGCGAAATTTAACAACCTTGGCAGAAACCGGAGTTCGTGTTGTCCCTGCCATTCCCGCTTGGTATCACAACCCGCAAACAGTCGAAGACTTAGTTGATTTTGTTGTAGCTCGTACTTTAGATCAATTAGATATTGATTGCATACCCATTCAACGCTGGGAAGGCAATAAATAAGTTAAAAGTAAAAAGGAAAAAATTTAAAGAGGGTGTAGGGGTATAAGGGTATAAGGGTATAGGGGAAAAGACCACTGAAGACAACCCAATCACCAGTCCCCAATCACCAGTCCCCAGTCACCAGTCCCCTTATTTATGGCTGTAATACGTTTAATTCTGTTAATAGCAATTATGGGAGGACTAACACTGTTGTTAGTTCAAAATTGGTCGCCCGCGCTATCGCTAGTCTTTTTGGGCATACGAAGTCAGCAGTTACCCTTGGCGATGTGGATTTTGTTCAGCACAGTAGCTGGTGCTGCCACATCCCTATTAATAACTAGCTTGTTTAGGTTATCTAATTATTTTGCACCCAGCCAAATTCCCTTGACATCAGCTACAACGGCTAGGCGTACCAAAACTAAAAGCCGCGAGCAATTTACATCCGAACCATCCAGTCCCCCGCCACCAAAAAGCAAGCCAGAGTCCGCTAACCAGGAAAGATTTGACGAAGACTTCGATGATTGGGAAAACAACAGTGCGAACGATGACTGGGATTTTGAGGAACAGCAAACGCCACCCCCTCAGTCTAATTCCCCAACAGATTCGCGGCGAGATTCTACTAGTTACGAACGCCCACAAAAACCCAAAACAGGTTCTCGCTCTGGTTCTACTTACTCCTATAGTTACCGTGAGCCAAAAAATACTGCCGCAGGTAAGGCTGAATCAGTTTATGATGCAGATTACCGAGTCATCATCCCCCCTCATAACGAATTAACTAATGATGAGGTCAACAATGAAGAAGATGATGATTGGAGTTTCTTTGAAGATGAAAACTGGGAAGACGATAAACCCCGTAAATAAGGGAATGGAGACAAATCAATCAAAATACCCTATGCGACGTTACCACGAACCCATAGGGTACATAGAGTATTTTGAATTTTGAATTCCGCAAAGCGGTACTAGCCTCTACTCCCCACTCCCCACTCCCTACTTTTGCAAAGTTCACGAGATTCCTGCTTCACAT
This sequence comes from Trichormus sp. M33_DOE_039, assembly GCA_015296085.1. GTDB lineage: Bacteria > Cyanobacteriota > Cyanobacteriia > Cyanobacteriales > Nostocaceae > Trichormus. The sequence continues at coordinate 19,063 of DVDT01000050.1, read as the reverse complement.
TACCGTTCATAGCAGCCTCTTGCAAAGTCATAAAGGCATTTAAATCTTCTAGGTCATACCTAGTAGTTAATAGATATCGTAATTGATTTTCTGCTTCAACCGTCAGATAGCCAGTTACTAAAGCTTGTTGCACAACATCACGAATTCGAGTCATGGTTGATGCCTCATTACACACCACATTAATACATTCGGGCTAATAACTGAAGAATATGCAGTACTTTTCAAGCCTCAACCTGTTCATTGATCAAGCTATTTGATAATTCTAGAAAATCTGTCATTTTTTACACCTTGAATGATAAATATCATTAATTACAGCAGGTCAAATAATTTTGGCTGCGAGATTTTACAACTTAGATTTTGGATTAATGCTACAGATAAATCCGTAGGATTTGAACATCCAGAAACTATTAGTCATAATTAGCGGTAGAAATGTCTTGTTTGTGCTGTAAATAACTCCGTAAGATGCGCCAGTGAAACATGCGATGAAAAGGTAGAGTAATGCTAGTTAAGAATGACGACAGTGTTTCACTTAAAGTTTCAAATAAGCTTCATAAATTTTCTATTAAGCCTAACCATAGCTAATCAATAACTACTTAGTCACCTAACAAAAGTTAGGAAATTCGTTATAAATTTATCTCTGATTTATTCTGGCTTTACTGAAGACTGGCTAATATATTGCCAAAGTTATATTAAATACATAGCAAACAGTAATGACAACATTTGATGCCAATCAATTAGAGGAGTTTCTAGAGGCGACAAAGAATTGGGAGTTAGAAAAACTATACATAGATTTAGCATCAACTAAAGGTAAAGCTTTAACTCCTGTAGAAAAGAAATTCCTCAGAGGCTTGTTGTGTGGATGTAGTCCCGCAGAAATTGCCAGTGTAGTTTATCAAAGCCGTAGTAGTAGTACAGTCAGAGTTTATTTGTCTAACGGACTCTATAAATATATAGAGGAAATGTTGAGTAATCAGGCAGGATACTCAATTAAAGTCAAGAACTGGAGTCGTGTAACTTATTTACTAGAAAAAGCTGGGTATAAAAAAGATAAGTTGCAGTTACAACCAGTTAACGGTAATAGAAAAACCTTCAAAGAACCAGAAAATAACTTAGTAAAAATTCCATCAACGCCTACCATCGATTGGGGGTCAGCAATTGATGTCAGTAATTTTCAAGGTAGAACCACAGAACTAGCAAAAGTTAAAAAGTGGATTTTACAAGATAATTGTCGGCTAGTAGTACTCTTGGGCATGGCTGGTATTGGGAAAACTGCTTGTTCAGTTAAGTTAGCCCAAGAGATTCAGCAAGACTTTGAGTATATTATCTGGCGATCGCTACATCTTACACCTACCCTAGAGCAGATATTAGATCAACTGATCACGGCTTTATCTGCCCATACACCAGATAAAGTTGCTGATTCTGTAGAAGATAAAATCTGTCTATTGATAGATTATTTACGTTCCGCTCGTTGCTTAATTGTTTTAGATAGTTTTGACTCGCTTTTAGTGAGTAATCACCAATACACACGACATAGTACTTCTATTGGAGAAAATTCTGCCGTTTCTTCACTAATATCACCCATCAAGTATCATCAAGGGTATGAAATTTATCAAGAATTTATTCAACGTATAGGGGAATCACAACATCAAAGTTGTTTCATCTTGACTAGCAGAGAGAAAACACCAGAAATTGCTGCTTTAGAAGGAGAAGAATTACCTGTTCGTTCCTGGAAACTCACAGGATTAGGTAAACAAGAAAGCCTATCCATTCTCCACTCCAAAGGATTGAGTAAACTAGCCGATCAAGAATCTCAAACCCTAGTTGATTGGTATGCAGGTAATCCATTATTTTTAAAGCTAGTAGCCACAGCTATTCAAGAATTATTTGCTGGCAACATTAGCGAGTTTCTTAGCCAGCGTACCCTAGTGTTTGGAGACTTGCGTTTAATTTTAGAGCAACAATTCAATCGCTTGTCGCAACTCGAAAAAAATGTGATGTATTGGCTGGCTATCAATCAAGATTGGGTTTCACTACGTCAGTTACAAGCCAATATCATACCAGGATTATCGCCAAGACTATCACCAAGATTAATTTTGGAAGCTGTAGATTTACTACAAAAGCGTTCTTTAATTGAACAGCAGGCGGGTAAATTTTCTCAAACTCCAGCCTTAGTTGATTATACAATTGAGCGAATAATAGAGGACAATTTAAAATTAAGTGCTGAAAAAGAAGATAGCCTATTAACGCAGACTCTTTTGGCAGCACATCACCAAAACCACACACGAGAAAATCGTCTGAAACTGGAGTTTTAAATTAGCGTGAGTAGCTTGTTACAAGGAGTTAATCTATACCTAATTGGCATGATGGGGGCTGGAAAAACCACAGTAGGACAATTACTGGCAAAGCAAATAGGTTATGGATTTATTGATACCGATAATGTGATTGCCCAATCTGCCAAAAAATCTATTAATCAGATATTTGCAGAGGCGGGAGAGGCAGCATTTCGCCAATTAGAAAGTGATGTTTTAGGACAAATTTGTGCTTATACTAAACTGACTGTCGCTACAGGTGGAGGTATTGTTCTCAAGCGAGAAAACTGGAGTTACTTGCACCACGGTTTAATTGTGTGGCTAGATGTGCCAGTTGAGCTACTTTATACCCGTTTAGCGGAGGATACCACAAGACCACTATTACAAGATGCTGATCCTCAAGGCAAATTGCGATCGCTCCTCGAACAACGTACACCACTTTACGCCCAAGCCGATCTCAGAATTCCTGTTACCGAGGGAGAGACACCAGAACAAATTGCTGACAAAGTAATGGCTGCGATTCCTAGTGTGTTGAAAAAATCAACCGCCAACAATAATTAGTCAAGAGTCAAATCTTTTCCCCTATACCCTTACACCCTTACACCCTTACACCCCTACACCCCTATCTCTAGTCCCCAGTTAAAAAAGATATGTAATGAGAGATTGTGGCTAGGTAAAAAGTCTTCTACACTGGCTTGCATAAATTATGTAAGTCTCAACATCTATTCATGATGGTCAACGATACTGAGTACATCAGGCAAACTGAAGCCACACGGGTGCGTGTTCTCAGCGAAGCACTACCTTATATTCAACAATTCGCCGGTCGCACAGTTGTTGTTAAATATGGTGGTGCAGCAATGAAAGACAGTACCCTTAAAGACCAAGTGATCCGTGATATTGTCTTTTTATCCTGCGTTGGCTTGCGACCAATCTTAGTCCACGGTGGCGGCCCGGAAATTAACAGTTGGTTAGATAAATTGGGGATTGAAGCGCAATTTAAGAATGGTCTACGCGTTACAGATGCCCCCACAATGGATGTTGTGGAAATGGTGTTAGTGGGTCGCGTTAATAAAGAAATTGTGGCACTCATTAACCAAGCTGGTGGTTTGGCTGTTGGGCTGTGCGGTAAAGATGGGAACTTGATCACAGCCCGTCCCCAAGGTCAAGAAGGTATTGGCTTTGTCGGCGAAGTTAGTAACGTTAATATCAAAATTTTAGAAACTCTTGCGAGTAACGGATATATTCCCGTAGTGTCCAGTGTGGCTGCTGATGAAACTGGACAAGCTTATAACATTAATGCGGATACGGTAGCAGGAGAAATTGCTGCTGCATTAGGCGCAGAAAAATTGATTTTATTGACCGATACCAGAGGAATTTTAAAAGATTATAAAGATCCCTCCACCTTAATTCCCAAAGTAGACATTCGGGAAGCGCGAGATTTGATTGCTAGTGGTGTAGTTAGTGGTGGGATGATCCCCAAAGTCAATTGTTGTGTGCGATCGCTAGCTCAGGGTGTACGTGCAGCCCACATCATCGACGGACGTATCCCCCACGCCTTACTACTGGAAATCTTCACCGATGTCGGGATTGGGACGATGATTTTGGGTTCTCTGATTTAAAGGGGTGTAAGGGTGTAGGGGTGTGGGGGTGTAGGGGAAAATGAGTAATTTATCCCTAGTCCCCAGTCTCTAATCCCCAATCCCTACCTCCTCCATCCTGGATGAATAATCACGCGCGATCGCCTGATTGGTGTACGTTGCCAAGAGTTATTGATGATCACTGGGTTTACTAGTGTGGAATTATTGATGATGGGATTCACCAATGTAGGATTAAAAAGTGTAGTGCCATTGATTACTTTTTGCCGGACTGTAGGATAAGAGTAATAATTACCACTACTTCCGGGATGCACATTTATAGTTCTAGGATGCACATTGATTGTTCTGGGATGTACAGGTATCCGGTTGGGAATGGGATTGCCATAGGTAAAATAATTGACTGGGGTTTGATAAGCGTGTCCAAAAGGATTACTCTCATCAATCACAATTACTTGCTGGGCGGATGCTGGAATAATTGCAGCGTTTATCAGTGCTAAAGCTAATCCTGTACCCAAAAAATGGATAAAATGCTTATTTTTCAGCATATTTACTGACCTAATTTTGATAATCTCAATTTTTATTAAGAAAATAACGGCATTTACTTAGATAGAATTTTAGAAGTTTATTGACTGAAAAATTGCCGAGATTTACAAAGATTCCAATAAGATTAAGGACTCTTGGCAAAATGAAAGCAGTGCTGATTGGTGGGTAAACAGTGGTGAATACAGAAAGTTTAGAACTAGCTAGAACTAGATACCAAGCAGGTAAGATTGCCTTTGAAAATGGCAAATACCGGGAATCTGTCGAAAATCTAGAGAAAGCAAGGGATTTATTAGAACGTAATACCCGCTTAGGTGGTGAAGTAGAGATTTGGTTAGTGACGGCCTATGAAGCAGCCGGACGTACAGAAGATGCGATCGCGCTTTGCCAACAACTCCGTCGCCATCCCCACTCAGAAACTCGCGATCAAGCACGCAGGTTAGTTTACATCCTGCAAGCACCAAAGCTGAAAAGACCTAGTAATTGGATGACAGAAATTCCCGATTTGGGAGCAATATCTGATAACGAAGCCAAAATTCGTATAGCTCCCAAACCGCGTACATCTCCTCAGCGCAAACCACTAACCGAAAGAGAATTTGTGGATCTCAGTCAGGTCAATACAAAAGATAATCGTTTTATTTGGGTGGCATTAATTGCGATTGGTTTGACTATTTCTTACTTGGTTTGGCAAGGGTTTTAGGAGGTAGAGGGCAGGAAGGGGACAGGGGGATTTATTTATTGAATTTGTGGAGGAGTATATTTAATGAACTATTCTAGTTTTTTGCAAGGGTTAACATTGTTAATTAAACCATTGAGGTTACTGAAATTTAATGGTCGCAAGATTTTGCCTTTGGTATTAGTGACAACACTGCTTTTATCGGGCTGTGTTCAGTATGATATAGGGGTGAATTTTCATAACTCTAACGGTGGTGAACTGATACAGCATATCAGGTTAGAAGAAAGGCTAACTAGTTTTAGCGGTGATTACGTCTATGAGTGGTTAAATAGTATAGAAAAACGCGCACGTCAATTAGAAGGTAAAGCTAAACGCGTTTCCAGAGAAGAAGTTGTGGTGACAATTCCTTTTAGTAACGGGCAGGAATTGCAAACTAAATTTAATGAGTTTTTTAACTCCCATAATCAGCAAGATACTGCGGCTGAAACTACAGAGTCTAGCTCAGACATACCAAAAGTTGAGTCTAATTTACTTTTATTCCAGAATAACTTTCTCTTAGTAGTACGGAATAAATTAATTTATGATTTAGACTTGCGATCGCTAGCTTTAATTGGCAGTAAAGGTAATGTTTTAGCTGATGCTGGTTCTATTCTTAATTTAGAATTTGCCTTAAATACTCCTTGGGGTGCAAAAAACATTCCAGTTTCAGAAACCGCCATCGAACCAGAGAAAAAAGGCCAGCAATTAGTATGGCAACTCCAACCCGGTGAAATGAACCACATAGAAGTAGTATTCTGGCTACCCAGTCCTTTAGGGATCGGTGGCTTATTAATTATCTTGTTGGTTTGGGGAGGCATATATCTGAGATATACCTATATGCCAGATCCCCGATTACAGTTTGCTCCTAAAACTGAGTAGAAACGCAATCATCACATCTCTAAACCTATGGGGATAAACGCTCAATTTGCCAATTCCCATCCTCTAAGGAAGTATAAAGCAAGCGATCGTGCAACCGACTAGAGCGTCCTTGCCAAAACTCAATTTCATTGGGGATCACCCGAAACCCTCCCCAATAGGGAGGGCGAGGAATCTCTTGATTTTCGTATTTAATCTGCAACTCCTGCATTCTTTGTTCTAAAAATTCTCGGCTGGGGATGACTTCACTTTGCTCAGAAGCCCATGCACCCAAACGACTGTTAGCAGGACGACTCTCAAAATAATAATCTGATTCAGCTTCCGAAACTCGTTCGACACGTCCTAAAATTCTGACTTGACGTTCCAATTCTGCCCACCAAAAAACCAAAGCCGCTTGGGGATTTGCTGTGAGTTCTTGTCCTTTACGACTGTTATAGTTGGTGAAGAAGACAAAACCCCTCTCATCAAAGTCTTTGAGCAACACCATTCTCGCCGATGGCTTGCCATCTCGTGTAGCTGTGGCCAGAGTCATAGCATTGGGTTCGGGAAGTTGGGCAGCTAATGCCTGCTCAAACCACTTTTTAAATTGTATAAAAGGATTGGGGTCAACTTCATTTTTACTCAAACCTTCCAAAGAATAGTCTTTGCGAAGATCAGCTATGGTTCTGTCCATCGTTAATTTACTTCCTTATGATTCAGATATGTTATGTAACAAGCCAGGAGGCAGAAGCTAGGAGAGAATGACTAATGACTAATGACCATTGACTATAGGAGTATCGATTGCGTCAGATACGCCGTTGGGCATCCCTTCAAAGTTTATTATTCTACGGTCTGAGTGGCCCAATTGTCGCTCTGAATGTTTGGCTGTTATCTGTACTCTTTCGCTACTTTCAGCACCCCATTACCATTTTGAGCTTTGCGGCGATTTTAGCGTTTTTACTTAATTATCCAGTTAAATTATTTGAACGAGCTAGAGTTACTCGCACCCAAGCCGTAATTATAGTTTTGCTCTTCACTTTGACTATTTTTGGCATTTTGGGTGTAACTCTAGTACCAATGGTCATTGACCAAACAATTCAATTATTAAATAAAATTCCTGATTGGTTAAGTGCTAGTCAAGCTAATCTGGTGCAGTTAGAGGTGTTTGCTAAACAGCGGCGTTTGCCTATTGATTTAAGGGTGTTGAGTAATCAAATCAACGCCAGCATTCAGAATGTAGTACAGCAATTGGCTTCAGGTGCAGTGGGGGTAGCGGGAACATTGCTTTCAGGATTGCTCAATTTTGTTTTGGTAGTAGTGCTGGCATTTTATATGTTACTGTATGGCGATCGCGTCTGGTATGGTCTCATCAATCTTCTACCATCTAAATTTAGAATCCCGTTCGCTAAGTCTTTGCAGCTTAATTTCCAAAACTTTTTCCTGAGTCAGTTGTTATTAGGACTATTCATGATAGTAGTCCTCACCCCGATTTTTTTGATTCTCAAAGTACCCTTTGCTTTATTATTTGCTATCCTCATTGGTATTTCTGAACTTATTCCTTTTATTGGGGCAACTTTGGGTATTGGAACAGTCACCCTTTTGGTACTGTTGCAAAATTGGTGGTTAGCTGTACAAGTTGCTCTAGCTGCAATTGTGATGCAGCAGATTAAAGATAATCTTTTAGCACCAAAATTACTTGGTAATTTTATCGGACTAAATCCTATTTGGATTTTTGTTGCTATTTTGATGGGATATGAAATAGCAGGTTTATTAGGAACACTAGTAGCTGTTCCGATTGCTGGTACGATTAAGGGTACTTTTGACGCGATCAAAAATGGTCATTCTGGTGATTTCATGTCAATAGTCACCATTTCCCATAACTCTGAAAATTCCAGTTAGTAGAGATAAACCCTCACTAAATTTAAGACCACTAAATCTATGATTTAGTGGTCTTAAACCCAGTCCGATACACAGGAAAGAGGCATACCTTAGAACTTTTTTCTTACCTTGTATACTCTGCCTTCTGCCTTACCCGAAGGGCTGATAAAAAACAACAATAAAGCGGTAAGAAAATCCACACCGCTTTTTGCATCATTTATCAATGACCACTCAAATTTGATTAAAAATTATTTGTTCTTTCCGATGTTATTGCCATTCTATTACTTCGGTTATTCACAAAACCAAGAGTAACTCTTTTCATCAGCCAATGTAGAACAGAGAGAATTGCAAAGGTAACAAGAATAATGATCAATGGTTGTTTTCCTAAAAGTTCCTCTACACCTCTAGTTAATAAAGCATCGGGCTGAGTAATAAAATCCCAACTATTAAAACGTAAGAAACGACCCCAATAAATACCAACAGCACAAAGAGCATGAGTAATCAACTCAACCCATAAAATCCATTGGCTTTTACCAATGCGGTGTAAATAGTAACCTAAATTAATTAAAGATATAACATAAGCTTCAAAGCCAGCTCCAATCACCACAAAATAAACAGGAATTAGTACTAAGGTAATCATCCATACAGATTGGATTGTGCGGATGTCGTGGATTAAGTGAATAATATCAGTTAACAAATAAGGGGCATTTGGTAAGAAAGCATAAAAAACTAAAAATCCTAGCCACCATACCCAAGAACGTCCACGTCTATTGCGAAATAACCAAATACTTAGTGCCAAAGGGATAAAAGCTAGGAATAAATTCCAAGTCATCCATCGCATATTTATGCTTAAGACCTGTAAGATTTTCGCTATCAATTGCTCTGTCATAGATTTTTACTCACAAAACATTTGATTAACTTCGACGGTATTTGTAATATTAACTAGCAGATTGTTGGGGATAAATATATGAAAAGTGTATTGTGTAAATTGTTAATCCCAATTTACACAATTGGACTTAATTTACTCTAAGTAGCTAGTATAGCGATAAAATTACAGATCAGGCACCATTCTTTCTATTTAATTTATCAGAATTACGATACTTGAGAATCCTGAGTTATTGATGAAAAATGTGGTTCTCATCTCTGAGCAAGGATGTAAAATTACCTGAGCAAAAAAACAAGTTCTCAGTAGGAGTAAAAACAACTACTAAGAACTTGATATAAGTTTATACACCTGAATCTCGCTCTTGTCCTAGCTCTGAAATAAACTACAATCTGCCTAGTTACGATTCCTGAATTATTTCACAACTAATTGAAGAAAGTCAGAGGACAGTCCGTCGCAGCGTTACCTTAAGGCTAGGCAGAAGACAGAAGGAACAAGTGTGGCAATTCAAACCCACCAATAATTAAAGACTACCAAATCGCAGATTTAGTGAGGGACAATAGACTCAAATAGACTGCGGCTTAAAGGCAATACTAAAAACCTAATTCCTCCCTTATGACTTGCCCGAATGGCGTTGATGAAAAGCTAAAATTGGTAGATAGTTAACGCAGCATAACGCGACTACGAGGGCCGATGGTGGTTTGAGATTTAGTATCAGGAAATTCTACAGCAGTTGGATTGGATACAGAGGTATTACCACTGCTGAATTCTATATTAGCTTCGGCAAAAGGTGCCGGTTGAACCAATGCTGATGATGATATCGTTTCGCTGAATTGAGTATCACTAGCAACTAAATTGGACGTAACAACATTAGTACTGGCAGCCAAGTTAGATTTAGTGATGTTTTGATTAGCTTGGGATGTAGTAACGCTACTAATGGGAGTAGTTGTACTAACGTTAGTGCTGGGTTTGGTTGTACTGACGCTACTAATGGGAGTAGTTGTACTAACGTTAGTACTGGGTTTGGTTGTACTGACGCTAGCAATGGGAGTAGGTGTACTAACGCTAGTGCTGGGTTTAGGCGTACTGACGTTAGAAGTGGGAGCAGTTGTACTGGTATTAGTTGTAGGATTGGAAGTCGGTGTACTAGTATTAGTCGTAGGAGTGACTACAGTAGCGTCAGCTGGGACTGTGATGGTCAATCTCACTAAAGGAGAATTGGTCATCTGTAAAGATTTAATAGTTGGCTGACCTGGTAGATCAGATTGGAAATCAAAAACTGTTGGACTTGCACCACCATTGCGATCGCTGTATCTTGGCCCTTGTCCACTTACCTGAAATGTACCTTGGTACTGCTTACCGGTCTTGGGATCAGTAACAATGCCAGTATAAAAGGCTTTAGTTAGCCCAAATTCATCTTGAACTACACCCTGAAATTTTGTCCCTGAGATTTTTCCTTGGTAGCTGTAGGCCGTCAGCTCACCACTAGAAAGTACGGGTGAACTGAGGACACCATCCAAAGAAATCACTGGGATACCTTTAAAGTCTACAAAATAGCGCAAACTTCCATCGGCACGTGTTTCCATCTTCACATAGTTTGATTGGTAAACAGCAGAACCATTTCGGTAGTAAGTACCGTTAGAGTCAGTGTCAATACGAGTCACTCTATTGTTGAAGTTGGGATTAAAGTTGGGAAGTTGAATATTACCTGATAAAGTCCCGGTGCTTTGAATTGTCAATTGTGCTGAAGCACTTGTTCCCCCAACTCCTATCAAGATGGCTGCTAAACTACTGCTGCTTAAAACTGCATAACCCAATTTAGTAGTTGATGAGCGTAATTGCATAGTAAATTTGCTCCTGGTTAATGGCTGAATAAAAAAACACGCAGAGGCGAGATTAATCAAACTCGCCCATTGCGTGATTAAAGGTGGGAAATGTAACTACCATGAGGTTAAATTAAGTTGTTTAAGCTGGATTTATCCCTGCACTGGTAGATTACACGCTGGTTATTTGACAGACTTCAACAGAATTTTCATGCTAAGTAGATCAAAACCACTTAGTAATTACATTTACAGATAATTAAAATTAAAACCGGAAGGTAGCTCGCAAAGTGCCAACCAATAAAGGGTCATTGGCAGCATTATGATCAGGATTGAAAACTATAAAAAAACCTGGTGTTAAAGCTAAATGCTCATTCAACTGAGCGCGGTAAAACATTTCTACATGGACTGATGTATCACGCCGTCCTCCTGGTGTACCGCCATCGGAGAAGTTAGGAAAATTGAACCCATCAGGTAAGGTGCTAGAGGTAATCTTGGGTGGCTGTCCGACTAAAATTCCTCCCAAATTACCAGGACGTAGGAGATTAGGAAACGCTGCAAATACCATCCAGTTGGTAATGTCTACACTTCCTGAAAGATTTTCTGGGTGAGAGATAGAATAACCACCCCAACCACCCAATTGAAAACTTGGGTTAATTCGCCATGCTAAAGTTGCACCCACAGCATGGGTATTGAAAGCGGTACTATCTGCAAAGGGTGACATTAATTGAGCATCACCGATACCTGTTCCTAGTAAGTCGTCAGGAGAATGAGAATAGAGATAATGTAAGCCGATATCAAGATTGTCGGTGGGAGCTAAAGTCAGTTGTGCGCCTGTGGTAAATCTTCCGCCAAATAGTCCACCTGAGTTACTATTGCCAGGAAAGCCAGGAATTTCACTACTGTATACTCCTTGTAGGCTGATGCGATCGCTAATTTGCCAGTCAAACCCCACACCACCCACACCGTTACCAATCGCTAAAATAGGGTTACGCTGACCGAATAGAGAAATTGCACCATCACCAGAACCTTCTAAGGGGTTTATACCGCGAAAGGTATTAATCGGGTTAACTCCTGCTGTCCCCACCACAACCCCTAAGTTATCAGCAAGTAAAAATCGATAAGATAAATCGTTAATAACTACATTGTTATCTGTACTAGATTCAAAACTCAAACGTCCCATATTCGTAAATACAGAGGACGCATTAGAAGCCAAATTCCCCGCCGATAATCCCGTTAGTAATAAATCTCGTCCTGTAAACGAAGTTGCTAACGTTAATTGCACGCTGTTATTGAATGTTAGGTTGGTTTTCCCTTGACGTTCGGTTACACCATCTCTGGGAAATAAATCTACGTTGTTATTATTCGTTCCTTGAATGCTAAAAATTGCTTGACCAAATAACTTAGTCGTTGCAGAAAATTGCTGTGCTGTTATTTCGTTAGTTTTGCGATCGCTGACTTCTACACGTTGCTGTAATTGCGCTAATTCTTCCTTCACCTCGTTTTGTAAGCGTTGTAGTACAATTAAGTCTTCTGGCTCAATAGTGTTGTCTCTATTATTAGTCAGTAACTCTTCAATTTGTTGCAGACAAGTTTCTAAACCAGCTGCGAATTCATAACGACTGATAGCACGATTTCCGTCATAAGTCTTACCTGAATAATCAGTGCAACCATAACGTTCTCCGATAGATTGCAAAGCTTCAAATGCCCAATCAGTGGGTTGCACATCATCCAATTGTGACACAGGGACAATTTGAGTCATCCCCTCATCTGACTCAGGTTTAGCATCCTCTAAAGATGGAGTTAGAGAAGAATAAGGAGAGAATTCTGCTCTCATATCCGACTCTTCTGGATCTAAAGTATGAGGGTGTAGGGGAGCTAGTTGCGTAAGCGGTGAACCACTTGCGGTGGACGGGTTTCCCGGCATAAGCAAAGTGGTGAACCCGAAGGGGTTTCCCGACTTGAGCAAACTGGCGTGTGTAGGGGAAAAACCTATTTCATCTTTGGTGGTGACATTCGTTGTACTGAAAGTACCTTCGGCTTCCTCACTCTTCTGTAACCTGTAACCTGTAACCTGTAACCTATTCTCTTCTTCCCCAAGTTTATTTTGATACTTTTGATGAGTACCTGAAGATTTAGAAGCAATACTGTTATCCACCTGTACAAATTCAGGTGGTGTGATGTCAGTATGGGGAAGCGTTTGAGATGATTCCTGTGTTGAGTTTTGCCCTACTTGATTTGACTGAATTGGAGACTGTACAGGTAATTTATCAGTCAAGGATGGTGGCTTGCCAGTCAACACACCAGCCATCAGTAGACTTATATCACTCATTGTATATGGTTTGACTAACACCGTTATTTCTTTTAACGAACTAACTTGGTGTTATTCAGGACAAAATTTAAAATAAAAGTAATAAAAATTACGATAAAAGTAAGAATTCTATAAAGTCAATAATCAATAGTCGGTCATCCTTGACATCCTCACCGCCCTAAAATTGATATTTTGGTGTTTCACCCGCCGTTTTGGGGGCTGGTGATTGAAGCTAAAAGTGCGCAATATTCTTGAGAAGGGGAGTGTCAAACTTCTATTTTGGCTGGCTGCAATACTGATTGAGTCGCTTGACAAGTAAATCGGAGTCCTTACCCGCAGTTGTCGCTGCTTTGGTAAGTACGGTATCAATTTCTTTTCTAGCTTGTTGAATTTTTTCCCTACCTGATGCTGATGCTTCGGCGGTTTTCGCTGTATTGAGTGCTTGTGAGGCTTTGGCGATCGCTTGACTGAGATTTTGGAAAACTCTACCAAAACCAGTTTGAATTTCCTGCAACTGAGGATCTGATAACTTTAGTTCGTCTAAAGCCTTATTAATCGCTAGTAAATCCTTAGATAGTTGCAAGCTTGTGATCACCTGCGCTCCTTTCTTTTGATCAATTAAAGCATTTCCTTCATTGACTACTTGAATCAGTCGTTGACACTGGGAATTTTTGTCTTCTACACAACCCGTGAGCAATAACACCATACTCAAACTCACAGGAGCAATAACAGCAAATTTACGCCACACAAACATTTACACTCCACCACCGATAAAATCGAGACAATAGTAGCGAATAATTCTAGTCGGAGACTAGAGGCTAGAGAAGAAAACGGTAAATAATCTATAGAAGATTACCAATGAATACAATAGGTTACTAGCGGTAGATGATCTTTAGCCACTCCCATTTACCTTTACATATCTTTACAAGGAAACGAGGGCTAGGAGAAGGATAAGGGTAAATACGCGCCTGGAATGTGGCTAATTCAGAAGAAAATAGAGATATCCCCTAAAAGCAAATTTTTAAAAGTGCCTATTACATTGTTTGAAGTTATGTAGCCTTTTACTTACGGCGTATAAGCGACTGCGGTAAACTATGCCTTGATTATGATTCTTTCACAGAAAAGAACACTGGAAAGGAGCCGTTTTTTCAATGTCTCATACCGTAAAAATCTACGATACCTGCATTGGCTGCACCCAATGTGTCCGCGCTTGCCCAACTGACGTACTAGAAATGGTTCCTTGGGATGGCTGCAAAGCTGCTCAAGTCGCCTCTTCACCCCGTACAGAAGACTGTGTAGGCTGTAAGCGTTGTGAAACTGCTTGCCCCACCGACTTTTTGAGCATCCGGGTTTACCTGGGCGCAGAAACGACTCGCAGTATGGGTTTAGCTTACTAAGGAACTCATTGCCCGTTCTTTATGGAGTTTTCCATTCATTGTCTCGATAGCAAGCATCTTTAGCTTTGAAAGATGGGTGGCGATCGCCCATCTTTCAAACTCAAACTAGAAATTTATAAATATACCTAGTGGTAAAAGGAGCAACCAGCTCCTTTTTTCTTTGTGCCTTTTTGGCGAACCGACTTTTGTGCTAACAACTATACTGGATTTAATTATCTGAACAAAAAGTGGTGTGAGCAATGTGCGGCATAGTTGGGTATATCGGCACTCAAGCGGCGACGGAAATTTTGTTGTCTGGGTTGGAAAAACTGGAGTATCGGGGCTATGATTCCGCCGGAGTTGCCACTGTTTGGGAAGGAGAGGTTAATTGTGTTCGCGCCAAAGGTAAACTGCATAACCTGCGTTCTAAACTTGAACAATTAGCAACTCCAGCCCAAATAGGTATCGGTCATACGCGCTGGGCAACACACGGAAAACCAGAAGAACATAACGCCCATCCCCACATGGATACGGCTATGCGAATCGCTGTTGTCCAAAATGGGATTATTGAAAATTACCGCGAGTTACGCGAGGAACTGAAAAGTAAAGGGCATCAGTTCCGTTCTGAGACAGATACAGAAGTAATTCCCCACCTAATTGCCGAATATTTAAAAAATCTGCCCTCGCCTGCGCTTCCCCTCTCTCCCTCTTTGTTTTTAGAAGCAGTGCGCCAAGCCGCCAATCATTTGGAAGGAGCGTTTGCGATCGCTGTGATTTCGGCTGATTACCCCGATGAGTTAATTGTGGTGCGTCAACAAGCTCCCCTAGTTATCGGATTTGGTCAAGGGGAGTTTTTCTGCGCCTCAGACACGCCGGCGATCGTTGCCTATACTCGCGCCGTCCTTCCCCTCGAAAACGGCGAAATAGCCCGTCTCACACCCTTGGGAGTGGAGATTTATAACTTTGCTGGCGACAGGCTGAAAAAACAGCCCCGAATGCTCAACCTGAATCCCACGATGGTAGAGAAGCAGGGATTCAAACACTTCATGCTCAAAGAAATTTATGAGCAGCCAGGAGTAGTTAGAGCGAGTTTAGAAGCTTACTTTGATAATGATCGGGTTAATCTGGGCTTACCAGAGGAGTTTTACGCAGATTTAGCTCAAATCCATATTGTTGCTTGTGGCACAAGTTGGCACGCTGCCTTAGTGGGCAAATACTTACTCGAACAACTAGCCGGAATTCCGACTCAGGTACATTACGCCTCTGAGTATCGTTATGCACCATCACCCCTAACACCGAATACCTTAATTATTGGTGTCACCCAATCTGGAGAAACAGCTGATACCTTGGCGGCTTTAGCAATGGAAAAAGAACGCCGCCAAGGACAAGCACCCCAATATCAAGCCCGACTTTTAGGCATTACCAATCGCCCGGAAAGTAGTCTCGGCTTGATGGTGTCTAATATCATCAACACCTTAGCAGGGATTGAAATTGGTGTAGCTGCGACTAAAACCTTTACCGCCCAACTGATGGCATTTTATGCCTTAGCTTTAGATTTAGGCGATCGCCGCCAGATGATACCGCCGTCAAAACTCGCTGAAATTATCCAAGGTTTACGCCAGATTCCCCAAGCAATTGAGGAGACACTAGAACATCAAGAACAATTAACCGAACACCTAGCCCATGACTTTGCAGAAACCAAAGATTTCATCTTTTTGGGTAGAGGGATTAACTTCCCCATTGCTTTAGAGGGGGCATTGAAATTAAAAGAAATCAGCTATATTCACGCTGAAGGTTATCCGGCTGGGGAAATGAAACATGGCCCCATTGCGTTGTTAGATGTGAAAGTTCCCGTAGTGGCGATCGCAGTTCCTGGGAATGTTTATGAAAAAGTCATTTCCAACGCCCAAGAAGCCAAAGCCAGAGATTCCCGTTTGATTGGGGTAACACCTGTTAAAGATGGTGAAGCGGCGGAAATATTTAACGATTTACTCCCCGTTTCATCAGTCGATGAATTACTATCACCCATCCTTACCGTAGTTCCTTTGCAACTATTGGCTTATCACATCGCCGCCCGTCGCGGTTTAGACGTTGACCAGCCTCGTAACTTAGCAAAATCAGTGACTGTAGAATAGTATAATTTTATACTTAGATGGGTGTGTACAACAATAAAAAAGTCGTATAACAAATAAAAAAGTTATACACAAATTCAAAACGTATACAAAAGGCGATCGCATTTATCTTAGCGGAGAGCGATTGCCTTTTTGATTTCAGATTTCCTCCTAAAAATTAATACTCACCCACAAAATTAGGATGAACCCAGAGAAATTCACGGCGTTTGTTCTGTACCCGCACCAGCCCACCAAAACTAGGGTCTTTCTCTTTAAGAAAAGTGTGTAATTCTCGCAAAATTGAACCTTGGGCGCGAATTGCATCACCTTCCAAAAATCGAGAATCGCTCTTAGAATCTCCAGCCAAGGCCATATCGCCTCCCTTCAAGGTAGACTCGATGGCTTTCTGTCCGAGGTCAAGTTGTTCTTCAATGGCTTTGTAGGCAGTGTCATCAAGTATGTATTTAGTTGCGGAAGCTGCTACAGGTAAGACTAGACTCAGGGTTCCCGTCAACAGTCTGAGAAAGGGGACAGCTTTGGTAAACCACTCACGGGGTAAGTCTATTTCATAAACTCCCTTTTTCTGGTCGTGGGGATTTAAGGCTGGAAGTGGCTGACGAGCGTGTTCGCACCAAAGAGTGAGTTGAAACTTAGCATTCATCCATTTGGGACGGTCAAAAAATTTCGGATCAACAGGTTTAAAGCTGAACAGGCGCGGCCCATCTTTCGCTTCATCGGTGAGCATTTGCATCAGTGCGGCAAACTCCTGATCAACTTGGCTTAAAATGGTGCGCTGTTCTTGAGACAATTTCTGAAAGCGTTCTTCATCTCGACGATCCAAAATCACCAAATCTCTGCGGATGACTTTTAATTCCTCTTTCAAAATGCTTTGTACCTGCTCAATGCCAATTGCTTGGGATGGGGATTGAGATATTGGGGCGTTATTGAGTAATTTATCGATGTTTTGCCATTCATCACAACCTGAAACCGGACACGGGTAATCATGACGGTTCTTTTTTTTGCTCTCAATTAGTTTATGTACCTCAAACAGTCCGTGTCCAGGCGTATTCATGCCACAAGATGCTATGCAGGGAACCATCACATTACAACGCAACCCTTCCCAGAAATTTTCTACTAACCATTTAATCTCTTCCGTGAGATAAGACAAGAAGCGTTCAGGATAAGCTGCCCTTACTGTAATTTTTACATCAGTGCCAACATACTCCAACAATGCCCGACCGTTGTAGTCATTATCAAGCATCAAACCCCGTTGCCAGTGAATGCTGTCTGCATAATTCTTCCGCCCCAGTGAGTATTTGTGTAACCGGACAATCAACTTATAAAACAAGCCTTCTGCCACTTCAAACTGTCCCCGACTGTCTACAATACGGCAGATTTGCATCTGTTGTCTGTCTCCGGGTTCTGGTCGCTCTCCCCAGTTGGGTAACTGCTCTGGGCGTGTATCGGGAACAAGTTGAGCAATTAGACTGGTAGTGCTAGGTTCTACCGGATCGAAAACCACTTTGTAAGACAGATCAAAGCGTTCCATCAACCGCAGAAAAATTGGATGTAATTGTTTTGGGTAGCCTTCCTCACCTACAAATGGGGGATTACTCCACAACTCACTGAGATGTTCAAATTCTACTAAACCGTTGCGTTTGCGTGTCATTTCATCATCTAAGACGAAACTGATCGCTTTTGCCAGCCAGTCGGGTTTGAGAATGACGATATCGCGGAGTGTAGGGTCGTAATGATAATGAATGAAATGTCCTAGTGTATGAGAGATGCGAAGAAACAGTTCTGCCTGCTTTTCATCAACTCCATGTTCGGCGCAGATGGCAATAACATCATCGTAGGACAGATAGGGTTTATCACTTTTCTGCAAGGTTTCTCTTACCCGTTGCCACTTTGCGGGAACAGAACGCCCCATTTCAGGGAGAGATGCGGCGACACGAGCAATAGCTTCTTTTAATTCTGCCAACCCAGTGCAATCTGTTGTATTGTCCTTGGGTTTGCTGTCTACATGGAAGAAATCAAGCACTGTATCGCTGCCAAATTGCTCTAGAATTTCTTGTCTGTCAATGTCCGGTTGTCGCTGTCCTGGGCCGCCGTGTGTTGCAACCACCAGCACCTTTGCATCCGGTTCTCGATTTTTTATTAGCGTAATCCACTCTTTGACAAAGCCCTGCTGGGGGCCTTCCCGTGGCTTCCACACCACTAAATACACTGCTGGCGCACTGAAAAACAACTGGTGCGTTGGTCGATAAACCCTTTGACCGCCAAAATCCCAACCATTTAACGTGATTTCTGTGCCACTGTTAGGATCGGTGACGATTACAGGTTTAATCTCAATTCCGTGAGTGGTAGGGCGACCATCTACCCATTCATCTCCCCGCAATGCTCCCAATAGACAACTTTTGCCTACTTCACCCTCACCAATCAAGATTAGTTTGGCCTGATTTAATGTTATTTGTTCTTCTGCTTTTGCCCGTAAGTATTCTAAAACAACTTCAGTGCCTTGTTTATATGCCAATACGGTTCAGTTAAGGCGCAAAGTTGTGTAAATTAAGGGTTGTAATCAAGACTGAAAGTAAACTGTAGTGCATCTCAAAGATTTTTCCCTGTTGTCTCCAATGATACAAAGCGATGATTTGCTAAAAGCAATAGAGA
>DVDT01000057.1 GCA_015296085.1 Trichormus sp. M33_DOE_039 | reverse complement strand
TTTCTTGTTCGTTGAGTTCGTGAATGAAGCTATCTTCACCTTGGAAAAGTTCGCTACCGGCAGGGGACAAGTTAGAAATTGTTAAGTTAGCCATGATGAGTGTTCTCCTGAGTAAATTAGTGGTAATGTGGGATTGAATTATGAACTGTCTGGTGTTCTAGACAGATGGATGAAATGAAATTGTGTTTATGATGTTCATCTCTATGACAGTAGGGATGAACATTTGTTATTAGGATTCAACGCAGATCAAAGTCCAAGCTACTGTGATTCTCAAACCGCCCAAAACATCATTGATTTCTTGTTCGTTGAGTTCGTGAATGAAGCTATCTTCACCTTGGAAAAGTTCGCTACCGGCAGGGGACAAGTTAGAAATTGTTAAGTTAGCCATGATTGAATTTTCTCCTGAGTAAATTAGTGGGAATTTTATTTTGATGTTTAATTTGTTTGTCCCACATTTATATAATCTGTGTCGAAATCAACAATTATGTATTTCGGCTCTAAGGAAATGGACAAAAGAAATACAGTTTATAGTATTTTCTTGGTGAATCTGGTGAATAAGGAGAGTTTGAGTAAAGCATGAATATCAACTAGTTTTGTCAGGAATCAGAAAACTAGAATCGTATGTAAATTAGCTATAGTTGCTGACTAAATCAGGTAAATATAGAAGCGATCGCCTGATTTTCTTTCCTAAAATAAAATACTTTTGTCTCTTTTTCATTAACCACATTTACTTGGACTGGAAGAATTGACATCATCTCCCGCTAACCTAAGACCAAGTTGCGTTCCGTTGTAGTAAATTCTTGTCAGGAGAGATTGCTATCCTGCGGGAAGCCACTTCGGGTCTAAGTCTACTTTGTTTCGCACCTTCGGGAAGCAAGCTACACAATGACAGGTGCTATCTTTGTTCGTAACTTGGTATAAAAGGCGGGAGTCTTCCTGCGGAATCTAAATAAAGTCTTTCGAGTTGGAAAAAGTGTTGCACTAAATTCCTAAAAATATCCACATACAAAATATCCGTTGTTTCTACAATGAGTAACAACGGATCAACTTCTTATTTGACTTTGGAAGTCTGGGATCAGATACCTATTATTTCTTCTCGATGCGGGGAGGTTCGCGGAATGCGATCGCAAAGAAAAGAACACCAAGTGCCAGGGTCAAAATTAAAATGTATGCAACGCTTTCCATATCAAAAGCTCCTGCTATCCAGCTAGTAATTAAAGTATTGGGGATGGGGATGAGGTATTGGGTATCAGGAAAATTTCCCAGTCCCTACTCCCCAATCCCCAGTCCCTAAAATTAGAGGGCTTCTTTCCGGCGGGTTGATTTGTCACCCACTTTCTGGAACAGACCCCATTCGACTTGCTCTTCCAGATCCGCTTCTACACCAGCAAATACGTCACGGTAGATTGTCCGTGCGCCATGCCAGATGTGACCGAAGAAGAACAACAGGGCAAATACAGCGTGTCCAAAGGTAAACCAACCTCTGGGGGATGTACGGAATACACCGTCAGAGTTCAAGGTTTCGCGGTCAAATTCAAAGATTTCGCCGCCTTGAGCTTTACGGGCATACTTCTTGACATCAACTGGATCTGTAAATGTCTTGCCATTCAAATCGCCACCATAGAAGCTAACAGTTATACCTGTTTGCTCGAAGCTATACTTGGATTCTGCTCGACGGAAGGGAATGTCAGCGCGGACAACACCATCAGCATCGGTCAGCAGCACTGGGAAGGTTTCAAAGAAGTTGGGTAGACGACGTACAGTTAGTTCTCTACCTTCAGAATCTTTGAATACAGCGTGACCTTGCCAAGATTGGGCAATACCGTCACCCTTCACCATTGGCCCGGTACGGAATAGACCGCCTTTCGCGGGGCTATTGCCGACATAATCATAGAAAGCCAGCTTTTCAGGAATTTGTGACCAAGCTTCGGAGAGGCTTGCACCATCAGCCAGACTAGATTGTACGCGACGCTCAATTTCTTGACGGAAGTAGCCTTGATCCCATTGATAACGGGTAGGGCCAAACAATTCTATGGGGGTGGTAGCGTTACCGTACCACATTGTGCCTGCAACTACGAAAGCAGCAAAGAACACTGCTGCAATACTGCTAGACAGTACGGTTTCAATGTTACCCATCCGCAGAGCTTTGTACAGCCGTTCGGGGGGTCTAACAGTGAGGTGGAATAGACCAGCAATAATACCAACTACACCGGCGGCAATGTGGTGAGCCACTACACCACCAGGGTTAAACGGGTTAAACCCGGCTGGCCCCCATTCTGGTGCTACTGGTTGCACACTACCAGTGACTCCAAAGGGATCAGAAATCCACATTCCAGGGCCAAACAGACCTGTTAGGTGGAAAGCACCAAAACCGAAACAAAGTAAACCAGATAAGAACAGGTGAATGCCAAACATTTTTGGCAAGTCAAGAGCAGGTTCACCGGTGCGGGGGTCTCTAAAGAGTTCCAAATCCCAGTAAACCCAGTGCCAAACGGCAGCTAGGAACAATAGACCAGAAAGGACTATATGAGCCGCAGCTACACCTTCAAATGACCAGAAACCAGGGTCTACTGCTGAAGCACCAGTAACGCTCCAACCGCCCCAAGATTCGGTAACACCTAACCGTGCCATGAAGGGTAGCACGAACATCCCTTGCCGCCACATGGGGTTGAGAACAGGATCACTGGGGTCATAAATAGCTAGTTCGTATAGTGCCATCGAACCAGCCCAGCCTGCCACCAGGGCTGTGTGCATCAAGTGTACAGAAATCAGCCGCCCTGGATCATTCAGAACGACTGTGTGTACTCGGTACCAGGGTAGTCCCATCGACTACGCTCCTCCTCGATGAGTTATGTTTACAAAACAATTTTCTTACTTAAGGTTCCAAGGTTGGAAGCCTAACCTCGGACTTCTCTGAGTTTTTTTATTGCCAGAGCCTGGGCTTTGCCACAGTGAAGCTTTATCAGCTAGATGTGACTCCTTTAGCAATGCTGACACACTTCGGAGAAATTATCCCAGAGGGTAGCGATCGCTAAGTAAAAATGAGAATGTTTTAAAAAGTGTAACTATTGATGGAACTGTTTGCAAGCCTGTCAATAGATGCGATCGCATACTCTGCAAGATTTATCTTGCCATGAATCGCACTCAAAATATATTTGAATTATGTTTAGAAATATTTACATAAATTATTTATTTTGGAATGGGGCATCGGGCATTGGGCATTGGGAATGGGGCATCGAAATAATAATTACCTTGTTTCTCTCTTACCCCTACACCCCTAAACCCTTACACCCTTACACCCCTAACTAAATCACTGACTCAATGTTTTGCAGCTGACACTTAGCCTCAGCCGTTCCCAGACGTTCAATTACTTGTTCAGCCGTCATTAGTCGCTTTAGCACGACTTGACCGATAGTTTGGCTGACAAGTCCTGATGTAGTTGGTTTAACTTCCACCGTTAAAACAGCATCTTCAATGCGGTAAAGCCACATCAATTCGTTGCTTTCTACTAAGCAAATATTCAGACGTTGAATCTCTGGTTGTCTTCGCCATGCAGTGATTTGCCAGAGTCCATCAGAAGCCCAAACTCTGCCAACAGTCCATCCCTCAGAAAGAAAAAAATACTTCACGGTTTTAGTCTCACTGTTTCAACTTGATAATTTGGTTGTCTACAACTAGTTCATCATCTTGGTTAATGATGTATAAACACGACATTTATTAATCAAGCCATCATCGATATTTTTCGAGAATATTGACTAAGTATTAATCCCTTTATGAAACTAATTACACAAGAAAAATTTGAGATATTAAACAAATTCATTCTTGGGGTAGACCTGGCTAACAAAATAAATGATGGCTGGATCAATGTAACAGTAAGTTAACATTAGATATTAACTATTGCTGTTACTAAAGCAGCTTAACAAGCTATTTACTTTAATAGATGTGAAATATAATCAGGTTGACTGAATATTTAATCCAAAACACACGAGAATAACTCTTCTTGCGCCTCATAACCAATTCTCCATGAAGTACCAAATAAATGATGTAGAGACGTTGCATGCAACGTCTCTACAGTGCATCTTCATTAAGAAACGGTATCAATCTCCAATCCCTAGTCACCTTTCATATAAAAAGTTGGTGACAATTGCCACACATATAGTATGATTACTGGCTAATTTTACAAATCTGAGATGCTATGACCGGGTTTTCCATATTAAGGCGACGATGGGGTCGAGTGACGAAATTTTTATCGTTATTTTGTTTATGCTTACTATTAGCGATCGCTTGCACACCTAGGGAACAGACAACCACCACGCCTAGTAGTTCGGGAACTACTAGGGCTGGGGAGGGGCGGATTACCGTCGGAACAACAGCCAAGCCAAGAACCTTAGATCCAGCCGATGCTTATGAGTTGGCATCCTTGGGTTTAGTATTCAATATGAGCGATCGCCTCTACACTTACGAACCTGGAAGTACGGAAATTAAGCCACAACTGGCGACAGCTTTACCCAAAGTTAGTGCAGATGGTCTCACTTATACCATCCCTATCCGTCAAGGAGTTGTGTTTCATGATGGCACACCCTTTAACGCTAGGGCGATGGAGTTTAGCATCAAGCGATTTATTGAAAATAAGGGTAAACCTTCGTTCTTACTAGCAGACACAGTAAGCTCTATAGCCGCTACAGGAGACTATGAGTTAACTATCAAACTCAAAAAACCTTTCGCAGCCTTTCCTTCCCTGCTAGCATTTTCTGGAGTGTGCGCTGTTTCGCCAAGTGCTTATGAAATTGGTGCAGGGAAATTTAAACCAGATACTTTTGTGGGAACTGGCCCTTACAAATTGGCGCAGTATGGTACAGATTCACTGCGTTTAGATATCTTTGATAAATATTGGGGAGAAAAACCAGCTAATCAAGGGGTTAATGTTCAAATTCAAACTAGTCCTGTTAACTTGTTTAATGCTTTCCGCACAGGAGCGGTAGATGTAGCTTACTTGTCATTACAGCCAGATCAAATTCGGAGCTTAGAAGAAGGTGGTAAAAGGGGAGATTGGCAAGCAATTACATCTCAGGGTAGTGTAGTGAGTTATCTGGTGTTAAATCGCAATCAGAAACCACTCGATAAACCAGAAGTCAGACAGGCGATCGCTGCTATAATTGACCGTCCACTATTGAATGAGCGAGTTTTATACGGTCAAGCAGACCCGCTTTACAGCATGATTCCCACTACATTCAATGTTTCCCAGTCATTATTTAAAGATAAATATGGCGACGGTAACTTTGAAAAGGCAAAACAATTGTTGACTGCTGCTGGTTATTCCTCAGCAAATCCGCTCAAAATTCCAGTTTGGTATCCTTCGAGTTCACCTACTCGCTCTTTAGCCGCACAAACACTAAAATCCTTAGTCGATACCAAAATGGATAATATAGTACAACTGGAAGTCAACACAGTAGAAGGGCCGACCTTTTTTAAAGACATTTCCAAAGGCTTATATCCCGGTGCTTTACTAGATTGGTATCCAGATTTTCTAGATCCAGACAACTACGTGCAACCATTTTTAGCATGTCAAAAAGGTTCAGAATCCAAAGGATGTGAAGATGGCGGTAGTCAGACTCAGGGTTCGTTTTACTATAGCGAAACCATGAACAAATTAATTGACCAGCAACGTAAAGAACAAAATCCAGAAGCACGACGGAAAATTTTTGAGCAAATCCAAACCCAAGTGGCTAATGATGTACCTTACGTTCCTTTATGGCAAAGCAAAGACTATGTATTTGCCCAAAAAGGAATAAGTAATGTACAACTTGACCCGACCCAAAATTTAATTTACAAAACTATCAAGAAATAGGGAAAATTCTGAATGTTGACTATTGACTGTTAACAGTCAATAGTCAAATTAATACTTTGAATTTTGAATTAATAAAATGTCTCGATCAAAAGCCTTACAATACTACATTGTTTCTAGGTTGCTTCTAGCACCACTCCAGCTATTAACTATCATTACCATTGTATTTTTATTACTACGAGCTACTCCAGGAGATCCAGCAGATGCGATTCTTGGTGGACGTGCGCCGGAAGCAGCTAAAGAGGAATTAAGAAGACAATTAGGTTTAGATTTACCTTTATGGCTACAGTATCTCAATTATTTAGGTAATTTGCTGCGGTTTGATTTGGGTACATCATTGACAAGTCGCGGACAGCACGTTTGGAATATTATCGGACAACATTTTCCAGCCACAGTCGAGTTAGCTGTGTGTAGTATGGCAGTTGCGCTCATTGTCGGTATTTTGGTTGGTACACTTTCAGCCTCTCGTCCTGGAACATCTTTTGATGTGGGAGGGCGGTTATTTGGCATTATTACCTACGCACTACCAATGTTTTGGGCGGGAATGCTGTTACAGTTGATTTTTTCAGTACAACTAGGTTGGTTTCCTAACTCCAACCGCTTTCCACCAAATCTTGATCCTCCCTCGATCATTACAGGGTTGTATACAGTTGATAGCTTACTCAGAGGTAACTTCACTCAATTATTTGCATCTTTACATCATCTAGCTCTTCCCAGTATCACTTTAGGCATTTTACTGAGTGGGATTTTTGAGAGAATTGTCCGCGTCAACTTAAAACAAACTCTCCGTGCTGATTATGTAGAAGCAGCGAGAGCTAGAGGAATTGCTGAAAACAAAATTTTAGTCTCCCATGCTTTGAAAAATGCCTTAATTCCAGTGATAACGGTCTTAGGTTTAACCTTTGCTTCGTTGTTAGGGGGAGCAATTTTAACCGAGGTGACATTTTCTTGGCCGGGGTTGGCGAATAGACTATATCAAGCAATATCCGATCGCGATTATCCTACAGTGCAGGGGGTACTAGTATTTTTTGGTGCGATCGTTGTTGGCGCAAGCATTTTGATTGATATTCTCAATGCCTATGTTGACCCAAGAATTCGTTATTAACTAAACATTCTAACGTTTGTAGTCGGGACTTTAGTCATGGTTTTCTTTAGGCTAACTCCTGACTAAAAAACTCTTTCTGTAATGCCATAAATTCCTAACTTTATAGATAGATAATTTTGTCGATAAGTAAAGATTAAAAATTAGCTAATATTTTAAACTTCATATTTATGCGGCTAATTTGTGGCTCATAAATATTAATTTAGAGAGAAATGTAAAGAGAAAATAAATCTTGGACTGATAACATCAACCTCACAAAAGCTGATATTGCTGCTGCGATACTCTGGAAAGAATAAAATCCTGAATCCGAACAAATTAAGTATATTTCCTAAAGCTAACTGGAAGATTGATTTTTACTAAGTTAACGTATATATTGCTTCCCATCTTTCGCCGCTAAAGTCATTACTTATCAAATGCGGTTTGATATTTTTACTATGTCTACCCAACAAATAATCGAAAGCATATACACCGATGGTGCTTGCACCGGTAATCCTGGCCCTGGTGGCTGGGGCGTTGTAGTCTATTTCCATGATGGCTCAATTCATGAAATGGGCGATGCAGCTAGCCATACCACGAATAATAAGATGGAGATGCAAGCAGCGATCGCCGCTTTAAAATTTCTCCACGCTTCTGGACAAACTCAACCTATCACTCTCTACACCGATAGTGAATACTTAATTAACTGCGTCACTAAATGGGTGAAAGGTTGGAAGCGTAAAGGCTGGAAAAAATCCGATGGAAATCCAGTCCAAAATCAAGACTTGCTAGAAACACTTGATGAACTCAATAGCAAGCAAGTGAATTGGCATCATGTCCGGGGACATTCTGGTAACGTCGGTAACGAACGATGTGATGTCATTGCTCGCAGCTTTGCCAGTGGTAAAATCCCCTCTTTACAGCGATTACTCACTGATCATGCTCACAAATCTTTACTTAATACTAGCGAAAATATTGTATCAAAAGTACATAATCATGTTACAACCTCTACAATAGTTCACAAAACGACACAAGAAGTCGTTACCTCCGCAACAAACACAACTCCTATGGAACCATCTACCGCACAAGCTGCGGCTACAGTCGAAGAACAGCTGCCTGAACAAAGGGTTGAACAACTCCGTAACTTAGTTGAAACTCTACGTATTGCTGATGAAATTGCCGCTAAAGGTTACCTGATTACCAGTTCTGAATTAGCGTACCTGATGGATGTCCATGCTAGTGCTGTCACTAGCCGAGGAGACCAATGGCGATGGCGAAATTGGATAGTCTCACGGGTACGCCGTGAAGGAAATCAAATTCTCTGGGAACTGGAACGCGGCGATCGCCTAGGAGGTGAAGAAGAGTAGGGATTGGGGACTCTTTCAAGGGCAGGTTTTTTACACTGAGACCCAAAAACACTGGTTTGAGGTTGCAGGGGTGTAAGGGTGTAGGGGTGGATGAAAATATGATTCTTTCGTGAATTTTTCAGTCCTTACTCTTTACTCTCTGAAAACCTGCCCTTAAAAGGATTGGGGACTAGGGACTGGGGACTAAAACAGTAACGCAGTAATCCTCATGTCATCAGTCCCTTACACCCCTAATCACCATACTTTCTACCCCGCCACTCTTTAGGTTTACGCAATGCAGATAAGAAAATTCGCAGTACTGCTAGAGGATCAGCAAATGGAGAAAGCCAAAACAGCCAGCCGCCTTGAGCCTGTTGACGATCATAGGAAGGTGCGATCGCTAGTAACATGGCAAAGCGAATAAACAGCAAGAATAAATTCAATCCCAATAGGTACTGTAAAGGCAATGTTTCAGGTAATGGTAGCAGTAGACTCACCAGAAAGTAGCTCAACACAATGATTAAAGGTAAACCTTGAACTGCTGAGAGTAACCATAAATCCCCAAAAACTTGAGCAGTAGGTGAAGCATCTTTAAGGTCAAGACTACGCCCCCATTCTTTCCAAGTTTCTAAAGCTCCCTCATACATTCTGACTTTTAGCACCTTTGCGCCATCTAAGAAGCCGACTTTAAAGCCTTGGGCAGCAATGTAGCGCGCTAAGGTGACATCATCACAAAAAGAACTACTAGCACTGCTATAACCACCCACAGCAGCCAATACAGACCGACGGCACAAAAAGCACTGTCCATTCGCCATGACTCTTTCTGGTTGCTCTGTAGTAATACCGGCTGGATCGAAGCGATAAAGTAAGGTCATTAATAATGCCGGTTGCAGCCAACATTCTCCAGGATACTTGAGAATAAACTGGGGTGAGAGAGAAACCAAATCATAGCCTTGAGCTACTGCTGTTTTGACTAAACCAGCTACCAAACCCGGATGCGGCTGTGTATCAGCATCCATACCTAAAAACCATTGGCTGTCTTGTGAACTATACAAAAAGCCATTATGCAAAGCCCAGGGACGACCCACCCAATTAGCAGGTAAAGGGTCATCATTCATGAGGCGAAAGCGGGGGTCTTGGTGCTGTGCTGCTTTGACTAAATCGGGAGTCCCATCTTGGGATTTACTATCTACAACAATAATTTCTCGAACTTCGTAACTCTGGCGGCTCAACCCATCTAACAAGGGGCTAATTCGTAAAGCTTCATTCAGTGTAGGGATGACAACGCTAACACTACCCAAAATTTCTGGTGTAGGCTGTTGGGGTTGAATAGGGGGGTTGCGTCTAGGCCCTTTGACCAGACGCGAAAGCAATATTACTGTCGCAGGTAATTGAATAAGTAGAAAAAATAGCGACAGTGCGCTTTCTACTGTCAAAGCGTTGTCCACGGTAAAAATATTATGTAATTGGAATTGTTAACGCCTTGGGGGAATTCAAAATTCAAAATTCAAAATTACGACCCCAAAGAGATTTAAGGTCTTTTATTGTTTTTTTCGGTCAATATAATTTTGGATTGGGCATTGGGTATTGGTTACTGGTATTCCCCAGTCCCTTCTCCGGGGTGACGCTCCTAACTTCGCTAACGCTGCGCTAATGTTAGTTGCAGCCCAGAAGGGAAGCAAGCTACATGGGGAAACCACGGCAGTTCCTTTAAGTCAGCGAAGCCGACGACACTTGCTACAAGTCGGCAAAGCCGCCCAACGCAGTGTCTCCCCAACGCAGTGTCTCCCCAATGGACTGCCTCCCCAAGACCGCACTGACTCACCAGTCCCTAGCCCCTAATTCCTTTACTTCAACGCAACTTTCACACTAGCCACGGAGACTTCACTGGCTACTGGTTCAACAGCAATTGGGGATGGGGAAATGGTAGCTTTCCACCATAGCACCACTGCTGGGGCTACACCTGTTACTAAACCCAGCAATACGGGAATAGAAAAGCCAGCTGCTAAACTCATCACAGTTGCAAAACCAAAGTTACCTAAATAGATCGCCAAGGGTAAATTTAACTGCGATCGCTCAAATTTAATGGGGTTATTTCTCCACAGTAATGCAGCCACAGCCATAAATACTGAACCTGTACCCATCCAACCAGCAAAGTTCTGATAAGGCATCCCAAAGAATGCGCCTGGTTGTTGCCAGTACCAGAAGGGGAGAGATGTTTGGCTCATTGCTGGATCAAGAACAAAATCCCAAGAAGTAAGTAACAATGCACCCAAGGCGACTGCACCGATATGGCGCAACAAACTAGGCTTTTTGTCTACAGCTAAACCAGCTCGTCCCAAAAGATAGGCAGAACAACCCACATAAAACCATGACAGAGGAATGGTAAATGGGACTAAACCAGCAATCTTATAACCCAAGCCACTTAAATAACTGTAGTGACCGAATGGAAAACCTGTACTAGTTCCTAAAAGTTCACTGGTTAATGAAATCAATACCGCAGGCAGCATAAACCCTAAAGCACGACCTAAACCTAATGTCCGCAAGGCATACAGAAATACAGCAGCAGCACCTAAAATCATGTAGACAACACCACCACCAGCCATACTCCACTGCATAGCGGTTTTTCCTATCTCAGATAGATGAAAAATGACTTCGGCATTAGGTACAACTAATAGTATCCCTACCAATCCAAACACCATTGACACAATATGACCAATAAGGCATACGCGCTCAAAGATAACAAGCTGTTTCATGATCATTCCTTAAACAAGATGTGATACTTGGCTACTCTGCTGCTATCAGTTTACAAATGTTTACGAAAATATTTAACTAGTTTTACTAGTTTTACCCGTAATTCTCTGCAAAAGTTTGTTGAACTTTTTTGCCAGAGAATGAAAATCTATTGGTTACATCTAGAATAAATAAGATGATAAGCTTATAGTCTAAGCCATTAGCGTCACAATGTATCCAGATAAATTTAGCTTTATCTGGAAAAATTTTGGGTCTAGCCCCATAGATTCAGAAACGGCAATCACATGAATTAGTCAAAGCTTCCCGTCATTTCTAAAAATGCTTTGAATGTGAGCGATTTATGATACAGATCACTAACTCTTCAGTAAGGCAACGCTAAATTTATAACAAGTAAAATCGACACTTCACCAATCCATGCTAATCGTTAAAAGAATTCCTTGGATGGCCTTAGGCTTGTTACTGCTTACTTACACTACCTTGGGTTGGTCATTATCTGATTTACAAGCCCCGTGGTTTGTTTGGTTTGTACTTGTACTAAGTTTGTTGTTATTGGTGGGAACTTTAACTGCTCCTTATTCAACCTTAGCGAAGTATTCTATTGTTTTGTTTGGTTCTAATACTAAAACTTTCGTGGCTGCTGTGTTGGGAGCATTTTTATTTTTTATGATGCTTGCCTGGTTTCGCGTATTTCTTGATACTTTACTGATTGTTTCCTCTGCAATCCTTGCCAGGATAGACTTTCAATCCACAGGTTTCAAAGAAGGACAGGCATTTATCGTTACGTCTATTTTTTCAATTGTAGGCGTTGGTTTAGGTGCATTCGTCCATACAGCTATTACACAGCATGTTTGGTTGTAGAAGCATACCAAATTTCCTGATTTTATGATCTTTCTTCAAATTTTAGGTTGGGCAATTTGCCCAACCTAAAATTTAGCTGGCTACTGCTTCCGTAGCGGCAGGGGCATAAACACTGACTTTCTTACCGGATTTACCCTTTCTTTCAAAGGTCACTACACCATCAACTAAGGCGAATAAAGTGTCATCTTTACCAATGCCAACATTATTACCAGGATGAAATTTAGTTCCACGCTGACGTACAAGAATATTGCCTGCACGTACAGATTGTCCACCAAAACGCTTTACACCCAGCCGTTGAGCATTAGAGTCACGACCGTTGCGTGTACTACCTGTTCCCTTCTTATGAGCCATAATTTCCTTTTTTTATTGCTTCTTCTTTTACTATTATTCAGCAGCAGTTTCCGCAGCAGGTGCAGCAGCCGCAACTGCCGGAGCAGTTAAGACTGTACCGTTAATGGTAATGGAATCAATCATCAGTCTGGTAATTTCCTGGCGATGTCCCCGTTTCTTGCGGGTTTTCTTTTTCGGCTTCATCTTATAAACCAGGACTTTGCGACCTCTCAAATGGCGCATTACCGTACCTTGTACTGTTGCACCTGAGACTAACGGCTGTCCAATGTTGATTTCGTCGTCATGCTGCACTAGTAAAACTGCATCTATTGTAACTTTTTCATCTGGCTCGGCAGTGAGCAGTTCAATATCGTAAAAACGACCTGGCTCAACTCTGAGTTGTTTGCCGCCAGTTTCTATAATTGCGTAGGTCATGAAATTGTCCTTAAGGTTGCCGTACAGGTAGCTGACTTTAATATGGTCAGCCTTTGCATGGTGTCTACCTGATCCGAGCAGGAATGAGACAGACAATCTAAAATCATATTTGATTAAATATAGTTAAGTCAACTCATTAACGATAGATTTTTAGATAGTGACTAGTAGAAATGTAAATATAGAGAATTTATGGAAGAATTTAGCCAGAATTTACGAAATCCTCAAAATGCTAGATGTAGTTATTACTGACACAGAACAGCACCAACAAATCTGAGCCGAGGATTATCCTGACTCAGATTTTCTCTTTATGAGGAAGTGCTGGTGATGAAGAGCGATCGCCTGACGTAGACAAGTAACATAAAATCAGATGCGTCCTATGGAGAAGGTGAACTTATGACTGCTCACGTTTTAAATACCACCTCAGAATTAATTGTTAAGTTAAAAACTCTAACGCTAGAACATCAAATTCAGGCGGAGTTTATGAAAATATTTATGACTTAATTTCTATTGCTAATCTTCTCTTTAGTAGTTCTATTATTGAGGGGATGCAAATAAAACTTGATGTATGATTAATCAATTTTATCTATTATCAATAAAGTTGCTCGTCCTTCAACTCTAGCACGATGTTTAGTTTTGGCTGGTACTATGAACAAGTCATTACTATTAAGCGTTTCTGTTCCATATTCAGTATCGATATGAACAATGCCAGAGATTACATAAAATAACTCATCACTTACATCATGTGAATGCCAATTTGCGGTTATATCTTCCATGATCCTCAAGCGAATATTATTGCCATTAACTTGGCTGAGATTTAAAGTTTTCCAGCTTTCAGCAATTTCATTATCTAATGTAGATAACCTGAGTTCGGGTTAAGCCAGAAGCTCAAAAGCTTATTCTGTAAGGATTGAGCAAAAATCTAAGTGATAAAAGAAGCGATTAAAGTGGAATCATTTTGTCACTAAGTTTCACAAATGAGATTAATCTCAACAACATG
>DVDT01000043.1 GCA_015296085.1 Trichormus sp. M33_DOE_039 | reverse complement strand
ATTCTTTGTAGCCAGAGAAAATTTAGGAATCCAATACTTTTGTTCCTTGATTATTTTGTTTCGCTAAGTAGGCTACGCAGAAATTAAGAGTCTGATTTTTCTCTGTAGAACATGAATTAGCCCTAGGGGTTAGGGGGGATCAATCAGTACCTAAAATCATAGCCAACCGCTTTTCAAACAACCTCTTAGGCGATCAGCTACGCTAAACAGTTACGCGATCGTACCAGTTCTTTATAATTTTAAAAACTAGAAAACTTAATAATATTCAAACTGAATGACACGCTTTATTCATGACAAATTTGCTAAAGACTATCTTGAAGAACTACTAAAAGACTACGGAGAAGTCAAAGCATCAGAAAAAATCTCAGACATTGCTAAAATCGCTTGTCTTAACTGCTGATCATCAGGTAATTTTGCTAAAGTTTAAACGCACTACACCAATAACGGATAGCGCGTACCATATTTTTACCAACACCTAAACGCACAGGTGCATCATCTTGCAAGAAAACACCAGGATTTTTCTTAGCTCCATCAAAACCTTTTTTCAACCATCCAAAACGCGGATGAAAAGTTTCATGGTTAGTAAATACTGGGTTGACTAAATTGAGGGGATTTTTCTGATGTTTTAAGTCACGAGTAGTTTGGATCACGATACTATGGGGATACAAGGGCAACTATTTTGTTTATTATGGCTCAAATTAGATACATTTTTTAAATTAATCAAATAAGTAATGGAATTGAAATTATAACTAATCACTTAATAAATATGCACTACTTGATACTTTCATTCTACATATTCAGTGTTTATCCAACTAGGTGCAAGATATCAGATATCTTCCAAAAGTTGATGCTCCCAACTCTCTCGGCTCTAGGAAAATAATCATCTACTAAACAAAGCCATCCTCAGAGAAGCAATATCAACTCATTTACTTTTAGGTAATTGAACTGTAAAAGTGCTACCTTTACCGAATTCACTTTGTACATTTAATTTGCCTTGATGTGCCTGGACAATTGCTTGAGCAATGGCTAATCCTAATCCAGAACCACCAGTGTTACGAGAGCGATCGCCACTTACCCGATAAAAACGATCAAAAATTCGCCTCAGTTCATGTTGTGGGATACCAATACCTGTATCTTGAACTTTAATTACAGCATAATTATCATTGCTTTCTAAGATAACTGTGACTTCCCCTCCTTTAAGTGTATATTGAATTGCATTGACAATTAAGTTAGAAACCAATCGATAAAGCTGATCGGAATTCCCTATAACATTCATATTTTGCTTAACTCGGATTGATGATGTCAACTTTACTCCTGCGGTAGTTGCCATCGCTGCAAATTCTTCAATTAAATCGCTAACAATATCATTTAAACAACAAACTTCATGCTGTAACTTTTGAGCTTGTCTATCTAAACGTACTAACATCAATAAGTCAACGACTAAAGTTGTTAGCCTCTGATTTTGACGCTGTATAGTTTGCAAGATATCTCGTGTTTCTTGTTCATCTATTTCTGGCATTAAAAGTGCTGATTCTACAGTTGCACTTGTCGCAGCTAAAGGCGTTCGTAATTCATGTGCAGCATCGGCTGTAAACTGTTGAATTTGTCGATATGACTGATAAATTGGCTGCATCGCTAATCCTGACAACCACCAACTGGCACCTGCAATCATAACCATAGCCATCGGCAGCCCTAATATCAAAATTAGCTTTACGCTATCCAAATAATGATTAAACTCTTCTAGACTTCGCCCTACTTGCATATATCCCCAATCCTGATAATTTTGGGTATGCAGAGATAAAGTAATTTGATGGTATTCGTTGCCTTTGCTATCTTTGAGAAATTGCCAATTTTTTTGATTAAAAGCATCAGGTAATCCTTCTGGATAATAACCAGCATTAGCAATTAATTTTCCTGAAGTATCAAAAAAACGTATATAGTAGCTAGTTTTAGTAACAATACCCAGAAGATGACGTTTAGGATGCAGTTGTTTTTGAATACAATTACTATCTTCAATTTTACATTTATCTACATTTGGAAATAATTTGAGTGCCAAAGGTTCCAAACGTCCAGGTGACTGTAGTTTTAGTTCAATACTGTCGTGCAGTGTCCCAGCTACAGTCTCAATTTCACTGTCTAAAGCTACCACATGAGCATGAAAGACAGACCTGTAAAAGCTAAAGGCACATAGGCTTAAAATCAAACCCATAACAATAGCATAATACAGAGCTAAACGAACGCGGGTGAGCCGAAACAGTTTATTTTGATTCATCTGAGAAATTAAGACGATACCCCATACCGTGCAAAGTTTCAATTGGGTTAGGACAGTCGTTACTTGTGAGTTTACGACGTAATAAACGTATTTGCGCAGCCACTACATTACTACTAGATTCTGCATTAACTTCCCAAATTTGATTACGAATTTGCTCAGTCGTAACAATCTGGTTAGGATGGTTTATGAAATATTCCAATAGTTGGAATTCTTTATTAGTTAATGGAATGCTTTGCTGTTCACCTGTTGTATTTTGTCTAACAACTGTACTGTTGCCATAATCTAGAGTCAAATTACCAACAGTTAATTGTTGGGGTTGAAAATGGGGGGAACGACGCTGCAAAGCCCGCAATCGTGCTAGCAGTTCCACCATACTGAAGGGTTTTACTAAATAGTCATCGGCACCTGCATCTAGTCCGGCAACTTTATCTTCCATTCTATCTTTAGCCGTTAGCATCAGGATAGGAAGAGGATTACCTTTATAACGCAGTCTTTTACACAATTCTAAACCACTAATTCCTGGAAGCATCCAATCAAGAATCGCTACTGTATATTGCGCCGAACTATTTTCTAAGTAAGCCCATGCGTCATTACCATCTATAACCCAGTCAACTAGGTACTTTTGTTGATTTAAAGTACGCTTAATAGCTGACCCCAAATCTGGCTCATCTTCGACTAGTAGCACCCTCATATCAAATTGGGTATTTAAAAGTTCTTTATAAATTTGTGATTTTAGCATAGTTCCCCACAGGGATACCCCTATTAATAGGGTTGCAGAAATGTATGAAATTAGGATGAAATTCTTAAAAATTAGGATTAGGCTATACAAAACCTGATAGTAGGCTAGTATCTTATCTATACATCTTCACTAGCTCTTTTTTGTTGATGCTTTGTGTTCTACTCAAGTTAACTAATTCACACAAATAAATTATCACTACTGATTTTTGGAAGTTTTAAATATTAAATATTCAATAAAAAATTTCATCTTGATTTCATATTTATCCTTCAACATAAAAATATGTCGAGTTCATGATGAGGGTCAATATTTTTATAGGCGTAACTAAAATCATGACTTAGTTAGGTAGTTACCGATTCAAACTTAATTGCTATCTATTTTTGAGTAAATTGAAATAAATTAAAGACGTAATTAACTATACAGGTAATAGTTATTAATCTTTTTATTTTCAAGAAAACAATCTAGTAAAGATATTCCAATAAAATCAACCCCAATGAGCAAGTTCATGTAGCTATGAGAATTTGTACTAATTTTTGAATTTTT
The DNA here is from genome assembly GCA_015296085.1 of Trichormus sp. M33_DOE_039. Taxonomy (GTDB): domain Bacteria; phylum Cyanobacteriota; class Cyanobacteriia; order Cyanobacteriales; family Nostocaceae; genus Trichormus. Next base: position 22,078 of record DVDT01000043.1, on the reverse strand, counting down.
GGGTACTTAATATGAATTATCTGGCAAAATCTTCATCCTTTGAAAGCGTTTTCAACTCTCAGTGGAGCAACGATAGTAAATGGAAAAATACTACGGCTACTGATGTTACCCAGGCGTTGGGAAATGTTCCGATTGTCAAACTCAAGAATATTTCTCCTATATGTGCGATCGCAGAATGCTTCTTGAAATTGGAAAGTTGTAATCCCGGTGGATCAATTAAGGAGAAAAATGCAGTCTACCTCGTGACGCGTGCGGAGGAGGAAGGGCTGCTTGTACCTGGTGGTACGATCATCGAGTCAAGCTCAGGAAATTTTGGTGTGGGGCTAGCCATGATAGGAGCAGTCCGAGGGTATCGAGTCATTATTGTTGTTGATGCCAAAACTCCTCCACCTTTTAGACGAATGTTGAAAGCATACGGTGCAGAACTTGTGGATGTACCACTCCATGAGGCAGACGAATCAGGCTCAATGCAGAAGGCAAGAATGAAAAAAGCAAAGGAGTTGGCTGCAACCATACCTGATGCTTGGTATCCATGTCAGCACCTTAATCCTTTAAATACAGAGGCACATTCGTACTATACTGCCCGTGAGATTGAAGCACATTTTTCTTCTGATTTGGATGCTGTGGTAGTCGGTGTTAGCACTGCGGGACAGATCATGGGAATAGCTCGTTATCTTAAACCGCGATTCCCAAACATACGCATTGTTGGCGTTGATGTGGTGGGTTCAGTAATTATGGGAACGCCAGCAAAACCGTACAAGATGACGGGTATTGGGTTATCTTTCTTTCCACCAAATCTGGATCTTTCCCTGCTCGATCGCGCTTATATAGTACCAGAGGATTTAGCTTACTCAGTGTGTCACATCCTGGCACGTCGTGAGGGTTTGCTTCTGGGTGCATCAACAGGGGCAATTGTAGCTGGTGGCTTGCATCTGGCGCGTGAACTGGGTGAGGGTGCGCGGATTCTGATGATCAATCCAGACCGAGGCGATAGATACCTTGAGACAGCGTATGATGCCGATTGGCTCGACCATCATGGATTTACCCTCAAACAAGGGAAACGTCTTGAGGATGCGATCGCTTCACTAAGTCCCGTGTATTTTGAGTAGTGCTGAAAAATATCATGAACACCTCACCCCAGCCCAAACAAGAAACAACTTCAGAGCGATCGCTGTTAGCACTACTGACGCAGTTTATTCCACTTTCTCTATCTGATGTGGCAATGACTCTCGGAGATCCTCTGCAAACATCTGCACTCAGTCGTCTAGCCTTTCCGCAAGAGACATTAGCCGGAGTCGGAGTAGTCAAAGGAGTTGCCGTATTTCTGGAAAGCCCCATAATCATGATTCTTCATGCCTCAAACGCACTGGGAGGTCAAACCAAATCTCGACGCGCACTTTGGCAGTTTACGATGATTGCGGGATTGTCTCTAAGTGGTATCTTTCTGTTACTCACCTGGGAACCTCTTTATAACTGGCTACTACTTGATGTATTCAGCGTTAGCTCATCAATTGCCGCTAGAGGAAGAATTACTTTTTTATTAATGTTTCTGTGGCCTTTCGTAATTGCTTGGCGACGCTTCTTTCAAGGGTTACTGATTCGCGCACAAAAAAGCATGGCTGTAGGTTGGGCAAGTGTAGCGCGATTAACTTGGGTAATTGTGACGCTGGTAGTGGGAGTAAGTTTGAGGTTAGATGGCGCATTCCTGGCAGGTATCACCATGATGGGAGCTATACTCATTGAGGCAGTATTGGTCACATGGTTTTGTATGCGTCTTGGTACTATTTCTATTCTTAACCAACAAGGATATTCTGAGACGAAGAAACTGCCTCAAACCTTGTCAGGAGTCAGCTTTTACTATCTTCCTTTAGCTTCAACTATGCTTTTAGTTTGGGGCGCAAGAGCTGTACTTTTGAGCCTAATTGCTCGCGCATTCGATGGTAGTTTAGCACTTGCTGTTTGGCCTGCGGCCTGGGGACTTGTACTGGCGATCGCTAACGGTACACGTATGATTCAACAAGTGGTAATTTCTGCTTATGAAGAAACTTCCAAGCGAACACTTGCTGCTTTTTTAATTATTGTCGGGCTGAGTTTTACTTTCATACCGTTTTGGCTGGGGTATACAGAGCAAGGATTATTTTTACTGCGTCAATTTTTGGGAAATAATCCTTCTCTTGTAGCAGCATCTCGTCCAGTTATACAAATACTCTCATGTTTACCCCTGCTCTTAGCTTTGCAAAATACGTTTCAAGGGCTACTTATTCACAAGGGCAAGAACTGGCTCATCAACTTGGCAACAGTAGTTGCTGCGACCTTTACTTTAGTAGTATGTGGAAGTTTGATTTTTACCAAACATAGTGGAGCTACTTCAGCAGCCTATGGAATGCTTGCGGGTGTAATTAGTGAAATCATTGTGCTTTTTTTCGCGCTTCAAAGGAAATAATCAGATCAATTATCACTAGCTATTATGGCACTATGAATACGCAACAAAAAGCATGATGCAGCACATAATTGCTAACACGACCCAAAACAAATTCTTCCATACCTGAAAGCCAATGCCGCCGTCCCATTACAATTAAGTCGGCTTGCCAAGTCTGAGCAAATTCACAAATGGTTTCGCCAGGTTGACCAAAGTGTTGTGTGTAATTTGTGTCTACACCGGCTGCTGTTGCTTCTGTTGCAAATACACGCAGCATCTCTAACTTTGGCTGGGAGAACTTATCTAACATTTTTTGGCTGTGTTTTACGGCTTCGCTGTCTTGATCTGGGTCATAGTAATTTAACAATTCAGAGTTATCTAAATATCCATCTTCTTCAGGACATACAACATTAAATATCATCAAGTTAGCCTTGGTGAGCTTTGCTAGAGAAATTGCTTTTTCAAAAACACGCTTGCTAACTTTAGAACAATCTATTGCCACTAAAATTTTTTGAAACATAAAAAACTCCTTATCTTGCAATAAGTAAACAGAAGTTCGGCTAATTCAAAGATAACACTAGCTCTGGTGGAAATATTACCGTTAAAAACCTCTTTGAAATCAAAAAATATATATATTTATTCCACACGCACAATATCTCTCATTCCTAGCCAGTTATAGCGTCGAATTAACCAAGGCAACACTATAATTACAATGAAAAAAATAACAGAAATAGCGATTTCTAAAGGTGTTTATACGCTTAATGCTCTTCCCACATATGTCAGTAAAAATGTTGAAGGAATCATGCCTAAAAATGTAGCAATTGCATATTTAGGGAAAGAAAAACCAGCGATTCCCGCAGCGTAGCTAATCAAATCAAAAGAAAATATTGGCAGTATCCGAGTAATAAAAATTAACCAGTTAAGATAATTCTCTCCTTTGTTTTTCGAGAAATAAATGATTTGACCAGTTAAAGCTTTAATTGCCGATCGCCCCAAAGTACGCTCTAAAAAATAAGCAATTAAACCACCTATAAAACCTCCTATTACGCTGTAAACTCCTGCCATAAATGTCCCCCAAATAGTGCCTGCTATAACTGCGAGTGGCGCACTGGGAATAGGACTAATAACTACAGATAAAGCCAAGATACCAATATAGACAAATGGGCCAAGTAAACCTAAATTTTTTACAGTTTGTCTAAATCCTTCTGGTGTTAATATATTTACCTGGGGATTTAGTAGCCAATAACAGACGGCTAAACATAGGAGCAAAATTGCCAACGCAAACGCGTTTTGACGATTAAACAGGATTTTGATTCTTTCCTGTCTTTTCACTTACTTAGTTCTCCCAATATTTTAGGTATTACTTCTCTTGGTGGTGTCTCCCAGACGAGGGAAAAAAGCTGGTGTATTGCTGGCATAGCGATCGTACTCTGCACCAAATTCTGCTCGCACCTCACGTTCTTCTTGGCGTGCCAGTCGTGTATACATCCACACCAGCACCGGAAACATCAATAATGTGAGAATTGTCGGCCACTGAAGCAAAAAACCAAACATGATACTGATAAAAGCTAAATACTGGGGATGGCGAATTGTTGCATAAGGGCCAGTAGTAGCTAATGTGTGAGAACGCTGGGCTTTGTAAAGAACCTCCCAAGCTGATGCCAATAAGATAAACCCACCAAAAATGAGGATATTACTCAAAATGTGCAACACATTAAAGTGAGGATTGCCTTTCATTCCCAGCAGTGTCCACCAGAGATGTCCTACATCATGGGAAAGTAAATTCAACTTTGGATAGCGGCTTTGCAACCAACCTGAAAGTAGATAAATTGTTAAAGGTATGCCGTACATTTCAGTGAACAAAGCCACGATAAAGGCAGAAAAAGCACCAAAGGCTCGCCAATCACGGGAACTTTTTGGTTTTGTAAAGCTGAAGGCAAAGATGATAAATACTAAAGAGTTGATAATCACCAGAGACCAAAGACCGTAGGCGGATGCGTTGTTCATTTCTTATTTCCTGTTGATTGATATTTTTTACCGAGATGAACGATCGTTTCCGTCACTGTGTCCGCCGTGTCCACCATGTCCTCCGTGCATAAATAAGTGCATGAATGGGCAGGCTAGAAGTAACAAGTAGGGCAGAATTCCAGCTAGATGTGCTAAGTGTTCAGTGATGAGAAAAAATGCAGCAATGGCCAGGAAAACATATAAGGCTATTTTGGCGGGCGAGTGCCGAAGGCAGGCGTTCCGCCAACGCCACCAACTATCTTGACTAGATTGATGATTCATAGAATTTTTCCCCCAATGCAGTTAGCAATTGCAATTCAACTTGTAGATAATTTGAATCCTTTCAACAGTGATGAATTAACAATCACTGATAAGGAACTCAAAGCCATCGCAGCTGCGGCAATAATTGGGTTGAGGAAACCGAAGGCAGCAATAGGAATGCCAATGGAGTTATAGATAAACGCCCAGAATAGGTTTTGTTTAATTTTGAGCATCGTGGCACGAGATAGGCGAATTGAGGTGACAACATCTCGCACATCGTTTTTCACCAAAATGATCCCACCTGTTTCCTTGGCCACATCTGCACCAGAACCAATCGCAATCCCAATGTCAGCAGTTGCTAAGGCGGGTGCATCATTAACACCGTCTCCCACCATTGCCACAACTTCCCCGCGTCGTTGAATATCTTTAACGACTTGGGCTTTATCACCGGGTAATACCTCAGCAATTACCTTATCGATTCCTAGTTGACGGGCGATCGCTTCGGCAGTACGCTGGTTGTCTCCGGTGAGCATCACGACTTTAACTTTTTCCCGCCGTAAAGCAGCGATCGCTTCCTTGGCTTCAGGTTTGATGGTGTCCGCTACTGCTACAATCCCCATCAGCAAACCGTTACAACCAACCAGCATGGCTGTTTTACCGTCAGATTCTAGGCGAGTCAGTATCTCTTCTGTTGCCGGATTTATCTGATAGCCTTGCTCGCGGAACAAGCGGCGATTACCAAGCAAAATGCGATCGCGATTAATTTCTCCCCGAATTCCATGTCCGGGAATAGCTTCAAAATTATTCACTTTGGGAATATCTAGCATCTGGTGTTTGGCTGCTCGCACAATTGCTTCACCCAAAGGATGTTCTGAACCCGCTTCTACAGCCGCCGCTAACCGGAGAATTTCATCTTTTGGGCGTTCTGCTAAGGGTACAATATCCGTCACACTAGGCTCACCACGAGTCAAAGTTCCAGTTTTATCGAAAATTACGGTAGAAAGCTTTTCAGATCGTTCTAAAATTTCACCACCCCGAATTAAAATCCCGCCTTCTGCGCCCTTACCCACGCCAACCATCAACGCGGCTGGAGTAGCAATACCTAAAGCACAGGGACAAGAAATAATTAATACAGCGATGAATGCCAGTAAAGCTTGGGGGAAATTTCCCACCAATAACCAACCAAGAAATGCCAGTACCGCAATGCCCACAACCGCCGGTACAAAATACCCCGTAACTTTATCCGCCAACCGTTGGACTTGAGCTGTACTTGTCTGGGCTTCCTCCACAATTTTGATGATTTGAGCCAGAGCAGTTTCAGAGCCGACACGAGTTGCTTGGAAGCTGAACGCTCCTGTTCTGTTCAAAGTACCACCAATCACTGCTGCTCCAGCTTGCTTCTCTACTGGTAATGACTCGCCTGTGAGCATTGACTCATCCACAGATGAAGCTCCATCCAGCACAACTCCATCTGTTGGTACTTTTTCCCCCGGACGGACAATCACGGTTTCGCCTACCATTACTTGCTCTGCCGGAATTTCCATCTCCATGCCATCTCGGATGACTCTAGCGGTGGCAGGTTTCAAGTCCAAGAGTTTACGTACTGCTGCCGATGAGTTCTTTTTGATAATTTCTTCCATATACTTGCCTAGTAAAACAAAGGCAATGATCACGGCAGAAACTTCAAAATAAACGTCGCGCTCCTCAACTCGAACAGGTAGAGCATTAGGGAAGAAAATCACTGCCACACTATAGAAATAAGCAACGCTGGTTCCTAAAGCAATCAGGAAATCCATGTTGATACTGCGGCTTTTGATGGCATTCCACGCCCCTGTATAAAATGACCAGCCACCAATGAACTGCACAGGCGTAGCCAAGATAAACAACCAGACTCCCCAAGTGAACCAAGGTAGTACTGGAATCGGCACCCAGCTTATGAGACTTATGCCTGCTGCTAGTCCCAAAAATGCAGCCGCTCGCATAATTGCTAAAAGCAGTACCCCCGTCATCGCAACGGTGACGCGAGTCCGCATAGATTTGAGTTCCCTCTCAGGATCTAAAAATGTGTTTAAGCAAGTTTGGCTACAAAAATAGTAAGCGCGTCCACCTCGTTCTGTCCTCAAGGATGTAGCTTTAGGTACTGTCATCCCACAGATAGGGTCTTTCGCCATCCCGCCTGGTTCGGGTACTATGCTTGCGTGTCTATGTCCGTGATGCTCGTGAGTTCTTGCCATCTTTGAATACACTCCTTCATCTTGCTAGTTGTGATTCAAAGGTATGTAGGCAAGTCTGGCTGCAAAAATAGTAAGTCTGTCCGTCTCGCTCGAACTTCAATGCTGTAGTTTTTTCTACAGTCATGCCACATATTGGGTCTACAGCAATGTTTTCACTATCTTGTTGACGCTTGCGACTAAAAAAATTCCACATAATTGACCTCCTTGAGAGCAGATGTCAATCGTGTCAGGTCAAAATCTCTCCGGAATTCAACTTTCTTCTGGGTTGGATTTATACCAAACCTGATACCACTGCTGCATCTGGTTAATTTCAGCCGTTTGAGTTTTAATGATGGACTGAGCTAAGTTACGAATTTCTGGTTTGGTAGCTTTTTTAGTAGCCATCTGCAACATCATTAGAGCCATGCGATGATGAGGAATCATCTGACGGATAAATTCTTTGTCGAAATCTGGTGCATTTTTCAAGGCTGCCAAATCTACATTCATACCCATCATGTTGCAGTTCATCGGCATTTTCATCATGCCTGGGTTCATTTGTTGGCACATACGCTGATGCATTGCCATCATTTCTTGACGAGTCATGGCTGTTACAGGTACTTCTTTCCCGTACCATGCCTTATACCAAGATTTCATTTGCTGAATTTCGCGGTTTTGTTCTTGTTTAATAGCTTGAGCTAGCTTTTTAATTTCTGGGTGTTGAGCGCGACTTAATGCGATATCAGCCATTTCTATTGCTTGAGTGTGATGGGGAACCATCTTTTCAATGAAATGCTGATCCATATTAGTCATCATCCCTCTTTGGGGAAGAGGAGTAGTTTCTGTAGATGGGTAATGAGTATTGTGTTCTGAGTTTGAAACCTGAGCTTGTGCGTTATTTAAAATTACTAATCCAGCGAGCGCACTAGTGCTTAATAGACCAGCCAAGCCATACAACAATGTTTTTGTTTTCATAACCCCACCTCATTTTAGGAGTTAAAGACAACTTATATTTATGAAATTATCGAGAGATTGTGAGGAACTTGTGAGACAATAAATTTTAAATTAAACTCAATAAAATTGCTCAGACATCAAGTATTATGCAAGTTTTTTTTGGTTTCACTTTTCTTGCAAAAATTAAGTTAATTTTCTTTCCAATCAAATAGCTAAATCGTTTTATCTTCAACAAAAACCTATAATTTAAGATTTACATCTAGAGATGAAAAGAGGATGAAATATTCTTCTTGTACACGTTTCTTTACATAATCAAGGCGATCGCATCCTTACTGGTCTAGTAATAAATGCGATTACCCGAAGGATACTGCTAAAGACAATCGCGCTGTTTGGAGTTTGTTTAACATCCATGCTTAATTCAGTGCTTGACCTACACCCACTGCTAGCAATTGGTCACGAGTTGGTTTACCCGTCAGCACTAACACTCCGTTGATAGCGATGGCTGGTACTGATTGAACTCCATAATGTTCAGCTTTCGCTAGATAAGTCTGCTGTTCCTGACTTGAACGCAAATCATAGACTAATACTTCACAATTTGAGCAAGCTAATTCTTGCACTGTACGGACTGTTTCATCACAAAGAGGACAATTGGCTGTAAATATCTCAATTTGACGTTTTGTCATAATCTCCACCAACAATTACTTTACTAGTATTGTCAACTCTCCTGTTAGGTGGAGATTCAAGTTTATGAATACAATCTTAATAATTTGTATAAATTTCTTTGATATTAATTACAAATTAATTTTCTGCATACAAATTTATAACTATGTTTTGCTTCATAAAAGTTTTTCTCGCGATCTCTTGACTCTCCAGTTAAATGGAGCATTAAAAATTAAATTATTGAGTTGCGAAAAGAAAGGATAACTTTTTGTCCTTTCAATAGTTATACCTGAGAATTTAGTTATGACAAGCAGACAACAGTTAAATCAGAGATGCACATCAAGTTCTGATTCTAAAGTACCTCACAAAAATCGATTCAGCATTCAATTATTATTGGGAAAATTCTGGAGATGGTTTGTTGACTTCCTCTATAAAGAACCCGAACCAGAAGTTTGGGAACGGCGCGATAGCCAAGGTAATGTCTGGTGGTTTGCCTATGATCCAGCAACAGGTAAATCTGCTTCTTTGGGTTCGGAACAGGAAGTTTTAATTTGGATTGAGCAACTTTATTATCAAAAAACTTTAGCTGCTAACAAACATAGATGGTAAAGCAAAGCCTACGTTGAATATTTAGTTCTACGGAGATTAGTTATGAGAATAATGCCTGGTAAATTTTTTGATGATTTTCAAACTTACCAAAAACAAGAATGGACACCTTCAGATATTTCTGATGGATTTAGACCTCAATTTCAAGAAGTCAGCCAACCTTTGAATCATGCGGCTAGAGCGATCGCTCTAGCTTTGATGGAAAGTTCAACTCTTTTTATTTGGCAGACAAGCGATCGCATGGGTAACATCTGGTGGATTATTGATGATTCATTGAGCGGAAATCGATTCCATGCGTTATCTGAAGAGGAAGTTTTTGCTTGGCTTGTACAACATCACTATGCTAAACCTAACTCATCACAAAGTATTTCAAGTGATGTAGACTTTATTATCAAAAAAAGTCTAGTTTATAACAAACAGAAAGGCATAGGTAATACCAATTCTGTATGAAGATACACTCATCTAAAAGAGAAAAAACTTAAACAGGAAGAAATGTAGAGACCTTACGTATAAGGTCTCTACACATATTACACAAATATGCAAAGTGTTGTACATTTAATTCGATAATGTTTGAAATAAATTCTGTAACGCTAACATCTGTTCTTTTAAGCTAACTACTTCCTGACGCATCAGTGGCGGCAGCCTATCGACTTCTCGGAGTTGATATATCTGAGAAAGCAAACGCTCATTTAGCGGTTGATAAATTTCCTCTGGACAAGATAAAAGAAACATTGTTAGCAAATAAGTTAAGTTTTTCTCTTGGAGTTGCCACTTTCCTATAACAGAAGTTTCCGAGTAATTTCTAGTCAACAGTGCGTTTTGAGTAACTGTCCATAAAGGATGCGATTTAATTTCTTCCAATAAACAGCACCATATTTCAAAAAATTCAGTTGATAGATTATCTCCAGTAATGCAGAGAACAGAAGTTAACTCTAGTGGTAAGTTTCTTAATAATACATCCAGTAACACAAATAATGAATCTGGCTGTTCTTGAGCCAGTAAAGTTGGTGCAATATCCTTAAAATAAGGTGCAACCATCGCCCATTGATGTATATCAACTCCTACATGAAAGAAGCTTTGACTGGAAATATTCTTATTAGAAATAAGCATATAGCCACGACACTTACCGGTTGCAGGATCAATGGGTTGTAGAGCATTCCATAAAACAGTTAGGGGAACCCAGTGTGGTGGGTATTTAAAACGAGCTACATCTAAAAGCAAAACAAGGTCACGTTCTGGATGGTATCCTCCTACTGGTGAAAAGTGTCCATCCCCAGTTTGTCCTACAACTTGTCGTGAATAGCAAACAACTAAATGTAAACCTTGGGGTAGAAAGGTGGCTTGCTTAACTGCGTTTCGGAACTCTTGTAGGTTGCTTTGGTCGTAACGATAGGGTTGTACTTTAGCTCCATTGCAACGCGCTAAACAGACAAATTCGTCAAAAGTAATGCCTTGATTTTTAACTGCACTCAGTGGTTGGCAACATTCGAGGAATTCTTCACCGTACCATCTCCATACACCTTTCCAAATTCGCCCAGGATCAATTGATAAGGCGTTGAGAACCATGACCAACGTACCTAACCCGCAAAAAGCTGGCTCTGATTGAGTATGGAATTGTTCGGCAAGGGGAAAATAACCCTCCATACCACCTAATGCGATCGCTTCTTGAAAGATTTGTCGCCCCTGTGGGGAAGCAAAAGAAATACTAGGAGGAGGTAAGGGACGACGATAAAATCCTTCAGTAACCATGAACAAAGAAAATCTCAACTATGATGGATTGAATTATTGCAGATATCAGATATATCATTGGTCAGTTAGAGGCTGTGTTTAGCATCTAATTGTATAAGTATAACTGCGGCTAATAAAAGCCCAGTTCCTAATAATCTGGGCGCACTGACGATATGACTCATAACCCCAAATAAACCAAACTGGTCAATGATCAGTGACATCAGCATCTGTCCAAATGCTACAGCCATTGTTGTGTTTGTCAAACCTAATTTAGGAATGCTGAGAGTATTGAGCGTTACGTAAGTTGCTCCCAAAGCACCGCCAAAGAAAGCCCACCAAGGAGCTTGAGACAATTGGTTGAGGGATAGCGGGCCGATGACTCCCAGCACCATCAGCAGTGCTAAAGTTGTAAATCCAATAGTGAAATTAACAGTAGCAGCACCGATCGCGGAACGAATTACTTGCATTAATCGAACATTAGCAGCACTACCATAAGCAAGCAGTCCGCCAGCAGAACCAGCACCAGCGATCGCTAGCAAAATTTCCATACTAATACTCCAAACTAAAAACTCTTATTTCAAAGTGAGAAAGAAAACGGCTAAGAGTAACAACGCTCCAGCAATGCGTCGGTTAGGCGTGAGACGACGAGGCTGCACTGAGAGCCATCCAAAATGCTCTACCAGCATCCCCATGAAAGATTGACCACTGACAATCAACGCAATTGTGAGCGTAGTTCCCAAGTTAGTTGTCAAGTATGCACTTGAGGTTATGTACCAAGCACCCACCAATCCGCCACAAAAAGCCCACCAAGGTGCTTTGGGTAACGCAGACCAATTTGGTCGTCCGAATTTGCCAGTTAATAGAAGACTTACGAGAACTATAGTGCCTACGAAGTAGGAAATATCTCCAGCTAGAGGGAAAGAACCTATTGACCGAGCTAACTGAGCATTAATTGCTGCTTGAATAGGCAGTACGGCTCCATTAAAGAAAGCAATTAACAGAGAAGGTGAAGGGGGACGAATTAAGGTTGAAACAGTAGGAGATTTTGAAACAGTGGTTTTTGTTGAGGGTAGATGGATGATGCTCATAGCTGTTAGTCCAGTGAATTACAAGTCCGACGCTGAACTATGCCAGAACCGCTGAAATGGTATAACCATAGGCAAATTTTGCCAATAGCGCATTCCAAAAGCTTTCCGAACTTTAGATCAAGCTGGTTATTGTTTGCTGGAGTTTATCTTCAAATATCTAGTTCACTGGAGAGTCAAGAGACTTGAACAGAAATTTTTCCCCAGTTCAGTTAATGTATGAGAAATAGCCGCAAAGCTAGTTGAGAAAGGATTTTTTGCGTAGTTCCAATTTTTTTTCTCTACCCTCTTGACACTCCAGTGAACTGGAGGATTCAAGATGAAATCAGTCTTAAACACGACTTGATAATTGGAGCTTTGAAATGGAGAATGCGACACTTAAACTACGCGGTATGAGTTGCGCTTCCTGCGCCAGAAGTATTGAAGATGCGATTAGTTCTGTCCCTGGTGTAAATGAATGTAGTGTGAATTTTGGGGCAGAACAGGCAACAGTTGATTATGACCCCAGAAAAACAGATTTACAAGCTATACAAGAGGCAGTAGATGCAGCAGGTTATTCTGCCTATCCCCTCCAAGAACAAAATCTGATGGCGGGAGAAGATGACGAAGAAAAAAGACATCGCCAGAAAGAATCCCGTGATTTGCAGCAAAAGGTGACAGTAGGGGGAATCATTAGCACTGTGCTGGTGATTGGCTCACTACCAATGATGACAGGGTTAGACCTACCTTTTATTCCTACATGGTTGCATAACCCTTGGGTGCAATTAGTTCTGACCACTCCTGTACAGTTCTGGTGTGGTTATTCTTTTTACGTTAATAGCTGGAAAGCTTTTAAGCGTCATGCCGCCACAATGGATACCTTAATAGCTTTGGGTACAAGTGCAGCATATTTCTATTCCCTATTCCCTACAGTATTTCCTAGTTTCTTCATCAGTCAGGGGCTAAAACCAGATGTATATTATGAAACTTGTGCTGTAGTCATTACCCTAATTTTACTAGGGCGACTATTTGAAAACCGCGCTAAAGGACAAACCTCAGAAGCAATTCGTAAGCTAATAGGTTTGCAGGCGAAAACTGCACGGTTGATTCGGAATGGTCGAGAAGTAGATGTACCCATTGAGGAAGTGCAAATTGGTGATGTGGTGCTGGTTCGTCCTGGGGAGAAAATTCCCGTTGATGGCGAAGTAGTTGACGGGACATCCACAGTTGATGAAGCGATGGTGACTGGCGAAAGTGTACCAGTGAAAAAACAACCAGGGGATGAAGTCATCGGTGCAACCATCAACAAAACTGGGAGTTTTAAGTTTCGGGCGACAAGAGTAGGAAAAGATACGGTATTGGCGCAGATTGTCCAATTAGTGCAGCAAGCTCAAGGCTCAAAAGCTCCTATTCAAAGACTAGCCGACCAAGTTACGGGGTGGTTTGTACCGGCGGTAATTGCGATCGCTATCCTCACATTTATTATTTGGTACAACATCATGGGCAATGTCACCTTGGCGTTGATTACCACAGTTGGGGTATTAATCATCGCTTGTCCTTGTGCATTGGGTTTAGCTACACCGACTTCTGTGATGGTAGGCACAGGTAAAGGTGCAGAAAACGGCATTTTAATTAAAGGTGCGGAAAGCTTAGAAATAGCACACCAAATTCAAACAATTGTTTTAGATAAAACAGGCACAATTACCCAAGGTAAACCGACAGTTACAGATTTTCTCACAGTTAACGGTACATTGAACGGCAACGAAATTAAGCTGATACAACTAGCAGCATCCTTAGAACGCAATTCTGAACACCCCTTAGCAGAAGCCGTTGTTCGATATGCCCAATCTCAGGAAGTACCATTAGCAGATGTCAGAGATTTTGAAGCAGTAGCAGGTAGTGGTGTCCAAGGTGTTGTTTCTAACCGTTTGGTGCAAATTGGTACACAACGGTGGATGGAAGAGTTGAGTATTAACACTCAAGCCTTGCAACAAGATAAAGAACGCTTAGAATACCTCGGTAAAACAGCAGTTTGGTTAGCAGTTGACGGTGAAATCAAAGGATTAATGGGGATTGCTGATGCCATTAAACCCACTTCCACCCAGGCTGTGAGAGCTTTGCAAAAACTTGGTTTAGAAGTTGTCATGCTCACAGGCGATAACCGCCGCACCGCAGAAAGTATTGCGCGCGAGGTTGGTATTAAAAGAGTCTTAGCAGAAGTCCGTCCTGACCAAAAAGCTGCTACAGTGCAAGCAATACAAGCAGAAGGCAAAATTGTCGCAATGGTTGGTGATGGTATCAATGATGCACCAGCCTTAGCTCAAGCCGATGTGGGAATTGCCATTGGGACTGGTACAGATGTGGCGATCGCCGCTAGTGACATTACCTTAATCTCTGGCGATTTGCAAGGCATAGTTACAGCAATTCAACTCAGCCGCGCCACTATTCGCAACATTCGCCAAAATTTATTCTTCGCCTTCATTTACAACGTTGCTGGTATTCCTATCGCCGCCGGGATTCTCTTCCCCTTCTTCGGTTGGTTACTCAACCCCATCATCGCCGGTGCAGCAATGGCTTTTAGTTCGGTTTCTGTCGTTACTAATGCACTGCGTTTACGCAACTTCCAACCTAAAACACTCGCATAGAGGAAATAACAATGTTCAATCAAACCATATTTTTCGGGACTTTAGCAGGGTTTGGATTTCTGTTGGGAGTGATTTCAGGAACTTTAGTGTAGCTAACAACTTACCCACATTCACTTAGGAGGTTTTTCAATGGTAAACAAAACAGCACTCATCGGTAGTATAGCCAGTTTAGGAATTGTATTCTCAATTGCATCTGGTGAAGCGGCAGCACAAAAATCTCACGATACGCACTCATCTGCAACAGTCCAAACCAATCAATTTCAAAGTATTGAACAGCCATTAGAGAATAAGATAGCCGTCACCCTCGGCGGATTGGGACTCATCGGCCTACAACTTTGGTGGTTCTTGTTGAGTAAACCTAAGTCTCAGAAAGCAGTGGCAACAGGTGGGAATGTCCAGGAAGTAACTGTCACTGTTGATGGAGGATACGATCCCAGTCGAATTGTAGTGCAAGTAGGGAAACCAGTAAGGCTGAAATTTGAACGCAAAGATCCCAGTAGTTGTTTAGAACAAGTTGTGATTCCAGACTTTCGCATTGCCGCAGATTTACCGCTTAACCAAGTAACCACTGTAGAATTTACACCCAAACAAGCTGGAACATATCTCTTTACCTGTGGGATGAATATGTTTCGTGGTGAAATTCATGCCGAAGCTTCAGACATTCAATCAAGACTGACAAAGGAAGAAAAAACAATGAAAGAACCACAAACCAAATCCTTCGGTTCAATTGATGAGCATGAAACCACCCTAGATCAAGGAATTCAGAAAGCCAGCATCAATGTCGATAAAGGATACACACCGAATCGTGTTGTTGTGAAAGCGGGACAAAGATTGCAACTCAACTTTCTGCGCGAAAATCCCAGTAATTGCCTTGCAAAAGTGCTTATTCCTGATTTTGGTATTGCTGCTGATTTACCAGTCAATCAATTAACCTCAATTGAGTTTACACCGGAAAAACCTGGCGAATATGCTTTCACCTGCGGCATGAATATGTTTCGAGGTGCAATTTCCGTCCGAGCCGCAGACGCTAGTGAAGAAAAGGTGTCCACTCAAATTCATTTCTCATAAAAATGACGGAATGATAGTGCTTATGCTTGACTCTCCAGTTAGCTGGAGAGTTTAGTATATGATCGGTAATCATATCTCACTAAGGATTTGCTAAGTATGTTAGCTCAAGCAGAAGCAAAACAGATTGGTGTAGTTGCCAAAGACAGCGGAGTACCAATTAAAACTATTCGCTACTATGAAGAACTTGGTCTACTCAAATCATCCGGAAGAACAGAAGGCGGCTTTAGATTATTTAACTCTGATGTTTTGGAACGACTACACTTTATTAAACGCGCTCAAAGTTTAGGATTAAGCTTATCAGAGATTAAGGAATTTTTAAATGTTCATGATGAAGGAGAATTACCTTGTGAGCATATCAAAACTAAACTAGAAGATAAAGTACAAGCTATTGATGAACAAATTCAGCAATTACTGATTTTGAGACAAGAATTATCAGGGTTGCTTTCTGGTTGGGAAATCAAGCCGGATGATTCTCATTCCACTATTTGTCCGATTATTGAACACGAATAAATTTTACAAAAACAATATGAGTGAAACTATAGTTCGTAACCAGTATGACCAGTTAGCTTCTGTTTACGATCTACGTTGGAAAAGTTATATAACTAATACACTATCTTTTCTGAAAACTTAGGCAGAGATATCACCAACAGATACTATACTTGATGTTGCCTGTGGGACTGGTGAGTTTGAACGTTTGCTGCTGGCTGAGTATTCATCACAACAGATTTTTGGGGTAGATATTTCAGATAAAATGCTGGCGATCGCCAAACAGAAATGTAGTGCTTATCCTCAAGTATCATTCCAGATTGCAAGTGCATCAAATTTGCCATTTGACAATGATAGTTTTGATGTGATTGTGTCTGCTAATTCGTTTCACTACTTTGACAATTCACTTGCTGCATTAAAAGAGATGAGACGTGTCCTGAAGCCTGATGGTAAAGTTATTATCCTGGATTGGTGTAGAGATTATTTACTTTGTAAAATATGTGACATTATCCTTAAAATTTTTGATCCGGCTCATCAGCAGTGTTATACCCAAAATGAATTTCACCGCTTGCTTGAAGATGCAAATTTTGCGGTTTATCGCGCAACCAGAATTCGCTTTGGTGTTGTATGGGGGTTGATGGTAGCTACAGCAATTCTCAAGAATTAAGTGGTTTTATTGCTGCTTATACACTTTTGATTTTACTAAAATTAATACTTTCAAAAGCTTTTTACTAATTACAAGAACAAAAATTACAATTTTATATAAAACCACAGATGCACACAGATAAACAGTGATGATTTATCTGTGTGTATCTATTTTTATCTGTAGTTATTTTTTTATTTTTCCTCTTGACTCTCCAGGCAGATGGAGAATTTAAGCTAATTCCAGGTTGAGTAAAAAAAATTAAAAACTTACTCAAACAAACCACGCTTTAGTAGTAAAAGAATCAGGAGTTTTTAGAGATGACACTACAACTTACTATTCCTAAGTTAGCTTGTTCAGCTTGTGTAAATACTATCAACACAGCAATTCAAAAAGTTGATGCTGCCGCCACTGTAAAAGCTGATACAAAAACCAAAACTATCAGTGTAGAAACTCAAGCATCAGAGACGGCTATTAAAGAAGCACTTGCCTCTGTGGGTTATCCATCCATCTAGAGGTTTTCAAAAATATATCAACAGTTAGCTTTTGCGAACTGTTGATAAAAAATTTATCAATTAGGAATTATTTCGACTCAATTGAAATTACAGGAAATTGCTCAAACATGAACCCTTTGGAAAACCAAACGACTATTCTAGATTCAGACAATGATTTGGAAAATCAGATTCCCATTCTAAATGACGATGATTTAACAGATGAATCACCATCACCGCGATCGCGGCGACCTTGGCTTTTGTTATTGCTCACTCTACTATTAGCAGGTGGAGGAATTGCAGTTTGGCGTATACTAACTCCCAGTCAAAAACCCCCAGTAGCTACTGCTGCTGCGCCTCCTGGTGTACAAGTAAAATTATCTTCCCTAAAAGCCAGCACAATTGAACAAAGTTCAAATTATATTGCTAACCTGCGATCGCATCGTTCAGTTACTCTCCGCCCCAGAATTCAAGGACAAATCAGTCAGATTTTTGTGAGATCCGGCGATGAGGTAAAAACAGGTACACCAATTTTACAAATAGATGCGGAAGAACAAAAAGCAGCAGTTAGCGGTGTAGATGCGGCTGCAATGGCGGCGCGATCGCAACTCGAAAATGCCAAAGCAACTCTCAAATCCATAGAAGCTGAACGTTTATCCAAGCAAGCTGATGTTAGGTTAAATGAATTAGACTATCAAAGATATTCTTATCTAGCTGCTGAAGGTGCGATACCTCGCCAAACTCAGGATCAATACGCTAACAAACTAGCTACAGCTAAAGCCAGTTTAAATGCGATTGATGCCCAAATTCAAGCGCAAAAAGCAGCTATCTCTCAAGCCGAAAAAGCTGTACAACAAGCTCAAGCAGCTACCAAACAACAACAAGTCCAGTTGAAATACTACAAAATTACGGCTCCCTTTGCTGGGAAGGTGGGCGATATACCCATCAAAATCGGTGATTTTGTCGATACTTCGACTCAATTGGCAACTATCACCGAAAACCAGACTTTAGAAGTCAATATCTCCGTACCAGTCCAGCAAGCAACCCGATTGCGTCCCGGAATGACATTGCAGTTAATTGACGAAAGGGGTAAAAATCTCGGTAGCAGTCGCATATTTTTCATCGCTCCCAACACAGCCAACGATACGCAGTCAGTCTTAGTAAAATCATTATTTGATAATTCCCGCAGACAGTTGCGAGCCGACCAATTTGTCAAAGCGAAAGTAATTTGGGATAAACGCTCAGGAGTATTAATTCCCACAACAACCATCATCCGTTTGGGTGCAGAAACCTTTGTTTATGTCGCTGAATCATCCCCCAAAGAAAAACAGTTAGTAGCAAGGCTCAAACCCGTAGAGCTAGGTAGTATCCAGGGTAATCAGTATCAAGTCCTAAAAGGATTAACCCTAGGAGAGAAAATTGTTGTTTCTGGTTTGCTCAACTTAAGAGACGGCGCATCTATTATTCCTGAGCCTTAGTTAAATCCAGATTTTTACCCAGAAAGCATAAGTCTATGTTTGCGAATTTTTTTATCAAGCGACCTGTATTTGCGATCGCCTGCGCTCTTGTCATGCTCATGGTAGGTATAATCAGCATTCCGCTACTACCAGTAGAGCAGTACCCAGATATCAGCCCCGTACAAATCAATGTCACCGCCAATTACATTGGTGCGAGCGCGCAAGTTGTAGAAGATACAGTCACAACAGTTTTAGAACGCCAAATTAATGGTGTCGAAGGCTTGAAATATATCACTTCGACCAGTAGCAGTGACGGTACTAGCAACATCGTCGTTACTTTTGATCAAGGGTATGACATTGATACTGCGGCGGCTGATGTGCAGAATCGCGTCTTGCTGGCGGAACCAAAACTGCCAGAAGTTGTCCGTCAAACTGGAGTTTCTGTTACTAAGCAATCCAGTGGTATCGTCTTAGCGATGGCTATGTATAGTGAAGGAGATAAGTACGATGACACTTTTATTAGTAACTACGCCGACCTTTACGTTTTAGACCGCCTCAGACGCATTAAAGGTGTCGGGAACATTGCGACTTTTGGCGATCGCCGCTATGCGATGCGGTTATGGCTTGACCCGACTCAACTTGCTAATCGTAAACTCACGACTGAGGATGTAATTAACGCACTTCACCAACAAAACTTACAGTTAGGTATCGGGAGTATTGGACAGCCACCCGCACCCGATGGGCAAATGTATCAAATCGAGTTGCAAACTCAAGGACGGTTAAAAGAAGCTGACGAATTTGAAAACATGGTCATCAAAGCGGGTACAGATGGCACATTAGTGAAACTAAGAGATGTTGGTCGTGCTGAACTTGGGGCAGAAAATTACAGTTCCTTTGCTCGCTATAGTGGTCACGTTGCTGTTGGCTATCAAATTCTGCAAATTCCAGGAAGCAATGCTTTAAATATTGCCAAAGCGGTAAAAGCGGAAATGGCGAGAATTGCAGAGGATTTCCCACCTGGTTTGCAATATGAATTTCCCTATGATTCCTCACTATTTGTTGAAGCGTCCCGCAAGGAAGTTGTCAAAACTTTATTAGAAGCAATTGTGCTGGTTGTCATAGTCATTTTTGTTTTCTTGCAAGACTGGCGCATTACCATAATTCCCGCAATTACAATTCCGGTTTCTTTAATTGGGACGTTTGCCTTTGTAAAAGTTTTCGATTTTTCACTCAACAGCTTAACTTTGTTTGGTTTAACCTTAGCAAGTGGCATGGTTGTAGATGATGCGATCGTTGTTGTTGAAGATATAACTCGGTTGATTCAAGAAAAGGGTATAAGTCCCCATAAAGCTGCATCCCAATCAATGCACGAACTATTTGGGGCGGTGATTGCTACATCTCTTGTACTCTTAGCTGTATTTGTTCCTGTGGGATTCTTCCCTGGCACAACAGGACAACTATATAAACAATTTGCACTAACGATCGCATTCTCAATTGTACTTTCAACTTTTAACGCGATTACCCTCACCCCAGCTTTGGCGGCTATGTTGTTGCGAAAAACCCAAAAACCGCGCGGTTTACCAGGTTGGATTTTTGGGGCGATTAATTGGTTGCTTAATTGGATACAAAAAGGATATCAACAAATTCTCAGGTTGCTCATCCACCTAAAAATCGTTGTCTTATTACTATTTATTGCATCTTTGGTTTGGACAGGCTGGCTTTACCTGCGCGTCCCGACAGCATTTTTACCAGAAGAAGACCAAGGCTATTTTATTAATTTAATGCAGGGGCCAGATGGCACATCTCTCAATTACACCCGTGAAGTTGCGAAGCAAGCAGAAAAAACACTGCTGAAAATTCCAGAAATTCAAGGTACTTTTGCAATGGGTGGTGTGGGTTTTAGTGGTAACACTCCCAACCGAGGCTTGATATTTGCACCGCTAAAATCTTGGGATGTCCGAAAAACAGCCGAACAAACCGCATCAGCAATTGTGAATCAGGCTAGAGGTGAACTGTCAGCAATTAAAGATGCAGCCGTGTTTGCTGTGAATCCCCCTACAATTCAAAGTTTAGGGAGTGTGGGTGGTTTTGTATTTCAATTGCAAGATAGAGGCGACAGAAATAATAGTAATATCAATAATTTAGTCAAAATCAGCCATGATTTAATCGGCAAAGCTAATCAAACACCAGGACTGCAAGGAGTCTTCAGTACCTACACCGCTAATGCACCGCAGTTACTTATCGAAGTAGATCGAGAAAAAGCCGAAGCCTTACAAGTCCCTGTCAGAGATATCTTTAGCACCTTGCAGACTTTCATCGGTTCACGCTATGTCAACGACTTTAACGCTTTTGGTCGCACGTACCGAGTCTATGTCCAAGCAGATCAACAGTTTCGCGCTAACCCAGAGGATATCGGACAACTATATGTGCGTTCTGGACGCAGTGAGATGATTTCCCTCAGTAGTTTGGTGAAGGTTACACCAACCACCGGGCCGCAAACAATTAATCACTACAACCTGTATCGGTCAATTGAAATCAATGGCGCAGCCGCACCTGGTTTTAGCTCTGGACAAGCAATCCAAGCTATGAAAAATTTGGCTGCTACTGTCTTGCCAAAAAACATCGGTTACGAATGGTCAGGTATTTCTTTAGAAGAATTAGAATCTGGTGGTCAAGCACCAATTATTTTTGGTCTAGGAATTTTCTTTGTTTTCTTAGTGCTGGCTGCTCAATACAATAACTTCATTGACCCCTTGATTATTTTATTGTCAGTTCCCTTAGCTGTTTTAGGCGCATTGTTAGCTCAATCATGGCGCGGCTTATATAACGATGTTTACTGTCAGGTTGGTTTAGTGATGTTAATTGGTTTAGCTAGTAAAAATGCAATTTTAATTGTTGAATTTGCTAACCAATTACGCGAACAAGGGTTTTCGATTACTAAAGCAGCCGTCAAAGCTTCTGGAGAACGCTTACGTCCAATTCTCATGACTGCGATTTCTACTCTACTGGGAATTTGGCCGCTTGCTGTGGCTACAGGTGCAGGTTCAGCCAGCCGACAATCTCTTGGTACTGCTGTCTTTGGTGGAATGTTTGTTGCAACTTTCTTAAGTTTGTTTGTAGTACCTATCCTGTATATCGTGATTACTCAGATTCGCTCACTGTTTACAGGTGTACCAAAGGCTAGGCATCAAGCAGGTAAGTTAGTAAAATCATCAGAAGTTGACGTACTTCCCTGAAAATAACCCTGTTTTGTCACTTTCGCGGTAGTATAAGAACGTAAAAAACGTAGAACATAAGCACAGAGAATGGTAGAGCCTCGTTCACCCATGAAAACAATCAAATTCGTGGACGAATATTGCCAGTGGTATAAAAAGCTGTT
>DVDT01000065.1 GCA_015296085.1 Trichormus sp. M33_DOE_039 | reverse complement strand
TTGCCGACCCATGTGGTGATATTGTGAACCTTGTCCGGTGAAGAGGAAGGCGATTTTTCTGGTTTTTTGACTGCTGTGTCCTTGATGGATGCCGATGACTTCGCTTTCATCGAGATAGGCTTGCAACTGTTGTTGCATTTGCTGGTGGTCAGATGCAATTACAGCCAGACGATGATGAAAGTGAGTTCTGCCGATTTGGGATGTGTGGGTGATGTCGCCAAGTGGTGTTTCTGGGTGTGATGAAAGGTAGTTGATGTAGCGTTGGGCTAGTTCTTTTAGGGTGTTTGGTTGTTTGGCTGATAGTGTTAGTAGATGTAGGGGTCGCTCAATTTTCAGTTCTTCTCCCCTGTGAGTTATTGGTGCTTCCTCTAGGATTACATGAGCATTTGTCCCGCTTGCACCAAAGGAACTTACTCCAGCAATGCGACGTTGCTGATGTGGTAGCCAGGGTGTTAGTTGAGTTGGGACTGTAACTGGTAAATTTTCCCAAGCAATATGAGGGTTGGGTGTTTGAAAATGCAGATGTGGCGGAATTTCTTGATGTTGTAGTGCCAAAGCTACTTTAATGATGCCAGCTATACCTGCGGCTGCTTCTGTATGACCGATGTTGGTTTTGACAGACCCTAACATGAGGGGCTGATCAGCTGTTTTCTCTTTCCCAAATACCGCGCCAAGGGCATTAACTTCAATCGGATCTCCCAAAGATGTACCTGTACCGTGAGTTTCGATATAACTCACTTGATGGGGTTCTAGTCCAGCGTTAGCTAGTGCTTGTCTGACCACTGCTTGTTGCGCTAGTCCGTTAGGTACAGTCAAACCACTGCTAGCACCGTCTTGATTGACTGCTGAACCACGAATTAAGGCTACGATGTTGTTACCGTCAGCTAATGCTTGGGAAAGGCGTTTGAGTACCAAAACACCACAACCTTCGGAACGTCCAAAACCATCCGCAGCACTATCAAAGGTTTTGCAGCGTCCATCCATTGCAATCATCTTGGCTTTACATAGTCTGACGTTCATCTCTGGGATGACAATCAAGTTAACACCGCCGACAATTGCCAATTCACTTTCTTGATGACGCAGACTTTGACAAGCTAAATGAACTGCTACTAATGATGAGGAACAAGCTGTTTCTACAGCTAAACTTGGCCCTTGTAACCCTAAAAAATAAGATAATCGACCAGCCGCAAAGTTAATTGCCCCGCCGGAATTTGTATAAGCATCTATAAGTTGATCGTCTGCAAGACTGGTTTGCAGTTGTAGATAATCTGTGGTGGTAATGCCAACGAAAACGCCGGTTTTGCTTCTTTGCAATTGATTGAGGGGAACTCCAGCATTTTCTAGTGCTTCCCAGGTAACTTCTAGCATTAGTCGCTGCTGGGGATCGAGACTCTGAGCTTCCCGTGGACTAATCCCGAAAAACTCCGGCTCAAATTGGTCTATTTGACCAACAAAACCACCATGTCGGGAATACATTTTTCCTGGTGTATCGGGGTTGGGGTCATAATATGCGTTCACATCCCAACGGTCTGAAGGAATCTCGCTGATAGCATCAACACCGTTACGGAGATTTTTCCAGAATGCTTCGGGGTTATCGCTACCACCAGGAAATCGGCAACCCATACCAATAATAGCAATCGGTTCTGCGTTTAACAGTTCGATGCTATCAGTTTTGGCGCGCATTTGTTGTACCAAGAGCGCGAGTTTTGTTGCTGAAAGATTGGTAATGCGCTCTGGAAGTTTACCCATATTTGTTTCCCCTAGTTTTTAACCTCATGCTGTCATGAAGAATTAGAATTAACCTCCGATACACGATCTCAAAGACTACTGCACCTAGCTAATTACTCATATACTTGGTTGTTCAAGTTTGGTTTTAATTTTGGTTAAAAATTGAGCAGCTTCTCGCCCATTAATTACTCTGTGGTCGTAGGCTAGCCCTAAATTGATATAACTACGAGTCTTAATATGTTGTTCTGTATCTAAATAAAGTTCTTCTTGAATTCCACCTAGCGATAGCATACAAGTTTGTGAGGGAAGAATAATCGGAATCGTCACCAGAGAATCTTGATCCATATTAATGGAGATAGAAATATTTCCCTGATTTAATTCTTCTTCTGTAAACTGACCACGCATCGCTTTCAATCTAAAATCAATCAAAGTATTGGCAACATCTGATAAAGATTTATCACCAACGTTTTTAATGACAGGGATGAATAAGCCTTTGCCTAAATCAAGGGTAACGCCAATATTAGCAACCTCTCCTGGCATAAATCGATTGTCATCAATTAAACTGCCAAAGAAAAAGGGGAAGTCTGAAAGTAAGGTGGCGGTGATTTTAACTAGTAGTTCTGGTAAACCAATAATGACATCGTGTTTTGTTCCGTGGTCATTCAACATTTGTATTGCAGCATCACAGTAGACTTTCATCAACAGAAATGCTTTGGGTATTTGGTTGTGAGACTGGGTGACTACACGAGCGATCGCCATTTGTTGACGAGATATTTCTAAACCAGTCACAACACTTTGATTTTGTTCACTGATTAACTTTTCAATATCCGGTCTTTTAATAATACTCTTACCTAGTTTTCTAATACTTTCTTCCGCAATACCATGCTTTTCTATGAGTTCCTGAGCAGCTTTGGTAATGGTTAAGGATTTATCCTTCGTTTCTTTAGTTTTCGCTCCAGAATTCTGGATAAAATCCTGCCTTTCTACTTCCGTTGCAAATAGATAGCCAATGACATCTCCTGGCTTACATTCATCACCAGCTTGGGGTAATGGATGTAAAATGCCTTCAGATTCACTTTCTAAATCGAAAGCTGCTTTCGATGTTTCAAATACTGCGATCGCTTCCTGTTTACTAACTGGCTTACCTGCATCTAACAGCCAGTAAAGTAACGTATAACTTTCATCATTATTATTAAATTTTGGTAGAACTATTTCATACATATAATACCGCATCCTTCACAGAATTGCAAATGTCTTCTTTCTGCACCAATACCTGTTTTTCTAAATGGGCAGAAGACGGAATAATACTATTTTTAGAGTGAATTAATTTGACAGGATTTTTTAACTTACCCCAGAGGTGACTGTAGATTTGGTGAGCAATTTCGCTGCCCCAAGTTCCACCAGCCACACTATCTTCCACAATAAAAATATGGGTAGCGTCTGTTAATAACCCTAAAATAGTTTCTAGTTCAAACGGATATAGTTGGCTAGGAACAATAATTTGAGTTTCAATCTCAAAATCAATAAATAATTCCCTAGCTGCGGCTAAACAGCGTGGGACTAATCCTCCAGGGGCAATTAGCAAACAGCTATTTTCTTCAAAACTATCGGCATAAATTCTAGCGAAGTTATTCGCTGTATCTAAGAACTCATAACTAAACAGATCATCAATCAATCCATCGGTATAAATTCTTTGGGTATAAAGTACCTTATCTTCAAAAAATATGGAGGGATAAGTTAGATTAACTAACTTTTCAAACACTGCAATATTATCATGTAATGGAGATAATTCAAATAAATATAAGTTGGGAATACCTACAAAGTGTTTTTGCAAACTTTGGCTATGTGTCGGGCCATATCCTCTATTACCACCAACAGCACAGCGCACAATCATATTTAAGTCTAATTTTGTGCCGTACATTGATACAGATTTAGAGGCAAAATTCAAAATCTGATCAAATCCCAAAGCAATGAAATCACCAAACATGATTTCTACAATTGGCTTATTACCGCACAAAGCTAAACCACCTCCGATGCCGATAATGGCTTCTTCACTAATAGGTGTAGATAAAACCCGATCCGGGTATTTGGTAGATAAACCCTTGCTAACTTTGAATGCCCCTCCATAGGGGTCGAGGATATCTTCACCGATTAAAAAAACTTGCGGATCTACAGCAAAAATATGATGTAAAGCGCGGTTTAAATTCTCAACAACTCGCTCAGTTTTTTTTAGAGTAGCTTCCATTGTACTAATTCCCTAGCTTCTACATCTTTAATCAAACTACTTACTTCTGTTTGAACTTTTAATCCTAGGTGTTCAAATTGCGCTGGATATTGTTGGCGATACGCTGAGTACCAATCCCACTTTTGAATTCTTTCTAGCTCTTTAATATCTCGTGTGTCGTCGCCTTTGCTGTGGGGGCCGACTCGATTAGTTTCAAATTCAATAACTAAGGGGGAGGATTTAGTTCTAGCAACTTGAATATAAGGGCGAATGAGCGTCCGAATCTCATTAATATCTATTGAGTTGATTTTGAGATAATTAATGCCAAAACCTTGCACACGGCCTGCAATTGTCCCAGCCATTTGCAATCTATTAGGAGTAGATTGGGCGATTTTATTGTTCTCTACAATTACTAGCACTGGTAAATGCCATAGCTGGGCGATATTGAGGGCTTCGTAGACTCCTCCTTCTCCCCACGTACCATCACCGATGTGAACTACAGCCATCCCCAAGTTACCTTGGCGGCGCAGGTGCAAAGCTATTCCGGCCGCTACGGGTAAACTTTCGCCTTGAATACCAGTAGACAAATAGTTTTTTCTATAGATGTGCTGACTTCCGCCTACACCATGACAAACAGCACCTTCTTTACCCATAATTTCTGCTAGCAAACCTTCGGGATCTTGAAATCTGGCGAGGTAATGGCCATGTCCACGATGATTGCTGAGAATAAAATCATCGTCGGTTAAAACTGCTCTGAGTGCTACAGGAATGTATTCTTGACCTAAGCAAGTATGGGTTGTACCGTTTAATTTACCACTCGAAAATAGTTCTAATAGTGACAGTTCAAAGTGCCGAATCATCAGCATGATTCTCAAGTCATCATCTGATATCGGAGTTAGTTTTCGAGTTTCTATAGTTGGGGGGAGAGTATCAAGTTTCATAGCTGGTGTGGGTAATTAGAAAAGCTCACAGGATATATGCAAAAAAGAGAAAATTTTTTCAGAGGGCAGAAGGAAAGAAAAAAGTTTTAAGCTATGCCTTTCTACATTTTGTCTTCTTAACCTTAAGCCTTCTCTCCTCTGATTTAAAAGAGCAGGGGAAGCAGGGGAGGCAGGGGTAGCAGGGGGAGAAAGACATCTTTCATGTTTGACTGTGAAACTTGCTTCATCGGGACTGCCTTTCTTCAGTCAGGAGATGCCTTTTTGCAGTAGGATTTGGCGAGCATCGGCGAAGGATTTCACGGATTTCACATCGTCAACTGTAAAAACGATATCGTAGGCTTCCTCTATAGCCATAACTAGTTTCATGTGCGCCATGCTATTCCAAGTTTTGAGGGTATTGGGGCTGAGTTGATCTGTGATATCTGTGGAAGGAATATTTAAAACATCTGCAAAAATTTCTGTTAGCGTTTCCAAGACGACCTCCGGGAGTTAAATTTTAGAATTTTCTCTTATTTTTTCAGATATAACTGTCAGTAATTCTTGCTTTTTATGATTGATGAAAAAATGCTCTCCTTCAATCATTCGCAAGATAAACTTTCCAGATGTTTGCTCTTGCCAAGCCGCAATATCTTCGATATTTACCATTTCATCTTGCAGTCCACCAAAGGCAGAAATGGGACAGTCTAATGGCAAGTCAGGAATGTATTCATAAGTTTCGATAATGGAAAAGTCTGCCTTGAGAATGGGCAGAAATAGCTCCATGATTTCTTGGTTATTTAAAATTTCATTGGGGATAGCTTTATAGCGTCTGTTGATTTCATTGATAAATAAGTTATCTGGTAAATGATGAGTGGGTTTTAAAAATGATGGTCTTTGGGGAGCGCGGCTACCAGAGACAAATAGATGTTCTGGTTGTAAATTATGCAGTTTACGTAGCTGGCGCGCTGTTTCAAAACAGAGCAATGCTCCCATACTGTGTCCATAAAAAACAAATGGTCTATCCAGGTATGGTAACAAGCCTGAAACCATTGTTTCTATTAAAGGAGTCAGATGAGAAAATGGCTTTTCTTTGATACGACTGTCATGTCCGGGAAGTTGGACGTGACATAATTCTAAATTTGTGGGTAAGCTATTAACCCAATCTCTAAATATGGAAGTACCACCCCCAGCATAAGGAAAACAAAAGAAGCGAATTTCAGCTTTCGGATTTGGTTTGGGGGAAATAATCCAGGTGTTAATTTCTTTAGTAACAGTCATCGCTTTGCCTATTTTGACTTAGCTGGGGTTAAGTACCAAGATGATTTTGCGAAAGTATCTAATGCTCACACAAAGAAAAATTGATGAGCAAATTCTCGATTTAAACTTTGAATGCCTTCATACGTTTCTCGGCTTTTCTCATGTCTTTCCTTTCCAGATAAGAATCGCGAGGCATCAAAATAAAGTAGATGATCATGATTGAAGTTAAACCTACGGCATTATAGGTTCTAAATAGTAAGTATAAACCAGTAATGGGAACAGCAACGATAAACAGGGTAATAAAAATTGCGAGGATTTTTTTACCTCCTGACATTTGTGAGATGTTATCTAAAACTGTGTAAATAATGGACATGGTTTGTTCTCCTGAAAAATTTAATTCAAAAACAACTGTTTTACTGCGTCTTCAGATAGTGATTCTATTTGTGCAAACATCTCATCTAAGCTATTGCTAGAATTTACTGATGTTGCCTGTGTATCTGGTTCTTGAATAGGCTCAAGATGTTGAATGAAAATTGTAGCTAGTACTTCTTGCATGAGATAATCTGCTAGCATTTCAATGTTGGGATAATCAAAGGCTAAAGTTGAAGGTAGAGAATGATTTAAAGATGCTTCTAGCCGATTTTTGAGTTGGATAGACATAAGAGAATCCATCCCCATTTGGAAAAATCCTTGCTGGATTTCAGGAGGGTTTTCTGGGTCTAGATCCAAAATCTCACTGACTATCCCTTGTAGATGAGTAATGAGTAAGTTGAGGCGATCGCCTGCTACACTCTTCTCTAACCTCACCAATAGTTCTGATTTAGTGACAGTGTGAGTTTCTGGAATTTCCTGCTGTTGTCCCAACTCTGCTAGCAACGGTCTGCGTCGTCTGACTTCATAGGTGGGTTTAAAGATACTCCAGTCAACATCTGCAACTGTTTTCTGTACTACACCTGCCTGCAAACACAACCTTAAGGCTTCTAAGGTTTGGTTTGCAGCCATCGGTTTTAAACCAACGCGCGACCACAAATTTTGGACTTCAGCCGCCACCACGTTAATTTCATCCCAACTACCCCAGTTAACGCTTAAGGCTGGTAGGTTATTGGCTTGGCGATAGTGAGCCATGATATCCAAAAAGTGGTTTGCTGAGGCGTAAGGTGCAAGTCCGCTAGAACCCCAGATGGCGGCGGCGGAGGAAAACAGAATCAAAAAGTCGAGAGGGAGATTTTGAGTTAACTGATGTAGTACCCAAGTCCCCGTGACCTTGGCTGCGAGTACGTCTTGATATGTACTCAGACTCATCTCGGCTAAAGCTTGGGGAATGGAAATCCCCGCCGCATGGATGATACCGCACCAAGGTGATTGCGTCTGGCTGGCTAATACAGCTTGCATCTGGCTAAAGTTGCTGACATCTGCTTGCACAACTTTGATGGATGCGCCTTGCGCTTCTAAAGCTTGAATGGCTGTAATGGCTTTTTTGCGTTTGTCATCGGGTGCTAAGGTA
Organism: Trichormus sp. M33_DOE_039; assembly: GCA_015296085.1. Classification (GTDB taxonomy): domain Bacteria; phylum Cyanobacteriota; class Cyanobacteriia; order Cyanobacteriales; family Nostocaceae; genus Trichormus. The sequence continues at coordinate 29,989 of DVDT01000065.1, read as the reverse complement.
TCCCAGAAAGCACGTTCTGGGAGTTCTTGTCTGCTGGTGAGAACTAGATATCTTGCGCCATTAACAACTAACCAAGCTGCCAACTTTAAACCTAGTCCACCCAAACCACCTGTAATTAAGTAAGTACCTTCGGTGTTGAATTTTGTTAATGGTTTCAACGCCGAAGGTACGGCACTGGCGACGAGGCGAGCTACATATCTTTGACTATCACGCCAAACAACTTGATCCTCTCCGTCAGAGGTTTGCATTTCTGCTAAGAGAATGGTGGCTGGGTTGGGGGTCGTTGTATCCAGGTCAATGAGTCCACCCCAAAGTTCTGGATGTTCCAGTGCAATCACTCTTCCCAGTCCCCAAAGAAGTGATTGGGGTAGTGCTTGGGAGTTGAGGGGAGATTTCACTGGCTGGGTGTTTTGTGTCACCAACCACAAGCGCGGATAGTCTGATGGGGGGTTGTTCACCAAGGCTTGAATTAAGTGCAGCACACTACCACAAAGTAATGTTTCGGCACTTTGCAAGGATGTTGCAGTGACTTCTGCGGCAGCAATATCCCAACTCCACAGATGCACAATTCCCCGCAGCGGTAACTGACTGCTGGCTGTTGTATCCTGAATGAGCCGTGACAAATCTTCAGGATGGCCAGGATTAATTGTGAACTGTGCTGGAGACCCTTGGCTGTAACTTTCCCCAGGGACAACAAAGTAACAGGTTGCACCTTGTGCGTGTAATTGCGATGCTAGGGAATCTCCTAGACCTTGACTATCAGTGAAGATTAACCACAATCCATCTTGATTGTCTTGACTGAGTGAATTTGGCTGTGGTTGCGATCGCCAAGTTAAATCATAGAACAAATCTTCTGCGATCGCGGATTTGTTCGTCTCTTCTGGAGGTGGAGTTTTCCGGGCAATTTTTCGATCTAACCAATATCGCTGACGTTGCCAAGGATAAGTGGGTAGTTGGATGTGATTTCCCCCAGAGGGGTAGAGTTTGCGCCAATTCACAGGATATCCGGCAGTATACAGCGCACCTAAAGAATTGAGCATGACCGCTAGTTCGTCTTCGTTGCGTTTGAGGGAAGGAAGTACAACACCTTGGCGATCGCTATACTGGATTCCTTGTTCAATGGCTGTGGTTAAAATCGGATGGGGACTAATTTCCACAAACACTTCATGTCCTGCTGCTATCAAGGTTTGAATAGCCGTTGAGAACAACACTGGTTCTCGCAAGTTCTTCACCCAATAACCTGCGTCCAACTCTGAACCATCAATTAATTGACCCGTGACTGTGGAATAAATGGGGATAGTTGCGGTTTGGGGTTGAATTCCCTGCAAAAGTTGCAACAAATCTCCTTGTAAGGCTTCCATTTGCGGACTGTGGGAAGCTACATCGACTTTCACCAACCGACAGAAAATATTTTTGGCTTGTAAATCTGCCAAGATAGTTTCTATCGCTTTGGGGTCGCCTGATAATACAGTTGATGTCGGGCCATTACTCACCGCTACAGATACACGGTCTTCATAGCCAACTATCGTTGTTTCTGCTTGAGCCAATGATAAACCCACTACAGCCATTGCACCTTGACCACTGACCCGTTTAATCAGTTGGCTACGCTTACAGATAATCTTGGCTGCATCATCCAGGCTCAAAGCACCTGCAATATGTACGGCTGCAACTTCTCCCATACTATGACCGACCACAGCCGCAGGTTGAATTCCCCATGATTGCCAAAGGGTGGCTAAGGCGACCTCAATGGCAAACAATGTCGGCTGGATAACGTCGATTTCTCCCAGGCGAGAGTCGGCTTCGTCTAACTGCAATTGTTCCAGTAATGACCAATCTGTATATCGGCTGATGGCTGCATCACACTCAACTATCGCAGCTTGGAACACAGGTTCTTGCTGTAATAGTTTCCGCCCCATGCCCAACCACTGAGAACCCTGTCCTGGGAAGATAAAAATCGGTTGAGTTGGGCGGTCTGGGGTGAGAATACCTGTGGTAATTTGGGGGTGCAGTTCTCCCCGGAGATATGTTTGCAGTAATTGTGATAGTTCAGTGTGAGAATGAGCTATGACGCTGAGGCGATGGGAATGATGACTGCGGCGGACGCTGGCGGTATAGCAAATGTCTAGTAGAGTTTCCGGTTGATTAGCTAAAAACTCTTGATAAGACTTAGCTAAACTCTGGAGGGCTTCCGGGCCACGAGCTGATAAAGGTAGCAGGTAATACTTATTTTCTGTATTATTACTCTCTACTCGTTCTAAGGTCGGGGCTTCCTCTAGAATCGCATGGGCGTTAGTCCCTCCCAAGCCCAGGGCTGTGACTCCGGCGCGGCGAGGGATGTTATTGGTTTCCCACGGTGCGAGTTTTGTATTGACGTAGAAGGGGCTACCAGCAAAATCAATGCGGGGATTTGGTTGGTTAAAGTTAATACTGGGTGGTATTTGTTTGTGCTTTAAAGCCAGAGTTAGCTTGATGAGTCCAGCCATACCTGATGCTACATCCAAATGTCCAATGTTAGGTTTGGCTGAACCAATGGCACAGAATCCCTGTTTTTGAGTTTGGGTGCGAAATGCCTGGGTTAAAGCATCGATTTCGATGGGGTCGCCAATGGGCGTTCCTGTGCCGTGGGCTTCGATGTATGAGATGGTTTCGGGATTGATTTCAGCCTTCGCAAGCGCATCAATAATGGCGTTGCACTGTCCTATTACCCCTGGTGCGGTATAGCTAGTTTTACTAGCACCGTCATTATTAATAGCTGTAGACCGGATGACGGCATGAATGCGATCGCCATCCACCAAAGCATCCTGGAAACGCTTCAACACAACAATCCCGCCGCCACTACCAAAGACAGTCCCCCCAGCCTCAGCATCAAAGGCGCGGCAATGTCCATCGGGAGAAACAATACCACCACCACGATAGTAGTAACCAACACGATGGGGTACTCGCACAGAAATTGCCCCAGCCAAAGCCATTTTGCAGTCGCCATTCAACAAACTTTGAGAAGCTAAATGTACGGCAACTAAAGAAGTTGAACAAGCTGTTTGTACGGTGACGCTAGGCCCTCTCAGGTTTAATCGATAAGATACACGACTGGTGAGAAAGTCTTTATCACTACCTACAAAGGTTTCTAAGAAGCTTTCAAAATCAAGTTTAGGTCGTAAGCGATCGCCTAAAATACAATCGAGGATATAAGTATTGATACTTGCGCCAGCATAAAATCCGATAGGATGTTCATAGTTTTCGGGATCACATCCAGCATCTTCTAGGGCTTCCCAAGCACATTCTAGAAATAGGCGATGTTGAGGATCTATAAGTTTGGCTTCTCTGGGTGAATAGCCAAAAAATCCTGCATCAAAGTATTCAACGTTGTCGATGATGGGACTGGCTTTGACATACTTCGGGTCATTGAGGGTAGAGTGATCTACACCTTCGGCTGCTAGTTCTTCATCGCTGAGGAATGAGATACATTCCACACCGTTTTGGAGATTGCGCCAGTATTCATCCAGGTTGTTAGCTTGGGGAAAACGCCCGGACATCCCGATAATAGCGATCGCTTTTTCGTTGAAATTATTAGACACCTCTCATTCACCTACTTGATTAATTACGAATTGGAGAAAGCAACTTGATTGGGCTGTTTAGATTCCTTTGTAGTTTGTAGTTACTCCTGTGGGGATATAGGTAAAAACAAATTCAGACTGACTGTAGCCAAATCATTGGCTGGGAATTTTGCTTGGTAGCGAGGATCAGGACTTAATCCAGCTAATTCAGCCGCCGCCAGAAATTGATTGAGTTCTATTGGATATTGATCGGTATAACCATGCGTTGCATCATAAGCTGTAGCCAAGGTATACCCAATATTCGCAGCCGCTAACTCTGGGGGAATGGTGTGTAAGTCTAGGACTAACAAACCAAATCTGCCAATATGTGGCCTCCAACGCTGTAGATGCTCTAATAAATTTTGGATGAGTTCAGCTGCTCTAATCATTCGACCCCTACAGACAAAAGCTCCTGTAGAAGTCAATTCACAACCCATATTCCCCATTCTGGGACTGATAAAAGGTCGATTGTGATCCAAAAATGATCTGACATGAAGAAACTCACTTGATGGAATTCCATGTTTGGCGAGTATCGTCTTAGCCAAGTCGTCTGGATCATTAATATCACCAAAGATGACGCTGACAGGGGACTGTAAACCCTTGAGTTTGTTGTAGGTAGCTTCACGAGAAGCCTGATTATAGTCAGCACAAACCATAATCAAGGGATACTCGTCCAGGACTTGCCCTCTGAGCGTCTGATGTTGAATGACATTATAGAGATGCTCCATAAATGTACCATCTCCACAACCCATGTCTACAATGCCTTTGGGCTGCTCATGGATGGGACGGTTAAAGATATCTCTGATAATCGCGTCAACTTTCTGAAAATAAGTTTGATGTGCTAGTCCGCTACCCCAAATATTTAGGGGGCGATTCACATGAGTTTCATGCCCTTGAGTATCCCGCCTCCATAGGATAGCAGGATTGTCAAATAACAATTCAGGAACTTTTTCAAAGGTTGGCAAATAGGAAACGGTGACTCCGTAAGCATAGGCTCTAGACACCGCATACAACCCAGCACTACTAAATTGGACTTGACATCCTTGAACTGTTACCCAACCTTGTAGAGCGAGTATCTTGAAAGCTTCTATTAAATGTTCTTGATTACCTGAAAGCTTTTCGATATCAAGTATGTGTGTTTGAGGATCAATTTGCTCAAATACCTTAGCTACTGCTAAAGCCACCATCGTTGGCCCTACTAATAAGCCATTGAGATGGTGCAATATTTGACAGCACACATATTGATAATCCTCGTCGTCACTTTCTACTAATTCCCACTGTCTCTTAGCTCTGAGTAAAAAAGAGGACAAATTCATGCCGTTAGTGAGTTTCGACTGTAACGACAAAGATAAGTCCCCAAAAAAATAGTCTTTAATATTGATGAGAGTAGGTATGAGCGCAACGAGGTCTTTATAAATTGTTGAAAGTCCAACAGCAATACCACCTCGACGGGTCAAGGTGTAGAAGACTTCGCCATCAATTTCTTGATGCTTCATCCATCCTTGAGACACCATCAATCGCAAAGCCACATTCAAATAACCAATATTGCCTGGAAAGTATTTCAGAATCAATTCCAGGGAGATTGGTTTTCCCTCTGTAAATAAGAAGAAAATTCCCCTTGTTTGTAGAGCGTTCATTGTCGGAGCGATCGCAATTCCATCTAGATGGAGGAAGATTGTGCGACGAACTGCAAGGCGTTCTTGTCTTTCTTCACTATCTTTTCCTGACAAATGAGGAACATCTCTAGGTATAAACAATTTTTCCAGGATATTACTTCTGGTATATGCACCGCTAGAAATCTTGTCTTTTAATTGCATAAGTCTTTGTACACCAAAAATAAACTATGCGTAATTGACCTTGCGTAAACCCAACAAGAGATTGATATATTTTGGCTAAAGTTTTTTGGTTAAATTAGCAAAATACAGTAGGCGAAACGATCTCTGCAATAAGATTAGCCATGCCACTAGCCATGACAGTTATTTGCAATTTCCGGTGCTTTTACTAAGAATTGCCACAACAATATGGGTGTGAACTAGGCCCACAGCCGATATACTTTAGATTGTGTAAAGTTGAAGTTTTTGAAATAAAGAAATACAGGCTTTGCATTCAATTGATGAGAGCAAATTTAACCGTATAGCTTATCCCCAATATATTGACTACAATGCTTTTGGGTTATAGGCATCAGGTTCGAGAATGCTTTACTCATCGGTGTGCCATGATTTTTTTTGTATAGGTAATCTAGATTCTTTCACCTGCATACTGTAGGTATTTTTGGATTTGACATGAACTATGTTTGACTTCTTTACCAAACTGAATTATTGACACACTTTGAGTAGTTGGTTGTGGAGTTGATTTACTCCATCCAGTTAAATTACAGCACACGTGAAAATTATACACACATAATGAGAGAGTATTTTATATTTTCTATAGAATTGACCAAATATAAATATAAATCATATATCTCTACGATTTATTTACATATTTTAATAAGTAATATTACTTATTCTCAAAAGTGTAACTAATTTGTCCCAAAAATTTCGATTTACAAGTTGATTTGCGTGTTTTAATTATTAGATAAACGAAATTTAATCTTGAATGTATTTTGGCAATTTAGACAGTCCGAAACTTAGGCATGAGCAAAATTAACCTGTTAATAAACAAACCTTAATTTTTAATACATACATCTATATATATGATGTGGATAAGTAATTTCAAGGATGTTGCACTTCATGTAAAAACCTCTTTGAGATTCCCCTGATTAACTAATCATTCACAAAATTTCAATAGCTATCTTCTATAGATAAACTAGCCAATAAGATTTAACTAGGTCTTGAATGACTCATTTTATCTTGGCTGGATTAACTCTTTGCTGCGGCTTGAACGCACATTAAACTCTTGTAACTACCCAACTAAAAATATGTCAAGACTACTAAATCATCTTGTTGATTCCGCCATTCTTTTGATTCAAGATAGCTTATTAAACAATGATCATGGCAGCTCCAGTTCACACGTTCACAGATCAGTCTTGGTGGGTACTGCTAGTAATGATCTGCTCAATGGTAGTGATGCTGACGATTTAATTGTAGGTGGCTTAGGTAATGACTTTATTGTTGGTTCTCTAGGTGAAGATATCCTCTTTGGTGGAGGTGGTAATGACTTCTTTTTACGTTTACCCAACGATGAAGACGATATCGTAGTTGGAGGTACTGGTAATGACCTCGTAGGAGGAGGTGGGGGTAACGATGTCCTGTTGGGTGGAGCAGGAAATGATGGTCTATTTGGTGCTGCTGATGATGATCTACTTTACGGTGGTGCTGGTAACGATGTGCTGTTTGGTGCGGAAGGACGCGATCGCTTCGTCATTAAAGCCGGCGAGGGAGTGGACTCTATTGTTGACTTTAACCCTACCGATGATTTTATTGGTTTAGCTGGGGGCTTAACATACGATCAAATCAAGATCGAGGCTGTTGGCCCTAGTTCTTTGATTACTGTAGCTGCCACAGGTGAAGTAGTTGCATTGGTAATCTTTGTTGCTGCTGATCAAATTACACCAGCCAATTTTGTCCAAGTCAGCGAGGCTGAACTGTATCCTCAGTACACATCTATATTAGAAGAAGACATTCCGAGTATTGGTGTGATTAACCCCCAAACTGTTGGGACAGACGCTAGCGATTTTCTCAACGGTGGATTTGAGAATGATACTATCCGCGGCGGACTGAGTGCCGATGTGATCAACGGTGGTTTAGGTAGCGATCGCCTATTTGGTGAAGAAGGTGGTGACTTCATCAATGGTGATTACGGCAACGATTATATAGATGGTGGTATTGATGGTGATTTTCTCAATGGTGGTCTCGGCAACGATACCATCATTGGAGATGCTGGAGATGACCTACTAAACGGTGGTTTCGGCCATGACCAACTGTTTGGCGGCGCAAATGATGACATCATGAACGGCGAAGCCGGTAACGATATACTCGATGGTGGTCTAGGATTCAATCTACTGCATGGTGGAACTGGTAGCGATATCTTTGTATTGGGTAGAGGCGCAAGATTGGATCAAATCTTTGATTTTGAGAAAGGAGTAGACCACTTCAAGCTACCTGAACAAGTTAGCTTTGGACAACTTTCCTTCATTCAAACTGGCGGTAACGTTTTAATTGCGATCGCGGGTAGTAACGAAGCACCATTTGCAATTGTTGATCGCATTCAAGCTAGCAGTCTGACAGCAGCAGATTTCATTGCCTAGTCTACATTGCTGCTATAGTACAGCACGATATCAATAAAACGGCCACACTATATGGCATTTCTGGTCAAGTCCTCTCAAGAGGACTTGACCCTCTCATCTCTAAAATGATCAGATAAAGGGTGGTTTTGAGGTATGTTACAAAACTATTTGCCACTAATTTCTGAGTCTAATCCTGCGGTTGAAGAGCCTGTAATTTCGGTTCGGAATCTCAATCACTACTTTGGTAAAGGTGGAATACGCAAGCAAGTTTTATTTAATATCAATTTAGATATTAATCGCGGTGATATTGTCATTATGACCGGGCCTTCTGGGTCTGGGAAAACCACTCTATTAACTCTCTTAGGTGGACTACGTGCGGCTCAAGAAGGTAGTTTAAAAATTTTAGGACAGGAAATTTGTGGAACTAGTGAACAGAGATTAACTGTCTTGCGGCGACAGATTGGCTACATTTTTCAAGCCCATAACCTAATGACTTTTTTAACAGCAAAAGATAATGTCAGGATGTCTCTAGAGTTACATGACAATCAGCTAAGTCAAGATGCAGATGACAAAGCGATTACCATGTTAGAAGCAGTTGGCTTGGGAGACCGAATCAATTACTATCCTGATAAACTTTCTGGAGGACAAAAACAACGGGTAGCGATCGCGCGTGCTTTAGTTAGTAACCCGCAAATTGTTTTAGCAGATGAACCCACAGCCGCACTTGATAAAAAAACTGGTCGAGATGTGGTGGAATTAATCCAGAAATTAGCTAAAGAACAAGGCTGTACGATTTTATTAGTCACTCATGACAATCGCATCTTGGATATTGCCGATCGCATCATTTATATGGAAGATGGACAGCTAAAAACTGCTATAGAGTAAAAGTAAAGTGCATCTTCATTAAGAAACGGTATAACCTATAAGTTTTATAATTTCTCCTTTGGTGGTGGTACAATCCCGCGGCGATTTAGGCCTTGATCAATTACTCTCAGCAGTTGAAAATCTTCCTCTGGTAGAGGGTAGCTACTACTACTAAATACACCCGCACTTACCGCAGGCTGTTTTTCTAAAAAAGAGAAAGCTTGGCGAAACTGATGCGGTTCGGCTTTGATTGGTGCATCAAAGTGACAGGGAATAATCCATTCAAAATCCCAACTGGCGACTTGATTAGCCCAGTTAATGGTTGCTTGGGGTGCGCGGTTGAGAATCAATGTCTGTAATATTGGTGCGACAAACAAACGTCCATCTCCCCGCACTGCATCAAAAGAACGCTGCCAATCATGTCGCCATTGAAAGGGAAACAACCCAAAATAAGCTTTATATGACTTTTCTGGGGCTTTTAAAGCATTGCGAAAGACTTCCAGGCAACGGGGTACTTCTAAAGCACTAGGGCTAAAATACAAGGCAAATAAGGTGATGCGTTGCCATCCTTTGCGGCGGTTGGTGGGATTATCTGCAACTAGATCAGCAGCTTGGTCTTTGGCGTGAAAGAGTAAGGCGTAGGGGTCTAGCTGAACGATCGCTGGCGGATTTTCGGGTACAGAAATGATGGTATCTGTTACTAGTAAAGTATGCGATCGCTTGTGTAGAAATGCAACTTCTGCAAATTGACCAGGGCCAAGGTCAATGGTATCTAATATTGCATAGTCGAACTCGTCAGCAAAAGGTGCTTGGCTACTATCTGCTGGTAGTATGTAGGTGCGTTGAGGTGGTAAACCCAGCCAACTCAAGGGTAAATTCAGCGGAAAACTCCACTGGTTCGGTGCGACAAACACCTGCGCTTGGGGAAAGCATCTAGCAAAAGGGCCGACAAATACCTTATGTTCTAAACCGGAAATCGTGGGCAGAATGATATATTTGACATCTCCGTGTTCTGCCACTAGTTCATTTACCAGACTAATACATTCGCGCGTTGGGGCAACTGGTGCATAAACCAAAAGTCCCCCCTTGTCTAATTTAACGACCGTCATCCGAATGGGGACTATAACATAAAAAATGCCCTGCATCTGGTCAAAAGTCCAGATTGTGTCTTTAATAATTTCATGCCGGAGTGTTCGTCGCTTACCGTATGGGTAGAGCGGTAAAGTAAACCAGAAAGGCCAGCTAAAATCTTGCGGATTCATCTAGGGAATGGGGAATTGGGCATTGGGCTAATCAATTCAAAATTCAAAATACCCTAAGGGTACGCAGTCACGTCTCGTTAGAGAAGCAAGCTACAAAATTCAAAATTAAAGAATTTTGGGCATTGGGAAATTAGGGATTGAGAGAATAAATCACTAATGGCTAATGATTTTTGACTAACTCCGCAATTGTACCTGGAATTAATTGCTCAACATTACTTAAAACCAGTGATGCACCTGCTTTGATTAGCGTTTGTGCATAAGCGTCAGAACGGTCTTGTGTTTCCTGTACATGAGGCGGTAAGATGCCGACACCAACCCAAGTCCGGTGAGGTTGCAGTTCTCTGGCTTTACCAACCGTGTACATATCTGCCACGGTATCACCTACATAAATAATAGTTGATGTGCCTTCTGACCCATTTTCTAAATGATTGAGAGTAGCAAATAATCCTGTAGGGTCTGGTTTACTGGGTGCATCTTCCATCGCAATCAAAACGGGAGACTGTAAACCCAGACGTTTTTCTAACACATAGGTAGCAGAACCGCGAGTAGCACCACTGAAAAAACCCCAACCAATATCAGCTTGTGTCAGTTGTGCTAAATAGCTAGGTTGTAATAATAAAGGTTCATCACAGATGTATCCTGTCCAGTTTTGGGGATCAGGGCCACGATAACGGGATTGAAAAAAAGCAACTATAGTTTCGTAGTTAAGTTGTAATTGTTCACGGGGCGTTCCTTGACTAGCAAAGTACCGATAGATCAATTCTTGGGATGCTTCCCAATCGTTATTCCAGATACCTTCTGATTTGAGTTGGTCAATTTCTAAGGATGTGGGGCGATAGGCGTTTTTAGTAAAATACTCTACTGTGTCTGCTAAAGCCCGACGATAGGAACTACCAACGTCACGCACAACACCATCAATATCAAATACAACGATCGCTTTTGTTGAGGATTCTTTCATTGCATCTACCTCTCCCTTCTGCAAGGTTTGCACAAATACTATCAGCAGCACGTACTATTGGCTTACCGACTGTATCTTTAGCGAAATTATCCCATTTCTTGACAATATTCCAAATCCTCAACATCCGGCCTATTCACAATTATCTCTATCCACAAATAATCCCTACGAATATCTACAATTCCCAATTCCCCATACCCAATTCCCTAATCTATTTGGTCAACTGGTGAATATTGCGTTAAAATAAGCGATCGCAAACTTAGTAAGTCATAGCCGGATATTCCCCGGAGGTATAATTGTCCAAGTTCATTTTGAAAATCCTTTGGCTAGATGAGAACGTTGCCCTAGCAGTTGATCAAGTTGTTGGCAAAGGTACAAGTCCTTTGACTAAGTATTTTTTCTGGCCTAGAAATGATGCCTGGGAAGAGTTAAAGAAAGAACTCGAATCCAAACACTGGATCTCTGATATCGACCGCGTAGAGTTGCTAAATAAGGCAACAGAAGTAATTAACTACTGGCAAGAGGAAGGCAGAAACCGTCCGATGGCAGAAGCACAGTTGAAATTCCCTGAAGTTGCTTTCACGGGTAGTGCTTGATTTGGGGATTGGGGACTGGGGACTGGGGATTGGGGAGTGAGAGATACAAGAGAGATTTCTGTCCCTGTCAACTGTCAACTGTCAACTGTCAACTCCCAAATTTTGATGGTTTTGTCCCGGCTGCCACTAGCTATTAGTTGTGCAACTTGGCTGACGGCAACCGTGGATACTGAGTCTACATGACCTACTAGAGTAGTTATCTGTTGTGTTGTGTTGATTTGCCAAAGCTTGATGGTTTTATCCCAACTGGCACTCATGAGTGTTTTGCTATCGGCAGTAAAAGCTACTGCGACTACTGCCCAAGAATGGCCTAACAATGTGCCAATTAGCTCAAAAGTGTTGACATCCCACAATTTAATGGTGTTATCATCGCTGCCTGTAGCCAAGAGTTTACCATCTGGACTCCAGGCGATCGCTAAAACCGCTCGTGTATGACCTGAGATTGTTTCTGACAAGTCATAGCACTGGCGGTTTTTCAATTGCCATAGACGAATTGTTCTATCGAAGCTAGCACTCGCTAAAAGTTTTCCATCGGGACTAAAGGCGACTGCACTCACTTGTAGTTGATGTCCTGATAGGTGACAAATTTCTACGCCATTATTCACATCCCAAAGTTTGATTTGTTTGTCCCAACTCCCACTAGCAAGAGTTTGCCCATCAGGACTAAAGGCGACTGATTTGATGCTGTGTGAGTGTCCTGTGAGGGTGTAAATGGTTTTTGATGTTGGCAAGTGCCATAATTTAACGCTGTGGTCATCGCTAGCCGTGGCTAAGATTTCTCCGTTGGGACTGAAAGTCAGCGATGTCACAGCTTGGGAATGTCCTGATAAGGTGTTGATGACTTTTTTTGTATCTAAGTCCCATAATTTGATGATTTTATTGTCGTCACCACTAGCTAAAATCTTGCCGTCAGGACTCATGCTAACGGTATGAATACTACTAGAACCTGTGAAGGTATGGGTACATTGCCACAGATTTGGGGATTTGAAATTGCTGCAATCATAGGTAGATGTGTGAGTGATCCCCATTGCCAGCATGACTGCATCGGCTGTGTGATAGCGTTGAGGAATGGCTTTTGAGATTAATTTATCGAGAATTTTGCCGAGGCGATCGCTGATCTTTGTAGTCAGATATTGTCGCCACACCCATTCATCATTAGTAATGTCCCATAAATCAAAGGGCGAAATTTGAGTCAGGAGATAAATACAAGTTACTCCCAAGCTATAAAGGTCACTAGCAAATACTGGTTTACCTTGGATTTGTTCGGGTGCGGAATATTCAGGATTACCAGTAATGTTGTGATTAGTGTTAATTGCTGAGGCAATTTGAGCATTAGCAAAATCGACTAAGGCGAAATTTCCTGAGTAGATGCGGATGATATTTTGGGGTTTGATGTCACAGTGAATAATGTGGCGATCGCTAATAAATTTTAGGACTGGTAATATCTCTTGTAAAAGTTGCCAAATTTGACTTTCATTAAATGCCCCTTCTGTTGCCAAGATTTGCTCTAAATTCGACCCAGAAATAAATTCTTGTATTAAATAAAAGTAACCATTGTCTTGAAAATGGGCTAATAAATTGGGAATTTGTGGATGTTGTCCTATTTCTTGAAGTAACTGCGCTTTCTGCTCAAAAAATTGCTGTGTTTGATTTCCTTCTGTTACTTGTTCTACTATACAAACCATTGGAGGTGATTTGCCCTCATCTACAGCCATGTAAGTTTGGCAAAATCCCTCTTGGCTAATCAGATTCATTAAACGATAACGGTTTTGTAAAATATTCAAAATCACCAAAACATTCTGAGTACTACCAATGTGATACTAATTGCTGAACTTCTGCCAAATCTAAATAATCATAAACAAAAGCTTTGCGTAAAAGCGGGTAAGGAATAAATTCATCATACTTTTGCATTTGTGGTGCTTCCGCATCACTCACTAAAGATTCTGGAATGATTCTCTGCTCACACAAAGCTATGATTTCTTGGCACACCTCTTTAAATTTATTTTTCCCTATGTTCATTGTCAAATAATAGGGATTAATCCCACCAATGCTACTAATTTCCAAAGATTCCCGGCAAAAGTTGTTAATTAATCTCACTAAAGTCCGGTAAGCAACAGTTCCCATCCAAGGAAAAATGCAGCATTTACCATTTTCTAATCGCAAAATATTTTGTTGATCTAATCCAGCTTTCTGTACCAACTTGCGGGCTATCTGTAAACGTTGGTGAGCATTTTTTTGTAAATAGCTATATTCTATATCTTCCAGTAAAGCTTGCTTCATTCTTTGCAGAACTTTAGTATGAATCGTACCCCCACCACCCCGCCAGTAACTAGTAGCTTTACCTTCCACTGGCTTAACTATGATATTTCTTTTTTTAAAGTCAATTTCTAATACTTCCCAACTTCTCCCAGCCAACGCGAATTGACTACCAACAGGAGGCGGCATAATAATACTACCAATTGCTGTACTGCCTTGCTTGACACTATATTCTTGATTATCAGCAAAGACAGCATAGAACTGAAACTTGCCTACTATTTTCTCTGCGGCTAAACCTAAAATTAACTTACCTTGCTCAGTACGTTGAAGATGTCCAATATCAATTAAATAACGTAACAATAATTTATAATCTTCTTGGGAAATTGCCGCAAATGGTGGCAAAGTTAAAATCTGTTGAGCTAATGCAGTTGGTGAAATTGCTTCTGTGGCTACCAGAACACTCATCGTCTGATGATATAGCAAACTCAAAGGATATTGAATTGGCTTAATTGGTTCAATCCAACGTTCTTCTAAATAAAGTTGAATAATCGCAATACACTGTAATAGTTGCCAAGGAATTTGTTCTGGTAAAGATGCGTCGGCTGAGAGTTCATCCTCAGCACAGACAAAGCGCATATCCGCTGCTTCACCTCTTCTTCCTGCGCGTCCCAAACGCTGCAAAAAACTAGCTACAGAAAGCGGTGATTCTAACTGAATAACTCGCTCTAAATGACCAATATCTATACCTAATTCTAAAGTTAAAGTAGCCGCAGTGACAGCAGATTGATGAGGTTCGCGCATGGCATTTTCTGCCACTTGCCGCAAACTAGCAGAGATACTACCGTGATGTACATGATAAATATCTGGGAGTGATTGATGAACAGCAATCTCTCTCAATGAAGCAATAATTGATTCGGTTTGCGAGCGATTATTCGCGAATATCAAACATTTACGAGCTTGACTTAAATGAAAAATATATTGCTCATAGTCTGCTGTATCTGATTCCTCATTATTAATATAAAAGTGTTCTAAAGCTAATTTAATTTGGCGTTTTCCTGCCTCAACTTTTGGTGTAATCACTGGTTTATCAGTACCAGAACGCAACCAATCCTCAGCCATTGAGTAATCACCGAGAGTTGCTGACAAACCAATGCGGCGTGGTTTGGTTTGGGTTAAATTGGCCAAACGCTGCAACTGACAGATAATTTGACAACCACGTTCAGTCCCCATGAAAGCATGAATTTCATCAATGACAACAAATCTCAAATCGCTAAATAATCGGAGTAAATCTTTATGCTTATTGACTAATAAACTTTCTAGAGATTCTGGTGTAATTTGCAGAATCCCTTGGGGATTTTGTAGCAGCTTATTTTTGCGGCTTTGAGCGACATCACCATGCCAATGATAGACGGGTATATCGGCGGTTTTTAGTAAGTCATTGAGGCGTTCAAATTGGTCATTAATTAAAGCTTTAATAGGGCCAATATATAATGCACCTATGGTATTAGTAGGATTGTTATGTAAAACAGTTAATACAGGTAAAAATGCTGCTTCTGTTTTTCCGGCTGCTGTGGCGGCGGCAATTAGTAAATGAGCATCGGTGTCAAATATCACTTGACAAGCTGCTGCTTGAACTGGTCGTAATTCCGTCCAGTTGTGGTGATAAATATATTCTTGAATAAAAGGTGCAAGTCGGTTAAAAGCATCACTCATGTTTGTTCTTTGTCACCCCTTCATTTTCCATACTCCGCGTTTCTAACGAACTTCTAATCGGAGGAAGCCTCCACACCCTACGGGAAGCAAGCTACATACTTTTCGCTGCGTTACTTTGCATTTAAAAATAAAATCCTGACTACAAACTAAACTCTGCGGCGTTATCTTCATTTAAACCTGTATCTTTACCCACACCAGTAGGCTTAAATTGAGAGCCATGAATGAGTTCACTGAAGACAATTTTGGGATTGTGGTGCAGGATATTCAACACACTAATAAAATCACGAACAATTTCACCTGGTGTTAGTAATGCTTCTGCTCCTAAGCGGTTAACAATTTCTTGTACAAATTCCTTTAATTCACGAATTGCCAAAGTTTTATCATAACTAAAATGAGTAGCATGAATCTCGGTTAAACGTTGTAACAAACTGAGAATTTCCGCTTCACTCAAAGGATTAAGCCGAATCACTGGCCCCAAAAATTCTTGCACATCAACTTGAGTAGCAAAACGGCTTTCCTTAGTGCGTCTACGCCAAGCTTGATCTGCAAATAGTCCACGGTTGGGATCTTCTAAAAATTTTGTTGTGCCACCAATAAAAATACCTAAATTTTCTGCTTTGCACTGCATCGTGTCATTAAACATTGCTAGCAGTCGGTTATAGTTTTTTTCGCGAGTAACTGTAGTTGAAATTTGGTAAATATTTACTGCTTCATCAATCAAAATTAATAAGCCTTTATAGCCAATTTCAGCGACAAATTTCCCTAAGAGCTTGATGTAATCATACCAACTATCATCATCAATAATGACACGCACTCCTAGGGCAGCTTTAGCTTCGATTTTAGTGTTAAATTCTCCTCTTAGCCAACGTAATGCAGAGTTTTTTAAGTCATCATTATCTAAACGATAACCTCGCCAATAAGAAATAATTACTGTGCCAAAATCAAAACCATGAACTAAATCTTCTATATACTGTACAACTTCCCTAATTTTTGCTTCTACTTGGTCATCAAAACCTTCATCATGGGGATGTAAATTAGTTTCTTTAGCTACTTCTTGTTGAATTTTATTAATCCAACCTTCTAAAATTGAAACTAATGCTCCACCATCAGGACGAGTTTTCGTAGAGAGATGACTCATTAATTCACGATAGGTAGCCAAGCCTTCATTGTTGCTTCCTGCTAGCCGACGTTCTGAAGATAAATCAGCATCAGCGACCACAAAACCCTGCTCGATCGCACGGTTACGGATCATTTGCAGCATGAAGCTTTTACCAGAACCATAGTTGCCAATTATAAAACGAAATGCGGCGACACCTTCGGCTATATCATCGAGATTTTGTAATAGGCTTTTAAGTTCTTTTTCTCGACCAACTGCTATGTGTTCAACTCCTATTCTGGGAACTACTCCAGCACTGAGAGAATTAATTAAAGCAGTTGTAGTTTTTTTCGAGAGTTTGAGCTTTGCCATGTATTTTACTGTATTTGGATATCAACGCCAAGGTATATCGATCAACCTATGATAATGACTATTTTACAACGTACCTGAAAATTTAATTTGAGGAGGCGTGTCTAGCCATGAGGTTTTCATACAAGGCAATCATTTGGATGACATGATGGATATGTTCTGGAGAAATTGCTGGTTTATCCGCAGTTGTTTCAATAATTAATTCACCGATAACATCACTAGCAAGTTCATTTATAGAATCGATTAATATATTAGGCATGGTAATATTAGATTCAGCTATTTTTTTAATAGTTGGGTGAGGATTATCTTGTTCGACTATGGCTTTTAATACCTGAAATTCATGTCCTGGTAATTGATTAAAGAATTGATCCCATATCTCAGGTATAGTATCCGATGTTTCTTCAGTTTCTAGTAAGTCGGCAAAAGGAAATACTTCAAGATTTTCTTCTGATGAATCTTCAGAAATAGTTTCTTGATTAAATGTTTCTATTTGCTGTAGTAGCTCCCAAACTTGATTTTGCAACAAATCACGTTCTTGTTGCAGTAGAGAAACTTCATTTTTTAATTGTTGTAATTGTTCTTGTTGCTGTGATTTTTGAGATTGCAAGGAATTGATTGTGGCTGTCACATCATCTTTTTCGTTTGTTGTAGCTAGCAGCAATTGATTTTGTTGATTTTTTTCTGATTCTAAGTTTTGAATCTCTAGTCGCAATTCATAAAGCTTCTCTTCTAACTGAGGTTTAATTCTACCTAAGAGGGTGATATTGCTTTCTATTTCTTGTTTTTCTTGTCTAAGTTCTTGTATATGAGTTTGCAACTGGTTAATTTCAGCATGAAACGCATTATAATTAGATTCTATACGGCGTTTTTCTGATGTTAAGTTTGATAGTAAATGATGCAGTTCAGTTTGATTATTTTCTAAACTTTGAATTTCTGTTCTAAAGTTAATAAGTTCTGACTCCAATTGTTTTTTTTGTGCGGCGAATGTGCCTAATTCTCGATGTAAAGTATCTCTTTGGTTGCGACATTCGAGGATGTGATTTTGTAATTGCTTAGTTTCGTTGTAAAGTAAATTACGGTGGGTTTCTATTTGCTCAATTTCTCTGACAACCCGAAGTTTTAGTCCTTCCGTTTCTTTAATACGTTTGCGAAAGGAAGCCAAAATCAGCAGTTCATGGGTTCTACGTCGCTTATCTACAAATAAGGCAGCTGCATAGGTAGCAACTACAGTAATTACTCCTGTGAGAAAAGCTTGGTTAAAATCCCACTTCGGAACTAGGCTAAGACCAAAGCTGACACTAAAGGCAACGATACCTAATATAAATCGATTGCTGAACATAGATGACTGCATATTGCTGGTTTGGAGGCAGAAGTCAAAAGACAGAAGGAAGAAGAATTTTTATGTGAATTCTCTGGTTGTGTACCTCATTTAGTTGCAAACTACTGCAATTTTTTAAGTTTAAATAGAACGATTTAAATATTTGTAATTGGGATCAGGCAGTACCCTTTCAGGGAAGCAATCTACGCGAAATTCTTCCCGCAAGTTAGGCAGAAGGGAAGAGGGTTTTAGCCTAGTTTATCGTCTTTAACATAGTTGTGTTTTTCCATCAACTGACTGATGATTTGATGTCTGATGTATTGTTATTGCCTCCAAAAAGTGATAATTCTGCTTTGAGAAAATCGATAAATTGTCGTGCTGTTCTTCCAGAACGTCCATTATGACGTGTTGCCCATTGTAAGGCTTGAAATTCTAAATCTTGCTGGGTGAGGTCAATTCCAGCTTGTACGGCAAGATGCTGTACAATTTGCAAGTATGTTTTTTGGTCGGCGGACTCAAAGGTTAAAGTTAAACCAAAGCGATCGCTAAAGGAAAGTTTCTCTTGCATGGTATCCCAAGCATGAACTTCTTCATTGTCTTTGGGAGTCGGTCGATCAGCAAAGAATTCCCGAATCAGGTGACGACGGTTAGACGTAGCATACACAACTACATTTTGTGGTCTAGCAGTTAAGTTCCCTTCTAAAACCACTTTTAAGGCTTTAAACGCATCATCATCTTCTTCAAAAGATAAATCATCAACAAAAATAATAAATTTCTGTGGTAAGCCACGTAACTTTTCCACAATGGTTGGTAAATCTTGCAAGTCTGATTTTGTCACTTCTAGCAGGCGGAGGTAGCGATGGCTATATTCATTCAACAAAGCCTTGACTAAGGAAGATTTACCTGCGCCACGAGTCCCATACAGTAATACGTGCAGTGCTACCTCTTCTGCTAATAAAAATTCTGTATTTTTGATCAGGGCATCTTTCTGGGATTCATAACCCACGAGGTGATGCAACTTCACGGGATCAGGGTAAGGAATACCAATAAATTGTCCTCCTTGCCAACGCAATGCGCGATATTGGGCAAACAAGCCTGTACCAAATTGCCGATAGTGGTTTGCTAAGTCTGCTACTAACTCTCCCCAATTGTCAGTGTGGTGCAGAGAGAATGCTAGCCCTGCTTCTTTAGCTGTGTCCTCTGGTTCAACGTACCACACCACAGGAGACACGGCTAAATGTCCTACGCCTTGTACCCATTCACTCAAAATCGCACTACTGCATTCGTAAAGACTCTGTAATATTTGTAAATCATGCTGGGCTGCGGCTAGTAAAGCCTGAGGTAAAGCCTCCATGTCTCGCTGTTGGGCTAGTTTCGTGAACGGATTTTCCGCTGTGAGAATTTGAGTGATGAGGTAGTCTTCCCACGTTTGCTGTTGATTTGCTAAGGCACGAAAGTAACTACCATAAGCCTGTAAGCAACCCCTTGCATCAGCATCGGTGTAGCGAATAGCTTGCAACAATTCCAAAAAGGCAATTCCTACTTCATCTTGAAGAACTGATTGATAAAGTAGAAGCGACGCTGCTTGGCGTTGGAGAAATTGAATATGGGCATAGGAAGAAGAACTTGCCGTGGGCATAGCTGGATTATCCGTCAATCAAAGGAATTCAAAATTCAAAATAAAGAACTTAGCTTTTATCAGCATCCTCGTTACACACTGTATATAGATTCAATGTGAAACAGGTTGATTCTCTGCGGGACTAGGTAGGAAAAGCAAAATCTACATAAGGATTAACCATGAATTTAAGTATAATTGCTGCGATCGCCTATGGTATGTTAGCGATCATTGGTGGCATTATTGGTTACTTTCAAGCTAATAGTCAAGTTTCCCTCCTGAGTGGTCTGGTTAGCGGTTTAATACTGATGCTTGGTGCTTACTTGCAATTGCAAGGACAAGCCTGGGCTTTGATTTTTACAACCTGCATCACTGCTGTTTTAGTCATTTTCTTTGCCTTGAGATTAGCCAAAACACGCAAATTTATGCCAGCAGGTCTAATGACTATTTTAGGGATGCTGGCACTGACAGTCATGGTAAATCAACTTGTTGCTGTGCGGTAGCAATTGTTGACACTTGATAGTACATCTATATTAATTTACACCACAAGAGAAGGCTGGAGAATTTTGGATTTTAGATTTGGGATGGAAAAATTTAAAATCCACAAAATTCATAATTATTCCCAGTCCTGACAGATGTAGAGCAAACAAGAGCGAATTATTGACCTCTATTTTGTATCAAAAAAAACTCCCTACGGTATTTTCACCGCTTGCTCATTAATATTTTCCCTAAAAAAATAATTTCTACCTATCTAAAATATCCGGTTGTTGTAACTTCATGATGATAAATGGAAATAACAGCTGATGTCATATTCGTGGCATTGAATATCTCAGGGTTGCTATGTAGTTTCATCTATAGAGCAATTATCTGCTTTATCAGTAAATAATAAATTTTGTATAAAAATATACTAAATATAAGCGATCTTCGGGTAGTCATACTTTATCTACCTACTGCACAATCCTCCAACATCTGATCAGCAAAATCATCTCTAAGTACGATACTGAATTATATTCATTTACATCTACCTTAAGACAGTTTTTCTAGTAGATGATCATTGAACTACACAAAACTGATAAAGTTGAAAATACATTACTAACTATTATTGATAAATTATTATAAATAAAATATTTGTGTAATAAATAATACAAAAAATATGTAAGTATAAAGTATAATTTAATAGTTGTAGAAATTATTTGTTCCTGATTGATAAGGATGATAAGTCTTAAATTAAGTTGAACATCTGAATGTTCAATATTTTATTTGTGTATAATTCAGAACTAAGCAATTAATCAATATTTTAGAAAAATAATGAGTTCTAATTCAATTTCTTTATTTGAAGAATCTTGAGTTGCTTTTATTAAATAAGCGCATTGACTATAAAGATTTGGTAGAGAAAACATCAAAAATTAAAGTAAAAATAAAGCTAATTATTGCCATTTTGGCAGGTTGAAATCAAACAGATGAGATATTAATGGAATAGATTGAAAGAACATCGCTATATAAATACTTGTTGTTATCTACCTAAATTGCTCAAGTAAAAATAAGCCTGACACTCACTGATTTTACGGCGATTTTACTAACTAGGAAATAATATATGTTATCACCACTATCTTCTCAAAATGTTATCCGGTATCTACAACAAGTAGGTCTGTGTAGCTTAGTAGATGGTACTTTTAATACTGTTAAGCTGCCTGAAACTAATAAGAAAAATCGCAATTTAGTGGTGAATTTAGGAGATAATCGTCAACTCCTAGTGAAGCAAAAACATAACATTGAAAACGATGGAATGCCCCATGAATTTTTCAATGAATGGCTTTTCCAACAATTACTACAACAGTTTCCAGTTTTAGGTAATATTTCTGCGATCGCGCCCTTAGTGCTACATTTTGATGAAGAAAATTCCATCTTGGTGCGTAGCTATCTCAGTGAATACCTAGACTTAAGTAATTTTTATCAACACCACAATATTTTTCCTGTAGAGATTGCTTCAGCAATCGGGACAACATTAGCAGCACTACATCGCGCTACGTTCCAACGCAAGGAATACCGCGATTTTATGGCGACTGCACCCCAAGGACAGTTTCGCTACAGTTTTTACAACCCAGCACAAGGTATAGATTCAATCAGTCCAGAGATTTTTGGTAAAGTTAAGCGCGAAGCAATACAGTTTTATGCGCTTTATCAACGTTATGAAAGTTTAGAAGCAGCGATCGCTGATTTAGCTTATGAATGGAATCCTTGCTGCTTAACACACAATGATTTGAATCTGCACAACATCTTAATTCATTCCCGGTGGAATCAATTAGATAACTGCTTAGTACGATTAATTGATTGGGAAGCCTGTGGTTGGGGAGATCCCGCTTTTGATTTGGGCAATATATTAGCTAGTTACTTAGGATTTTGGCTTTCTAGCTTAGTAATAGATCCAACTTTAGAGTTAGCAGAATCTCTACAATTAGCCGTGACTCCATTAGAGGATATTCAACCCTCATTAGTAGCTTTATTACAGGCTTACCTGAATGCTTTCCCAATGATTTTGGAATATAGTAGTGATTTTTTGGTAAGAGTTATCAAATTTACAGGACTGGCATTAATTCATCAAATTCAAGACAGTATTAATAATTGCCAAAGCTTTGATAATTCTGATATTTATAAGTTACAGATTGCCAAAAATATCCTGACTATGCCTGAACAATCCATAGTCAGTATTCTGGGAGTGGATGATTCAGTAATTATTAGTTCTATCGCCAAGATTGATAAAATACCCCAACCAGAAAAAGAAAAGCAGTTAGTTCGCTTGTATTACGAAAAAACTCGCTTGCGTGGCTGCTAATTAAATAGGTAAGGGGCAAAAGGTAAAGGGAAAAAACTGCTCAAGACTGAATTTTTGATTGATTAATGCTAAATTACTCTGCAAGAACAATGTTAAATTCCTTAAAAGATATAGCTGCTAATATCCACATTGAGCCTAATTTTTGTATCTATCATCCTAATTATCAACCGTTTGCCTTACCAACCAAAGTAGCAGATAGATTTCAACAAAATTCTCCAGACTTACAACATAAGTATCTCAATTTATTATTGCGTAATTTTATTTATGGTGTCTATTACAACGGTGTCTTACAAAGCAGCTTGGCAGTTGATTCTAGTAATACTAACTATCAAGTTCCACACAATTTAGCGACTAATTCTATTGTGGGTATCGACTGGGAATTTTACGAACAACTACAAGCGAACAATCATGGTAGAGGTTATTTTGATCCTAGTTGGGAAGTGCTGAGAAAAGAGCCTGATGGTAGTCTGGCAGTGACTAAAAATGGTTTAACTTTATATATTGAACCAGATTGTCATCTCAAACCTGGAAAAAAATCTGCCCAAGTTGGTGAATCAGTAGCGATTTGGATGCCGAATAATCGCTTGCAAAATGGCCATTATTTAGCTGTGAGTAATGTAGGACAGGAACAACAAGGCAACCCAGACGTAAATTTAGGTACTGGTAGAATATATTTTAATTTTAGTGCGGCTGGTGCGATCGCTCTCATGGATAGCCTCACCCAGCAACTCAACACTAATACTATTCCTTTTACCTTTCAAGTCCTTTATAACCCTAGTGCCTACGAACGTTACGATGCTGGTGTACTCTACTTTGAAAGTCACGACTATCCAGCGATTCACAAAATTTTGCAATTTGTCTATCAAGAACATCAAGCTTATTTTCGTCCAGAAATACCTTTATTTACCAAGTTTTTAGCACCAGGTTTAGGACTAGCTGAAGAACCGACTCAAAAATTTACAGCACAAGAAAGTTTTGGCATGAATCGCTGCCAAATCTTAGCTAATGCGTTACTGGAAGCTTGGCAAAAAGGTAAGAATGCTGTAGAAGAAAGGATGAAAGCTATTCATCAACACTTTCAAGATCATGCCATTGATTTACAGCGTCCCTACCTCAACCCTACCTCTGAAGACATATATTTGCCCATCAAGTAATTTGTATTGACATTGCAGTAAAATTAAGCATTAGAGCAGGTCTGTAACCTGCTATTTTTTTATCAATGAATTCTATTTATGTCCTTTAGTTATCATCGCACTGTTCACTTTCAAGATACAGATGCAGCAGGTGTAGTCTACTTCGCCAATATTCTGAGTATTTGTCATGAAGCTTATGAAGAATCTCTCAGAACATCCGGGATTAATCTCAAAGATTTTTTTACGCATCCCCAGGTAGCTTTTCCCATTGTTCACGCTAGCGTCGATTTTCTGCGTCCTATATTTTGTGGAGACAAGTTATTAGTTAGTTTAATGCCGCAAAAAGTTGGTGCAGAAAAGTTTGAAATTAACTACGAAATCGCCTTGTCTGAAGTAGTAGTGGCTAAGGCCATTACTCGCCACGTTTGTATTGAAGCGAATACTCGCAATAAGCAACCATTACCAACTAATATTGTCCATTGGCTAGAAAGAAATCGCAGAGAAATAGAAGAATCAGAGCGAAGGAAAGCTAGAGAAGTGATTGCATAAAACATAATTCAATATTTCTTGTGTTGCGGGCATATCGTCCGCACAAAAAGGTCAAGATGACCATCATACAGGAGTTTCTCAAAGTATAAATTTAGCCGTGTAGTTATACTAATGTGTTGCTTATCTTAAAAATTCTCTAGCTATTTCTTGTAATGTTTGGCGATTAATCTTACCTTGGTTGTTACGCGGTAAGCTCTCAAGAGGAATCCAGTATTTAGGTAGCTTAAATTTACTCAATTGATTTTGGAGTGCGTTTTTAATTTCCTCAGAAGTAATAGCTGGATTTTTAGGAATATAAACGGCTGTTAATGCTTGTCCCCAATCTTGATCAGTTACACCAATTACACACACATCAATAACCATTTGCGTTTGCAGTATGGCTGACTCAATTTCTATGGGGTAAATATTTTCTCCACCTGAGATAATTTTATCGCTGTTACGTCCAACAATGTTTAAATAACCTTGTTCATCTAAACAGCCTAAATCATCTACAGAAAAATTATCTTGATGATTCCAGCAATGAGGATAGTAACCCAGAGCTAAAGATTTTGCTTGAATAGTGATATTGCCTATTTGATTGGCTGATAAAACTTGTCCTTGATTGTCACAAATTTTTATTTGAGCATGTGGCAGAATTTGTCCACTGCCAGTTTTGCCTCTTAAGAAATCATCAGGTTTAAGGGTGGCAATTTGAGAAGCTGTTTCGGTCATGCCATAAGTTGGTGCTAACCGGATACGATGAAATTTGGCTTTTGCTAATAACTCATCCCAAGCAGGCGCACCACCTAAAAGCACAGTTTGAAATTGAGCTAACCAAGCAGTTAATTCTTGATGCTGTAGCAGTCTTTGTAATTGCGTTGGTACTAAGGATATAAAAAAATCTTGCGGATTAATCTGGTAACTTTGAGATAATTCTATTGATTTAAAAGGTAGAATTACGAGTTTACCACCAGTGATCACAGCACGCATAAACTGCATTAAACCGCTGACATGATACAACGGCAAAACGCAAAAGGAATTCACTTGTTGTAGCTGAAAATATTCTATAAATCCCTGTACTGACGCTGTGAGAGTTTCCCAGGTGTGCATGGCAAATTTAATCTTGCCCGATGAACCGCCGGTGGGAATCATGATTAGGGAATGGGGCAGGGAGCAATGCGGTGTTGGGCTTTGCCCAAGTGGAGCAATTGCGGAAGGACGGGGGGAATGGTAAATTTCAGCATCATGGCTGATGCCAAAAATTATATCGGGTTGTGCTAAGTCAAATACTTGATCCCATTCTTGTTTTCCCCAGTCAGGATTACATAAGAACAGTTGGCAATTAGCGGTACAAGCGGCGAGAAAACAGGCTAATAATTTGACTGGTTCTCGTTCAGCTAGGATGATTTTTAGTGGATGATTTGGCGTTGATAATTGGGTGAATTCGGTGTGTAGTTGGGTGGCGATTTGCTGAAATTCTTGGTTATTTTCGCCAATTAGCAAATCATGGTGAATTAGGTGATCAAAATAGACTTTGTGGCCAGGTGTCATCTTCTGCTTGGGTAAAAAAATGATTGATGCCAAAACCAACAGCCCTGTTTTTGTAGGATAATTCTGCTGCTAGTCTGAGTGCAGCAAGTCTGGCGATCGCAGTTTCAAATACTGATGAAAATACTGCGTCAATTTTATGCTGTTGGCAAAATCTTCTCAGACGCGAGGGATAACCCGCAATAGCTGGTTTAATCACGAAAATTCCTCGCCAACCTTTGTCGTAACAAGCTGCTAATTGTTGCAGTGTGGCGACGGATTCATCTAAAGCGATCGCAGTATCATAGCACTGACTCAATGCCAACATCCCGAAAAAATCTGCCACAGGTAGCGGTTGTTCAATAAACTCAATCTCGACAGCTGACTCAGAGTTTTTTCGCAACTGATCACAAGTTCCTAACCATAATTGCGCCTGTTCATAGTTCAGTCCACCATTAGCGTCTAAGCGCAGTTTGGCTGTATATGGTAAGGCTTGCGTCAGTAAATCAAATATTTGGAGTTCTTGACTAATATGATTTACGCCAATTTTCCATTTAAACGTGCGATATCCTTCCTGCCAAAGAGTTTGCCATTGATGTAATGCCGTATCCCCGGCGGGAAGTAAAGCACTGTATTGGAAATTGGTCATTGGGCAGTTCCTCATCCCCAATCCCTCCAACGCTGATTCAAAGCCAAACTGACAAGCTGGTAAATTATCGGGAATAGAAAAAATATTTGCTGCCGTAATTTCTTGGGGGAGTTGGTGACAGAAATCTAAAGCTTGTTCTAGAGTTTCAGAACCGAACCAACTAATGGGGGCGATTTCTCCCCAGCCGACTTTCCCTGTGGAATCACTCAACTTGAGAATAATGGCTTCGCGGGTTTCCCAAATACCGTGACTAGTAACTAGCGATCGCGCGAATTTCCGTGTTATTGTACGAAATTCAAAGTGGTAGCTTGGGGATGGGGGATTGGGGACTGGGGACTGGGGACTGGGCATTCTTTTCTTTTGCCTTTTGCCTTTTGCCTTTTGCCTTTTGCCTTTAAAAACCTGCGATTACAAATCCTACACCTAATAACAAGCAACTCCAAAAATGCACAGCTACAGCGATGAATTTACAATTGCTGACTTTTTCAGGTTGGTTGTGATTTTCTTGGACATGGCGACACAATTTGTAGGCGTAGGGGAGACTTAGCCAACTTAATAGTGTCCACAGTGGGAAAATACCCAATACTACAAACAGCAAGTTGAGTGGGTAAATGCTAGCTGTAAACCAAGTAAGAACTTTTGCACCTGTGGCTGTACCTAAACGCACAATGGGCGATCGCTTGCCGGCAGCAATGTCATCTTTGACTTGGTGAAAGTGTGAGCAAAATAAAATTAAAGTTGTCACAATCCCCACAATTACGGAGGCAGCTAAACTTGTGAATGACCAAGTTTTAGTTTGACTGTAGTATGCGGCGGTGATGCCCAAAGGCCCAAAGGCAAAAAAGCAAAGGATTTCGCCTAAACCTTGGTATCCTAGACGAAAGGGAGGCCCTTGATACATATAGCCCAAAGCACAGCACAACAGAATTATACCGATGACGGTGGGGTCTTGTTGCCATATGGCGATCGCTAATATTCCCAGCAACCCCGCAATCAAACACGAATTTCCTAACCAAAATACTAGACTCTTCTTACCAGTTAAATTCACCAATGAGTGGTGTTTATTTATATCTATACCTGTTTCTGAATCAAATACATCATTACTGATATTTTCCCACGCCAGAATCAAAATTGCGGCAGCTACAAAAGTAGAAAATATTGCAACATTAAAACTTTTAGTTTCTGCAAACGCTACAGATGATCCCACCCAAATTGGCATAATTGCCACGCTGTACATTGGCGGTTTAATTGCCGCCATCCATAATTTACTCTTAGGACGGTAAATTTGTTTTGTAGTCATCAGTCCTGATTAGTTAAACTAACAAAAATTTACTCATAATTCATTCATGCTGAGTGATGCGTAATATACTTTCTGTTTAGTTCAGTGTATTAGTTGAAAGTAAGCCTGATCAATTATCTGTACTCACTCAGAACGCAGCACGTATGTTACAACTCCTTAACCTCCCCGTGGCAAATTTTACATTTTTTTGTTGGCAGCCACAGAATAAACCTCGCTTGTCAGGGTTTGAGAACACCATAAACAAAGCAAGCCATACTCTGGTGAAATGGTGACTGAATATGCTACCTGTAGAAATACGACCATGTTTAATTACACTTTAGGAAGATAACTTAAAAAAAATTTACTATTTCTAGATTTATGACAGTTTCACCATGTCGTAGTAACTTTGTTGTAGAACAAAAAGACCTCTACCAATTTTTGTTAGCTGTTCAGGAAAATTGCCTCAAAAATAATTGTCGGCAGATTGTGAGCATTTCCCTACCAATTGATTTGGTTGATCCTTTAATAGTATTGGATAAATTAGCGCAAGCAAATGAAATAAATTTTTACTTTGAGAATAAAGGCAAAGGTGAGGCGATCGCCGCTATCGACGCAGTGAAGAAAATCCAGATTCATGGCGCAGACCGTTTTACTCAAGCTGAATATTTCATTCAATCTCATCTCAAGAATATAATTACTTTTGGTGATAAGAAGGCAGTCTTTACTGGGCCGCACTTTTTTTGTTATTTCAGCTTTTTTGATCAACCTCACCAGATTGATTATCCATTTCCCGCGGCTACGGTTTTTTTACCACGTTGGCAGATATCTGTCAAAAATGAACAATGTATTTTAGTAGTCAATACTATTATTAATGCTAATTTTAATATTCAGTTATTTTTACAAAAACTCAGTCATAAAATAGAAACTATTAATTCTCTAAAACCTTATTCACCTAAAATCGATTATTTTCCCGCAATTTTTACGAAAAATTCCATCAAAAAGACAGAACATTTCAAACATTCTGTTGTATCAGTTTTAGAAAAAATTAATTCTAGTCGTCTCAGCAAGATTGTACTAGCAGACGTTTTAGATGTAAATTCCAATCAAAATTTTAATTTATTTAATTCATTAAATAATCTGCGAAAAAATCATCCTAACTGTTATATTTTTTCTACAAGTAATGGCAAAGGACAAAGTTTTATTGGTGCGAGTCCAGAAAGATTAATTAGTATTCATAATCAACAATTAATTACTGACGCATTGGCTGGTTCTGCACCCAGGGGAAAAACCCCTGCGGAAGATGCAGCTAACGCAAATCGCTTACTCAATAGTGAAAAAGAAAGACATGAACATTTACTTGTGATGAATTTTATTACCCAACGCCTCACCCAACTAGGTTTATTGCCCCAAGTATTAGCTCCGCGTTTGAGACAATTATCTAATATTCAGCATCTATGGACACCAATTAGCGCAATAGTTCCAGCTAACGTCCATCCCTTAAAAATTGTCGCTCAATTACATCCCACACCAGCCGTAGCCGGTGCAGCTAGAGATATCGCCTGTGCAGAGATTCGCCGTTATGAAAACTTTGAGAGGGGTTTATATGCTGCGCCTTTAGGTTGGGTAGACTCTCAAGGTAACTGTGAGTTTATTGTCGGGATTCGTTCCGCATTAATTAATGGCGATCGCGCTAGACTTTATGCTGGTGCAGGTATCGTCGCAGGTTCTGATCCTGATCGAGAATTTGCAGAAATTCAACTCAAGCTTCAGGCGTTGTTAAAAGCGTTAGTTTAAATAAATTCTACTATGCCAGCTAAAGATAGATATCACGATGCCGTTTAGAGCCAGAGCGTTGTTTGTATCTTGCTATTCGCCAAGAAACATACTCAGAGTTGTTCTAAGAACCAATAGGTAAAATATTGATCGAGAATCAACGGCTTTGTTTACTCATATTTGATTCCGAACTGGAGGTAATCACTGAATGGATACCTTAGAGGGTGTTTGAAAAGTGTTCGGCTGTGACTTTAAGTACATTTAGATCCCCCCTAACCCCTAGGGCTAATTCATGTTCTACAGAGAAAAATCAGACTCTTAATTTCTGCGTAGCCTACTTAGCGAAACAAAATAATCAAGGAACAAAAGTATTGGATTCCTAAATTTTCTCTGGCTACAAAGAAT